>CAMYIF010000102.1 GCA_947258415.1 uncultured Pseudomonadales bacterium
CAGAAGGTGTACGTCGGCACGCCGGCGGCTCCGGTACTGGCACAGGTGTCGGGGTTGTCGAATCCGTCGATTCCCCAGCCGCCGTACCCGGCGGGTGACGGCGGCGCATCGGGGTCAGCGTCGGCCATTACAATCAGCTTGCCGGTGATAGGGCCTGCCCTGAAGCTGGGGTAGTACATTTCCAGCCGGGGTAGGCCAGATTGATTGATTAGTATGCCTGTTTCCCGGTCACTGCCGAGAACGGCGCCTGCCTGTTTGAAGGTGGTTTTACCCGGAGTAATGTTGAATACCCGGGTCATCCCGTTGTTCAGTACCTGGATGTGCCAGGGAAAACGTTGTTGCTCGGCATTACTTGAGGAAAGATCGGCTGTAGTAGCGGATTTTTCATACAAGGTGAAGTAATAAGCAATGGCAATGAGGATAAAGAGAAGTGTAATGTACAGGGTCTTTTTCATATAAGAGAAATTTTTCTGAAGCCTAGGTTAGGTCATACCGCTGTTGAATAGATTGTCATGAACCGAATGCGGACTGTATCATAAATCAGGGTGGTGACTAATACCGCAATTATCAGATGGAAACGCATTTGAAATACTGCCCGGCTCATTGTCAGCATCGAGTGTTTTGATGTTTTATGTTTATTAAAATATTCATTTTATCCATTCAAACTATTTAGTAATCTGGTGTCTACATTGGTAACGATTATCAGTTGCCGTTCTGGTTGGTAATACCTGAGTTTCAATTTTCCTTAAGGGGTCAGTTTGTTTATTAAAATTTTTCGCGGGTTTATGTACCTGGTATTGGTCGTTTTGCTATTGCTTGCGGCAACGATCGCATGGATACGGTTTGCGCCGAGCAGCTTATTCGGTATTGTCGAGACCTCCACGGGTTACAGGCTTGAAGCAGATAAATTTTCGTTGACGTTTTTACCCTTGAGTATCAACACCAAACAATTGACCGTTAGCCAGGCTACTGAAGACAACACAAGACTTCTTGAGTTGGCTGATGGTCAGGCCAGTATAAACCTGTGGCGGGCCATTCGAGGTAAATCGCCCTTTTGGTCGTTGAGTGCCAAACAGACGACCCTGTATTTACCAGAAATTACCGAACAACCAGAAGAACCAAAAGCGCCACCCACCAGGCCTGCTCCAATTGATATTAGGCCTTATCTCAGTTTCTTTAATATCGATATTTCCAATTTGAAAATCGTACAGGTTGGCCAGGATAAAACCCAGGCCATTCTGATTAGTACCAGCATCGCCAGACAGAATGCCGGGCAATACGAGGTTAATGTTGAGTACAAGTCCGGCGTGGTTCGACTTGCCATGGGCAGCTTCCTGGAATACAAACGAGTTGGCGATAGAACCAAATTAAAACTAACCAGCGATGCACTGGATCTTACTTCATTGATTCCTCCCGCAAATGCGGATGAAAAGACCGTTGGATCACCCGTTGCCAAAACTGAAGTTAAAAGTGGCAATGTCCCGGGTAAAAGCAAGAAGCCTGTTACCCCAAGCCCTGAAAGTGCCATTGCCTGGGGCTGGTTAACCACCCTCGGTAAACTTGATCTGGATTTATCCATTGGCAAGCTAAGCCTTGGCCGCAATCAAATAAATAACCTGGATGCTTCACTGGGATTTGATGCAAAGGAAATCCGTATTGAAAAGCTCAAAGGGGATGTCATTGCCTATGTGCCAGCGTCAACCGCCAGAGAGGCGCAATCACAAACCACCCAGGTTGACCAGGCAGAAAATAAACAAACCGATTCCGGCATCAAACCGGTAGTAGCCGAAGCGGTGCCAACAGAAACCATAATCAGGGAAACGGTATCGATCACCGGAGCTTTAAGGCCGCTTGCTTTGTCAACTCAGGGTGCCGATGTTGATGGAAAATTTGACCTGAGCACGGGGAAAATAAAGCTTGCCTCTGCCGGGCGCTTTAATTTAAATGGCGCTGAGCAAAACAAATTAAAGCTTGATGTGAAAATCGAAAAATTAGGCTCTTTTGCCCCGCTGTTGCCCAGGGATTTAAAGCACTATACGCCCTTGCTCTTAAAAACCGATATCACCACCGACACCAATACCTATTCTATTGATAATATACAGTTAAATTTTGCCAGGTCTGACCTGTCAGGTGATGTTTACGTCAATTCTTCTGCAGACATATTGAAGATCAGGGCTGACCTGAAATCAAAATTCCTGCATTACATTAAACCCGAGAAAAGCGAAAAACCCCGCAAAGCAATTAAACCGGAAGAAAAGCCAGCGCCTGCCGAAACTGCGGGTACTGCCATTGTTTCTGAAGCAACTGCCGAGGTTGCGTCATTAGAACCGCCTGTTGCGGCTGTCGACAAGACTGAAACGAGTGCTTCGGTTATGGCGGTGGATTCACCTGCTGCGACTGCTACCAGGATTGAAACCACTGCTAAAACAGCGGATATAGATTCATCGAGTGCGACTGCTTCCGGGACCGAGGCAACTGAAACCAGGACAGAGACGACGACTGTTGGCACAGTCTCTGTTCCCGCTACAGACGCTGCGACAGGAACGGGTGCAGGTGCTGATATTGGCACTACTGATGCCAAGGTTGCTGAAACGGGTCCAGTCAAAGCCGAGGGGCCCAAAGTCTTTTCTGACAAACCGCTGGATTGGCGTTGGCTACAAATTGCCGATATTGATGTATCAATCGTCGCTGAAAAATTAAAAATCAATAATGCGGAATTTTCTGAGTTTGCTGCGGTGGCTAAAGCCGATAAGGGAAAACTCCGGATTTATCCGATGAAGGCCAATTATGGCGAAGGTGGTCTCGAAGCGGATTTTAGCCTCAATAGCCTGGAACAGGGAGCGGAGTTAAAGGCTAACCTGCTGGTGAATAATTTCAATTTGGGCTCATTGGAGCTGATCGACAGTGATGAGTTTGATGGTGGTTTGACCAACATTAAAATAAATGTCACCGCAGCCGGTGCTTCGCCCCGGGTTATTGCGGCCTCACTCAATGGTAGAATTCTGTTCGTTCTGCAAAAAGCCAAAGTCAAAAACAGCATGATTAACGTTTTTGGCTCAGATATTTTTATGGAAACGCTTTCCAAGCTTAACCCTTTTGCCAAGACAGAACCGAAAACCGAACTGGAATGCGCTTTGGTTTATTTTAAAGCAAAAGATGGTGTATTAAAGAGTAATAAGAAACTGGTTGTTGAGACCTCAAAAATGGTCATCGTCGGGTCCGGGAAGATCGATTTGAACGACGAATCCATTGATATCCGGGTCAGCCCCACAGCCAAGGAAGGGATAGGTGTTAATGTCGGCAGCCTGGTCAAATTCGTCAAGGTAGGGGGTACATTGGCTCAACCCTCCCCTGCTACTGATGTTGCCGGTTTGTTACAAAGCGGCGCCACAATTGGCCTGGCTGCCTCCACAGGAGGTGCGTCGCTGGTTGCACAGGGGATTGTTAGACAGGCAATTACCGGGCGAATAGTGAAAGAGGTCACAACTGCCGTGAAAGGCAATGCCTGCGAACAGGCATTGAAAAAGTTTGAGTCGTTGGACGAAGAGTTACCCGAAGATGAACAAGAGGCACCAACAACGCCTCAAAACCCGTAGCCTATTTTTAATGAGTCACCATGGCTGCGGATCGCAAACGAAAGCCCTGCCAGGATTACTGCAATTATGGAACCCGGGCAGGGCGGCCATTAAACAAGCATCAAGCTGATACCAGGATCAGGGCTTGCTTACTCCAGCAAACCATTCCGGACCGTAGTCATCCACCTGTATGGCATTCCAGCGCGCGGCTTTTGCCTGTGCCACCTGGTCGGCTTCTCCTTTTGTCAAAACATTGTTGTCGACAGCCGTGGATAACACCTGGGCAAAGTTGGTCGATTCGCTGATTTCCCCGGCTTTAATTGCCTTGCGAAGCTTTTGCGATGCCGGAGCAGCAGCCAATACCTTTTTGAAGGCAACCTCAATTTTACCGGTAATATCCTCATCGGTTGTGCCAAAGTAGGCATCCCTGGTCAATCGATCGCGTAATTCGCTCTCGGTGACCATCGGCTCGACCAATGCATGGTCCAGCTTGTCGGAGGGTGAACGGTAAGGGCGTCCCCACGGGAAAATGACCTGCCATAATACCTTTCCCAGCCATTTGACCGGGAAGTTTGCGCAAAAATCTTCCAGTGCTTGCTGGGCTTCATTCAAGGATGTTTGCAAGCACCAGTGGACGTAGACCAGATCAGAAGGTTGCTTTCCCTGGTCCGCGTAATATTTTAAAACCGCCGTACTGATATAGAGCTGGCTAAGGATATCGCCCAAACGGGCAGAAAGGCGCTCGCGTATCTTGAGATTTCCACCCAGTACCAGCATGGAAAAGTCTGCTACCAGTGCCAGTGCTGAACTCATGCGCGTCAACTGGCGATAATATTGCGCTGTTTCATCGTCTACCGGGGCCGATACCAGGCGTGAGCCACTAAGGCCCAGCCAGAGCGAACGAATAAAATTACTGGTGCTGTAACCGAGGTGATAGAAGAAGGCCTTATCAAAAGCAAGCAATCCCCTTTGCTCATCGGGATCATTGATGGCTTCCATCTCTTTGAATACATGCGGATGGCAGCGCATGGCACCCTGGCCAAAGATCATCAGGTTGCGGGTGAGAATGTTTGCGCCTTCGACAGTGATCGATATCGGTAAAGCCATGTAATTGATTGACAGGTAATTTCTTTCACCCATTATTATGGCGCGACCGCCATGAACATCCATGGCGTCATTGATTACGGTGCGGCTCATTTCGGTCATATGATACTTGGCAATCGCCGATACAACCGAGGGTTTGATTCCCAGGTCTACCGCGTGGGCTGTGAGTTGACGCGTGGCCTCAAGCCGGTAGGTGTAGCCGGCAATCCGGGCCAGAGCTTCCTGGACGCCTTCAAAATTACTGATGGAAGTATTGAACTGTTCACGGATAACCGCGTAGGCACCAGTCATACGGTAGGAAAGTTTACCGATTGCCGTGCCCATGGCCGGTAGTGAAATTGCTCGTCCAATGGAAAGTAGTTCCACCAGCATCCTCCAGCCCTTGCCAGCGTAGTCTTTTCCACCAACGATCCAGTCCAGCGGAATAAATACGTTTTCACCCTTTGTTGGCCCATTCATAAAGGCTTGGCCCATCGGGTAATGGCGTTGCCCGATTTGAACACCCGGATGACTGGTAGGGATCAACGCGCAGGTAATGCCGTAAGCCTCCTTGTCCTGGTCGCCGAGCAGGTGATCAGGGTCGTATAGTTTAAAGGCAAGGCCCAGCACGGTTGCCACCGGGGACAGGGTGATATAACGCTTGTTCCAGTTCAGTTCAATGCCGAGAACCTGTTCGCCCTTGTATTCGCCCATTTTCACATGACCGGTATCGGTCATGGCGCCGGCGTCGCTGCCAGCTTCAGGACCCGTAAGGGCAAAGCAGGGGATTTCCTTGCCACTGGCCAGACCGGGAAGGTATTGCTGTTTTTGATCTTCCGTGCCGTAGTGAAGTAACAGTTCGGCCGGGCCCAGCGAATTTGGTACCATCACGGTAACCGCCACACTGGCGCTTCGTGAAGCAACGGCAGACACTATGGTCGAGTGAGCCAGCGCAGAAAATTCCTTGCCGCCATATTTTTTTGGAATAATGATTCCAAAAAAGCCTTCTTCCCTGATGTACTGCCAAATCGCCTCAGGGATATCCCGGTCCTGGATTATTTCCCAGTCATCGATCATGGCACACAGGGTTCTTACCTGGTTGTCCATAAAGGCCCGTTCCTCGTCGCTCAACTTCGGCGGGCGAATATTAAGAATACCCTGCCAATCCGGATTACCCTGGAACAGTTCTCCGTCGATCCAGACGTCACCGGCTTCGAGTGCATCGCGCTCTGTACTGCTCATGGACGGCATCATGGGTTTAAACAGGTTATATATCGGTTTCGTCAGGTATTTGCGCCTCGGATCATCAAAAAACCAGGCAAGTGCAAAGGGTGTATAAAGCAGCCAGGGTAAAAACCTGAAGCCCGATATTAATGTCACCACAATCAAGGCGGCGCCCAATGCAATTAATGCTGTTTGCATTTTTGAGCGCTGGTAAAAACACCAGGCAGCAATTGAAACCAAAACCAGTATCTGAACAAATGTGATCATAAATTAGAATCCTGACTATTTATTATTTCCTGTTTGCGGCAGTTTAAAACGGGCCCAAACTGACGAGAAGTAGCCTGCATGCCAAACGGTACGCTAACACACAAACAATAACCATGACCAAAACCGGCTGACCCGGATTATATTTGGTTGTCCAGCGGAGCTGAAGCGTTTGCAAAGCTCATGTTTGGAGAAATAGACCTTAATTACGATCTTTGGTGCGAAATTACCTGGCCGGACGCGTGCCTTGAATACACAGAACCTGTGAGTTTCTGCTAAAAAGCACACTCATATGCCAGGTTAGTTGGTTGTAACATCCTTTTTAGTTAACGTTGCCGGTTGCGGAACCAGCGATCCTATGTAAATACCCAGTAATATAAAAATTACCGCCACCACACCGCCGGGTGAAAACCCCGGCATAGCGATAAGCAGCTGGGTGTCGTTACCTCCGAGTGACATGGCCGCACCGATACCCATCGCAGTGCCCGCCACGAGATGAATCATTAAATCACTGAAATGGATTGCTTTCAGGACAAAGTGGTGACTCAGCCATGCGGCGATAAACATACCCGACAAGAGCGCTATTAATATCACAAACCGGTCGTTGGTTGGCCAGCGCCCGGTTTCGTTGTGCAGGGTTACCCGGGCAAAATCCTGCAGCAGATAACTGGGTGACCAATGCGGTTGCAGTGCGAATAACAGGCCGGCTACCAGGCCGATAGCCATGACGCTTAGCCACAATTTCCTTCCCTGGGGTGAATGCGTAACCGCCCAGATGGTTGCAATACTCAAGGCAATCACCTCCAGTATAATGGTCAGGTCGGAGGCTCCGCCGATAGGTGTTGGTTGGTAGCCATCGGGTATCCAGAGCGCCCACAGGCACCAGCCTGTTACCCAGCCAACCATGGTGGCAATCATGGTTATTTCACCCTGGGCCAGGCGTGACATGGTAGAAATTGCGCAACCGCCATTTGCCGATGACCCCAAACCAAATATCAGTCCGCCGAGTGCGAAAAAATAATGCCATTCATAGCGGGGAAGGGATGTGTTCAGGCCCAGCGACGCTGCCAGGGGAAGAATTGCCAATGCGCAGATACCGCAGAGCAACAGGGCCAGGATAAGCATGGGGCGACCTTTGCGAAATTCCAGTACCCCCCGCACCATGCAAAGTCCGGTTTTCTGCGCGAGGTAGCCAATAATTCCTGCTGCGCCTATTAATATAATAATTTTTGACCACTCGTCTAGCATAGCTGGCTTCTCGATGAAGGTTTTAATTAGAGTTTGCTCACCAGTATTTGTTCAACAGGGTTTATGGTATTCAATTCTGACGCATTTACCAAAACCAATTCGAATGCTGGCCTGTGCATGTCGTGACAGGGCTTTTTACCGGTATTTCCTGATTTTTACCCGATGCACACGAGCAAGCCCTGAGGATAAAAACACATTCGTACCGATGGTCAGCTATCGGAAAGCGAGGCGTTTTAATAAATCAAGATAACTAGTTGCAATCCGAAATTTACTTTAGTATTGGCCGGATGGAATAAATAATTACAATATGGTTGGGTAATTTAATGAAGAAAAACTGGCAGTCCTATAGACCGGGCAGCTTTTACGACGAGTTGATCAATGAGAATGGTCAACCGCGTCCGGTTTCCAGGCGCCTGGTGAATCAATTACAGAAAATATCCGATGATGACATGGCCATGCGCCGGTCGGCTTTCGATATTATTCCGCGCCCGATTCCTGCCAAAGAATGGCAAACTATCAGTGCGGGCCTGATCCAGCGTACCAGGGCGTTAAATTGCTTCATAAACGATATCTACAACGAACAAAAAATTCTTGCTGACGGAGTTGTCCCGGCGGATATTGTCCTGAACTCGCCCAACTACAAGAAGCAGTGCCGCGGAATCAAACCCCCGTTTGGCGTGTGGGCACATATTTGCGGTACCGATCTTGTGCGTAACAGTGATGGCAAGTTTTATGTGCTTGAGGATAATCTGCGTGTGCCATCGGGCGTTTCCTATATGTTGGAAAACCGTGAAATTACCAAGCGGGTTTTACCGGACATTTTTGAAAACCACAATATCCTGCCGGTGGATGATTACCCGTCAAAACTCTACACCATGCTTGCCTCGCTTTCTCCGCGGCAACGAAAAAGGCCCTGTATAGTGGTGCTGACACCGGGTATTTATAACTCTGCCTATTTTGAGCATGCCTTCCTGGCCCAGGGTATGGGCGCACAGCTGGTAGAAGGCAGCGACCTGTTCGTGAGCGAAGATGATATCGTTTACATGCGCACAGTTGACGGCCGAGAGAGGGTCGATGTTATTTATCGAAGAATCGACGATGAATTCCTGGACCCTGAAGAATTCCGCAAGGATTCTGCCCTGGGTGTTCCCGGCGTTGTCCGCGCCTGGAAAGCAGGTAATGTCGCCATAGCCAATGCACCGGGTTCTGGGGTTGCCGATGACAAGGTAGTTTATGCCTTTGTCCCGGATATGATCCGCTATTACCTGAAGGAAGAACCGTTAGTTAATAATGTGAAAACCTATTTGTGCATGAACAAGGAAGACCGCGAATACGTAATTGCCAATATTGAAAAGCTGGTGGTCAAACCGGCCAACGAGTCCGGTGGATACGGTCTTTTGGTAGGACCTAAGGCAACAAAGAGTCAGCACAGAGAGTTTATCAAGCTGATCAACAAGGAGCCTCGCAATTATGTTGCCCAACCGACGTTATCGTTATCTACCGCACCTATTTATGTCGATGGCAAGGTAGAACCGCGTCACCTGGACCTGCGTCCGTTCATTCTGCAGGCCAGGAAAAGCTGGGTTACACCGGGTGGATTAACGCGCGTCGCGCTGGTCAAGGGATCACTGGTTGTTAATTCGTCGCAGGGTGGTGGCAGCAAAGATACCTGGATCGTGGAGTAAAAGTGATGAGTATGTTATCGAGGGTAGCAGACCGCCTGTACTGGACTTCACGGTACCTGGTGCGCAGTGCCGGAACCGCGCGGTTATTAAACGCTTATACCCAGTTTATCCTGGATATTCCCCAAGGTTCGGAACTGGGTTGGGACGGCTTGCTAAAGGTTTTTGATTCCGAACAAGCTTTCGACCAAAAATACAAAAAAGTCACCGAACATAATGTGCTCAAATTTCTGATTACCGATCTTGATAACCCAACTTCCTTAAGGTTTTCCATAAAAGCCGCACGGGAAAACGTTCGAACTACCAGGGATGTCCTGCCGGAAGATATTTGGGAGCAAGTGAATGAGCTTTACTTGTATGCCGAAGAAATGGCGAGTCAGTCGATAGCACGTAAACACCGATTCGATTTCCTGGAACAGATTGTCAAGCGTAACCAGCAAATTCACGGGCTAATCGAGTCGACCGTCAGTCGCGATCACAGCTATACCTTCCTGAAACTCGGGCGTTTCATTGAGCATGCGGATATAATAAGCAGGGTAATTGATGTTGATGCCGCGACCATTGGTGAAAAGGACGAGGTTGCCATATCGAAAAGCTCCCTGTTTTGGGTAAACCTGTTGAGTTCCCTTTCGGCAAATAGTGCCTATCGAATTGAAATTGGTCCGCTGGTGGATTCGCCCGAAGTCATCAACTTCCTGTTTAAAAGTCACAGTTTTCCGCGTTCACTTTTCTTTTGTATGTCCGAGATACAGCATATTCTGAAAAGCCTGAAATCATCTGAAGCTGCCGCGCGGCAGGTGGATGGCATGATGAAAATACTTGACGGGTTTGATGCCGAGCAACAGTCCCATAAACAACTTCACGATTTTATCGATACGTTTCAAACGCAAATTAATCTCCTGCACGGGGTTATTAACAAGAGCTGGTTCGAGTTTTCCGAACAGTCTCCCGTCTCGACAGGTAAAAAGGACAAAACATGAAATCCTGGCGATGCCATGAATGCGATCAAGCGGTTTTTTTCCATGACCTGATGTGTGTCAATTGTTCTGCAACCCTGGGTTTTGACCCCGAAAGCATGGAAATGCTTTCGCTTCGCAAAAAAGGTGGTAGCGACCAAACGGGCAGGCAGGTATTAGTGGATCATTTTGGCAGGGAGTTTTTACAATGCCATAATGGCGTGCAATACGGTGTCTGTAACTGGTTGATCCCGGTGGATAACCCGCACACCTTTTGTAAGGGCTGCCAGTTGAATCGCACCATTCCAAATCTGGATAACCCGACAAATATAATACGCTGGAACAATTTTGAGCATGCCAAGAAACGTCTGCTATTTACCCTGTTCAGGCTGGAGATATCAATTTCAAGCGGGCACAGTAATCCTGAAAAAGGCTTGTTGTTTGATTTGATTGAAGATCATCGCACTAATTTTGAAGATTTCTCCGGCTCTTTTGTTCATACCGGGCATCTGGACGGACTGATTACCATTAATGCACTCGAGGCTGACGATGTACAGCGAGCCGCGGTCAAGCAGGAAATGAACGAAACTTACCGTACCCTGATAGGACACCTGCGCCACGAATCGGGTCATTTCATCTGGTCTTTTGTGAAAAAGAACGACCAGTTAATGCAAGAGTTTGAAGCGTTGTTTGGCGATGAAAGTATAGATTATGGCTCGACGATGGAAAATTATTATAAGCATGGTCCCGCGGATAATTGGCAGAAACATTACATCTCTCCCTATGCGAGCGCCCATCCGGCTGAAGATTGGGCAGAAGTCTGGGGGCATTACCTGTTTATTTACGATGCCATTGAAACGGCGCTTTCCTACGGCGTTATTCCTCCGCCACAAAAGAAGATCGGCATCCAGGCGCGAATTCTGCTGTGGCAAAAATTGAGCGTTGTCCTGAACGAGTTGAATCGATCTGCTGGCTTGGATGATGCCTATCCTTTTGTGCTCAACAAAACCATTCGACAAAAACTGGAATTTGTTGATAAAGCCGTTGATTATCTGCGCGTTGGGCAATAAGCCGCGCTAAACTGGCAGATGCATGGAAGGAATATCCGGTTTGGCAGCATTGCGCTTTATTGAAAGTAAAATCCTCTAACGGGAATTTTTCCATTTCTCCTTCCGTGCTGCTTTTTTTTCGGCTTTCTGCTGGCGAATTTTAATAAGTTCCGCTGATTCTGTTTCCGCCATGGCGGGTGTTTCCAGAGAGATGGGTCCCAGTGCACCGGCGCGTATTTCGTGTAACAGAATTTTTGACACGCGCTCCAGGTCGACCTTTCCGCCGCTGCGCAGGCAACCCCGACGTCGACCGATACTTTCGAGGACCTCCAAAGCGCTGCCTGGCAACTCATCGAGCTGGTATCGTCGCATTAATTGCCTGGGGTAGGCCTGCATTAAATATCCGCTGGCAAAACAGGCAACGTCCAGGTATTCCATGGCGGTGTCCCGGATAGCGCCGGTTATCGCCAGACGATAGCCACTGTTGATATTTTCAACGTTAGGCCAAAGAACCCCCGGCGTATCAGACAGAACAATGCCATTGTTTAAATTAATACGTTGCTGGCTTTTTGTGATCGCAGGTTCGTTGCCGGTTTTGGCGATGGTTCTTCCCGCCAGCGTATTAATCAGTGTGGACTTGCCAACGTTGGGTATGCCGACAATCATGGTATGTATGTTTTTTACCCCTGCATTTTTGTCGGGCATCATTTTTCGGCAAAGTTCTGTAATCTGCCGTGTTTTTTCGGGATCGTCAGGGCTTATGGCAATGGTTTTAACACCCTTTACAGCATCCATATATTGTTGCCATTCCCGGGTAATATCCGTGTCTGCCAGGTCACTTTTACTAAGTACCTTGATGCATGGCTTGTTACCACGGAGTTGTTCGATCATGGGATTTTGACTGCTGAACGGAATACGCGCGTCGAGAACTTCGATCAGCACGTCTACCCCGGGCAGGGCTTCCCTGATTTTCATTCTGGCCTTGTGCATATGGCCAGGGAACCATTGAATGTGCATGCTGATCTCTTGCAGGTGAGCCCCTGGTTTAGGCGGCAGGGGGTTGGATGTAAAAACTAAAACCGGCCGTTCATTTTATTCGTGATCAACCAGGGTGATTTTATCATTGGCAATGACGATTAATCGATCCTTGTAAAGTTTGCCAAGTGCCTTTTTGTAGTTCCCTTTACTGACGTTAAATTGCCTGTAAATAGCCTCGGGTGGGCTTTTGTCGGTAAGCGTCAAGACCCCGTCATTGGCTTTCAGGAAATTTATAATTCGCGTGGATATTTCATCACGCGCCTCCTGTCCCTGGAGTTGAAGGCACAGGTCTATCTTGCCATCAGGTCGAATATTTTTAATATATCCGCTAATAACTTCACCGGAATTGACGGGCCTGAACAGATCGTCGCTGAACAGTAAACCCGTGTGCCGATGGTTGATTATTGCCATGTAACCCAGGTCAGTGCGTTGCCAGATCATTAATTGCACCGGCTGGTTCGGGTAATAGTTTTTCGGGGTTTTATCAAGAAACTTGTTCAGTTTTGGTGAGCCGACGATGCGTTTAGATTTTTCATCCAGGTAAATGAAAACCGTATAAGACTTGCCAACTTCCATCGGCTTGATCTGGTTGCTGAAGGGTATTAGCAAATCTTTCTGCAAACCCCAGTTTAAAAAGGCGCCTGTCTCATTAACATCGACGACTTTCAGGTAGGCGCATTGGCCAACCATTCCGAAAGGTGTTTCGCTGGTAGCAATAATACGGTCTTCAGAATCCAGATAAAGGAAAACCTCGAGCCATTCGTCAAACGCTAAATCATCGGGTGCGTAGCGTTTTGGCAACAGTATTTCGCCGAACTGCTCGCCATCGAGGTAGAATCCGAAATCAACTTTTTTAACCACGCGCAGGCGATTTTTAATGCCCAGTTCCACCATCAGTATCTTTGCCCTGTTATGACTTAACCATATTGCCTGGTTGTGTTTGCTTTGAGAAAAAGTGCGGGCTTGCCCTGAAACTTGCAGACAAGTTTAATCTGAAGACTTGCATATCCCGGGGTATATTGTATTGGTTGCAGCGTAAAATTAAAAACGG
>CAMYIF010000103.1 GCA_947258415.1 uncultured Pseudomonadales bacterium
GTTTATATCGAAGTATTCAGAAATATTCCCTTATTGCTACAAATCCTGTTTTGGTATTTTGCGGTACTGCGTTCGCTTCCTTCTCCGCGTCAAAGTATCACTTTATTTGATTCTATATTTCTCAATGTTCGGGGTCTGTACATACCCAGACCGATCGCAGAATCCGGCTTTAGCCTGACCATGATTTTTTTAATCGTTGGCGTGATCGCTGCGATTATCATAAAAAAATGGGCGCACAAGCGACAGGATGCAACGGGCCAGCGATTCCCCGTACTCTATACCAGCCTGGGGTTAATAATAGGCTTGCCCGTCCTGGTGTTCCTTGCAACTGGTACACCCATGAGCTGGGAATTACCCGCATTGAGAGGCTTTAATTTTACCGGTGGCCTGCCCATTATTCCTGAACTAATGGCCCTTGGGCTTGCATTGACAATTTACACCGCGGCATTTATCGCCGAGATCGTTCGTGCCGGCATTCAGTCGGTCAGCCACGGGCAAACCGAGGCTGCACATGCACTGGGGCTCAGAGCAAGACCGACACTGCGCCTGGTTATTATTCCCCAGGCCATGCGCGTAATCATCCCGCCATTGACCAGCCAGTATTTAAACCTGACCAAAAACTCTTCACTGGCGACGGCCGTCGGCTATCCCGACCTCGTTGCTGTCTGGGCGGGTACAACGCTTAACCAGACCGGTCAAGCAGTGGAGATTATCCTGACAACAATGGGTGTCTACCTGACGATCAGCTTATCCATTTCGTTTGTTATGAATATTTATAACAAAAAAATGGCTTTAATCGAGCGTTAGCATGAAGCATATGACAAGAATAACAGGTGCCAAAAGATGACACATAAGAACGCGTTTTTTACCACGGAAAAATTGCCAAGTTTGCCACCGCCAACCAACACCGTAGGCGCGGTCGCCTGGGCACGACAAAACCTGTTTTCGAATGCGGTTAATTCGTTTTTTACGATTCTCGGACTTTACATAATTTACATCACCATCCCGCCGCTAATAGACTGGGTGTTTATTAGCTCTGATTGGTCGGGCACCTCGCGGGCAGATTGCACAACCGGTGGAGCGTGCTGGGTATTTGTCCAGGTCCGCCTGCAACAATTCATGTATGGCTTTTACCCGACTGAATATTTGTGGCGGGTAAACCTCGGATTCCTGTTGCTCGTCGCTTTGATGATCCCATTGTTTATAGAAAAAATGCCTAAAAAAGGAATTTTGGTGGCATTTCTTTTATTTGTTTACCCGTTTATAGCTTTTGTTCTCTTTTATGGCGGCAGCTTTGGTCTTACAGTCGTAACAACTGATCAATGGGGCGGATTGATGCTGACATTGATCATTGCCTCTGTCGGAATTGTTGCATCCCTGCCTCTGGGCGTAGTACTGGCATTAGGCCGGCGATCCAGCATGCCCATTGTAAAATCCAGCTGTATTGTTTTTATTGAAATTTGGCGGGGTGTGCCATTAATTACGGTACTGTTCATGTCCTCGGTAATGCTGCCGCTTTTCCTGCCTGAAGGCGTTACATTCGACAAACTGTTGCGTGCGCTAATTGGTATCACATTATTCCAGTCTGCTTACATGGCTGAAGTTATTCGTGGCGGCCTGCAGGCTATCCCCAAGGGACAGTACGAAGCTGCGCAAGCACTAGGCTTCGGCTACTGGAAAACAATGGGGCTGATTATTCTTCCGCAGGCATTGAAACTGGTCATACCAGGGATTGTGAATACTTTTATTGCCCTGTTTAAAGATACGACCCTGGTTATTATTATCGGGTTATTTGATTTGCTCGGTGCCGTTGAAAACGCCATTAAAGACCCGGCCTGGCTTGGCATGGCGATAGAAGGTTATGTTTTTGCCGCGTTCGTCTTCTGGGCTTTCTGTTTCGGCATGTCCCGATACAGTATTGCGCTTGAAAATAAATTACAAACTGGCCATAAACGATAGATTCATAGAACGGTTGGAAAAACTATGTCAGAAACTCAAGATCAATCAGAAAAAAAAGACCTGTCAATCTCGGATGAAGTCGTTATCGAGATAAAAAACATGAACAAATGGTACGGTGCCTTTCATGTGCTTAAAGATATCAATCTTGAAGTTTATAAAGGTGAAAGGATCGTTGTTTGCGGGCCTTCCGGCTCGGGTAAATCAACGATGATCCGCTGCCTGAATCGCCTCGAAGAACACCAAAAAGGCCAGATTATTGTTAACGGGAGTGAGTTGACCAGTGACCTGAAACATATTGAAAAAATTCGCCGTGAAATAGGTATGGTGTTCCAGCATTTTAACCTGTTCCCGCATTTGACTATTCTCGAAAACCTGGTACTCGCCCCTATTTGGGTTCGCAAGACGCCGCGAAAGGAAGCAGAGGCAACGGCAATGGAATACCTCGAGCGCGTCAAAATCCCCGAACAAGCCAAGAAATATCCTGGCCAGTTATCCGGTGGACAGCAGCAACGTGTCGCTATCGCCCGTTCATTGTGCATGAATCCCCAGGTTATGCTTTTTGATGAACCAACCTCGGCGCTCGACCCTGAAATGATAAAGGAAGTTTTGGACGTAATGATCGAGTTGGCCGAAGAAGGCATGACCATGATTTGCGTGACGCACGAAATGGGTTTCGCAAAAAAAGTGGCCAACCGGGTTATATTCATGGACGCCGGGCAGATTATTGAACAAAACGAACCGAATGAATTTTTCAACAATCCACAGTCTGATCGTACCAAGCTATTCCTGAGCCAGATACTTAGCGGACACTAAATGCTGTATTCGCTTCCGTAATTAAGCAGTTAAACCCAATTGCGGAAGCGAATAGCCATATCCAGGCCAATCCAGTCGCACCCTCTAATGCTGCATGTGTATCCCTAAAATCCAACACACCTATTTTTACTCTCCACTATTCCTGGTCCCGCCTTTTTTAAAAAAAAACGCTATTGACCTTTAAATATGTGCCATATGGGCCATACCGCTGTCTTTTTAAGCCTTTTTTATAGATAATAAAAAACCAAGTCGACATGCAAAATGAACCGTATTGCGCATAAGATACCGGACAAAGTTTTAAATTTGATCATATGTTTTACTAGTTAGAGGATAAAAAAAATGAAGCTGTTAAACAAAATTGCAATAACCTCGGCATTGGTAACAGGCCTTGTTGCCGGCGAAGCGATTGCTGCTACTGAATGGAATGTTTCACTCTGGGGAGCAAGACGTGCGTTTACCGAGAATGTAGAAAAACTGGCCGAATTGGTCGAAGCAAAAACCAACGGTGAATTCAAATTAAAAATATCCTATGGCGGCCTGTCAAAAGAAAAAGAAAACCTGGATGGCCTGGCCATTGGCGCATTTGAAATGGCTCAGTTTTGCTCCTTTTATCATCATGACAAAAACCCTTCTATTACGGTATCTGAATTGCCATTCCTGAAAGAAGTTTCCCTGGCCCGCATCGCAGAAATTCAGATGGAGGTTTACAAGCATCCCGCGGCAGTCAAGGATTTGGCACGCTGGAACACAACCCTGTTAATGCCCTCTCCCCTGCCTCAGTACAATATCATCGGCAAAGGAAATGTCATCAAGGAACTGAGCGACTTTAAAGGCGTGCGCTTAAGAGGAGCCGGTGGCATGATGGAAGTTCTGTCCACATTTGGTGCGGTCAAAACGGGCGTACCCTTTGGCGAAGTTCGTCAATCCATGGATTCCGGGGTAATCGATGCGGCTGCTTTTGCACCTCATGCGCACCTGGCTACAAAAACAATCGACGTTGGTGCTTACGCGACCACCAATTTAAACCTGGGTACGGCTGACTGCCCGGTGGCGGTAAACTCTGATGCGCTGGCGGATTTAAAACCCGCACACCGTGATGCCCTGCTAGGCTCAGTCGATGAGGCAATCAAGCATTATGTTGATAACTATAATACAAAGACCACTGCCAAGTACGAAGCCGCCGTCAAGGAAAAAGGCCTCACAATGGTGACTTTTACACCCGAGCAGACCGCAGAACTTGACAAGGTTTCTGCCACTGTCCTGCAAAAATGGGTTGAAGATAACGGCAAGAGTTTTAATGCCAAAGAACTTCTCGAGTTCACTCGTAAGCTATACAACCAATAGTAGTTTTTACCTGCACCCCTGATTTTCAGGGGTGCAGTTTTTATGCGCAACGGGGGGTGCAATTATGGCTGGCTCAGCTAGCGTTTTAACCGACAATTCGACCTTAAGTCGCGCCGATCAGAAGTTACAGAAGCTTGAAATAGTGCTTACAACTTTTGGCGGCATTATCATTTTCTTACTGGTATTTTTAGCTACTGCGAATATCCTGGGGCGCTGGATATTCTCTGCGCCGATTAGCGGCTATATAGATTGGGTAGAGCAATTCATGGCCTTTTTTGCCTTCCTGGGCATAGCCTATACCCAGCGTAATGGTGGCCATATCCGCATGGACATACTGGTCAGCGCGTTGCATGGCCGGGCGTTATGGATTTCCGAGTTTATTTCTACACTGTTAATGTTCCTGTTAACACTGGTGCTGATATACGGTTCTTACCTGCATTTTCTTCGTGCCTACACCATTGGTGACAGTTCAATCGATATTAAACTGCCTACCTGGCCTTCCAAGCTGGTGGTAACCGTTGCTTTAACTCTTCTCGCCGTGCGTTTGCTGCTTCAGTTATGGGCTTATATTCGGGCGATCAAGGAAGGTGGCGATACACCTGTGGCGGTCCCGTTGATCGAAGATGCGGCAACAGTGGCAGCCAACGAAGCCAAGGCTATCGCAGGTGACGATATTATCGCCAAGCCGGGGGATCAAAAATGACTGATCTATTCGCTGCAATGGGGTCCCTGGATCCCATCGATATTGGTATTATCGTCTCAGTTCTTATGCTCGTTTTTGTCATTCTCGGGGTGCGCGTTGCCTTTGCTGCTGCCGCGGCCGGCTTTATAGGCCTGGTATGGATTTTCTCGGCACGCATGGGCTTTGAGAAAGGTTTCGCGGTTGCCGTTAAAATGGCGGGCACCATCCCTCACTCAAAAGTATCTTCACTGCCGTTGTCATTGATACCCACCTTTATTTTAATCGGCTTCCTTGCCTATCATGCCGGCCTGACGAAAGCCCTGTTTGAGGCGGCCAAGCGCTGGGTTGGCTGGTTACCGGGTGGAATGGGTGTTGCTACCGTATTTTCTACCGCAGGATTTGCAGCGGTATCGGGTGCGTCTACAGCAACGTCTGCGGTATTTGCCCGCATTGCTGTCCCTGAAATGCTCAAACTCGGTTATGACAAACGCTTTGCTGCTGGTGTAGTGGCGGCCGGCGGAACCTTGGCATCCCTGATACCTCCTTCTGCCATACTGGTCATTTATGCGATTATTGTAGAGCAGGATGTTGGTGCATTGTTAATGGCGGGCTTTATACCGGGTGCCGTGTCTGCCCTGATTTACGGCGGCTTGGTGGTTGTGCTTGCCTTGATGAACCCAAAGCTTGGGCCACCTGTCGGCGGCTTTTCCTGGAAAGAACGCCTTGAAACGATACCGGGTGCATTCCCCATCTTTTTTGTCGTGGGCATTATTACCATCTGTATCTATGGTGGTGTTGGCACCCCGACGGAAGCCGGTTCACTGGGCGCATTTGTGATCCTGATCATGGCCCTGTACAAAGGTATGCGCTGGCCCCAGCTAAAAGAAGCATTGATCGAAACCAGTAAATTAACGGTGATGATTTTTACCATTATCTGGGGTGTACTGCTGTACGTACGCTTCCTGGGTTTTGCCGACCTGCCGGCGACATTTTCGGCCTGGATATCGAGTCTTGAATACAGCCCAATGCTGATCCTGATTTGTATCCTGCTAGCTTACGCAGTGCTGGGTATGTTTATGGATGCCATCGGTATGCTACTGTTGACCTTGCCCGTTGTGTACCCGGCTGTGATAGCCCTGAATGGTGGAGAAGGTGTCGCCGCGGCAGACGCTGCCTTCGGTCTTTCCGAAGTGGGCTGTTCGATATGGTTTGGTATTATCGTGGTGAAGATGGCGGAAATTTGCCTGATCACACCACCGATAGGATTGAACTGCTTTGTGGTCGCCGGCGTCAGGCCGGAGTGTTCCGTCCAGGACGTGTTCCGCGGATGTGCACCTTTCTTCGTTGCCGATGTATTGACTATCGCTGCACTCATTGCCGCGCCATCAATCGTCCTCTGGTTACCGGCGCAAATGGGATTCACCTAAACAATACCGGCTTTTATCAAGCCCCTGAGCAATCAGGGGCTTTTTTATTTTTCCAGGCCAAACTTTCCACTATCAGCTTTTTCGGTTGCATTATTCTGTATAAAAATCAATCGGCATAAGCAGTCAATGATCCCTGCTATCGCACAATACAGCTTCGTTTTCGTATAATGCCCCACACTATTTTCGATACTCCAGCAGAAACAGTGAAAACGATGAAATTTATTGATTTTAAAGAGCCCGGCGGTCCGGATGTTTTGTTCTGCAACCAGGGAGCTATACCATCCATTGGCGATGACGAAGTCCTGATCAGGGTTAGGGCTGCCGGTGTCAATGGTGCCGACATAACCCAGCGTAAAGGACTATACCCGCCTCCGGCTGGCGCCAGCCCCGTGCTTGGTCTGGAAGTTTCCGGCGAGATAACCGAAACAGGCAGCCATGTCAGTGCGTGGAAACCTGGCGACCGGGTCTGCGCATTGGTACCCGGTGGCGGTTATGCCGAATGGGTTAAAACAAAACCAGGTCACTGCCTGCCTATTCCCAAAGGACTTGGTTTCATCGAATCGGCAGCGCTTCCGGAAACATGCTTTACCGTCTGGTCCAACCTGATCGATCGCGCCAGCCTGAAAGCCGGCGAAACGCTGCTGGTCCATGGTGGCAGTGGCGGCATAGGCACCACCGCGATACAAATAGCCAGGGCACTCGGGGTCAAGGTTTTTGTCACTGCCGGTACCAACGAAAAATGCCAGGCTTGCGAGGAGTTGGGCGCCGAGGCGATAAATTACCAACAACAGGACTTTGTTGAAGCGATTAAACATTATACCGGCGGAGCCGGTGTCAACGTCATCCTGGACATCCTTGGTGGTGAGTATATCAATCGTAATTTAAAAGCCCTGGCCCTTGAAGGCAGACTTGTTTCTATTGCTTTTTCCCAGGGACATAAAGCCACAGTCAGCATTGCGCCGATTATGGCCAAGCGGCTGATATGGACCGGTTCTACCCTGCGGCCACAATCCGACAGGGTAAAGGATTCAATCGCGGAGGCGTTGCAACATACCATCTGGCCATTGATTGAAAAGGGTAAAATCAAACCAGTGATTTTCAAAACATTCCCGCTCGAACAGGCGGCAAAGGCTCACCAGCTATTAGAAAGTTCGGCGCATATCGGCAAAATCATTTTAACCACGGATTAACTTTGCGGGAATCCGGTTAATAACACTTTCGGAACTGGGTTGGTGCAGCCTGGAGTATGTTGTTTGTTTAGTGGGGACA
The DNA here is from genome assembly GCA_947258415.1 of uncultured Pseudomonadales bacterium. Taxonomy (GTDB): domain Bacteria; phylum Pseudomonadota; class Gammaproteobacteria; order Pseudomonadales; family IMCC2047; genus CAMYIF01. The sequence continues at coordinate 7,495 of CAMYIF010000103.1, forward strand.
ACTCGAGTAGTCCCGATCTAATCCGGACTCACGCCCCGATCAGTTCACTTTCGTTTCAGCTGACTCAAGCAATTCACCTGGAGCAAATTCACAGGACAGTTTTTCGCCCAGCAATTCTTCAATAGCGGGCAATTGGAAGGCCTCATCTTCGCAGGCAAGGCTGATTGACGTGCCAGTAGCGCCGGCTCGGCCGGTACGACCAATCCTGTGTACGTAATCTTCCGGGTCTTCGGGTAAATTGTAATTGATAACATGACTGACCCCCTCGACATGAATACCGCGGCCGGCGACGTCGGTTGCCACCAGCACCTTCAGGTTACCTTTTTTAAATTCATCCAG
>CAMYIF010000104.1:0-7752 GCA_947258415.1 uncultured Pseudomonadales bacterium
GATTTTCGGCTATGCCGGCCAGAGGCAGATATGCATCTTCCTTGTCATAACAGGTAAGGTATTCCGGGTTTGCAGGGCTGGTTCCTAAAGATCATCATGAGTGGATAAAATCACCCGTTCCTGACCAGGTTCCCGATCGATAATTGAGCCAATAAGCCAGGCCTTTTCACCCCTGGCTTTCAGCTGCTCCAATGTGTTTTCGGTGTCTTGCGGGGCAACACACAAAATCATGCCTGCTCCACAGTTAAAGGTCCGGTAAAGTTCTTGATGTGTGATATTGCCCTGATGCTGCAACCATTTAAATATTTCCGGTAATTGCCAGCTGTCCAGGTCAATCCGGGCGGCAACCTTATCCGGCAAGACACGGGGAATATTTTCGGTAAAACCCCCACCGGTAATATGGCATAAGGCTTTTACCTGAACCTGTTCGATTAAATCGAGTAATGGCTTCACATAAATACGGGTCGGCTCAAGGAGCGCCTGACCCAGAGTTCGCCCGTCAAAATCGGCGTGAATATCGGCATCGGTGACATCGATGATTTTACGGATTAACGAATAGCCATTGGAATGGGGTCCTGAAGATGCCAGCGCTATCAACTGGTCGCCTGCATGCACACGACTGCCGTCAATGATCGCTGATTGTTCGACAATTCCGACACAAAAACCGGCAAGATCGTAATCATTACCTTCGTACATGCCTGGCATTTCAGCCGTTTCACCGCCGATCAGGGCGCAACCAGACATATGGCAACCTTTGCCAATTCCCTCGACCACGGAGGCAGCGATATCAACATCCAGCTTACCGGTTGCATAATAATCGAGGAAAAATAAAGGCTCGGCGCCACCGACAACCAGGTCATTAACGCACATCGCAACCAGATCGATCCCGATGCTGTTATGCCGCCCCAGGTCCATGGCCAGCCGCAGTTTGGTGCCGACACCATCTGTGCCAGCAACCAGAACAGGCTCTTTGTATTTACTCGGTATTTTGCACAAGGCACTAAAGCCACCCAGCCCACCCAGGACTTCAGCACGAGAAGTCGACTTGGCAATACCCTTGATGCGGTCTACCAGCGCATTTCCGGCGTCAATATCGACACCCGCATCCCTGTAACTGATAGCTGTTGAAGAAGGTGTTGACGACGCGGCTGGTTTTTTCGGACGATCTGGCATATTCATTTTTAATACTGTGGTTAAAAAAGGCGCTATTCTACAGCAGGGATATTGCCCGGCCAAGTTCAGATTATCTATTTGGCCTGTTCTCGCCAGGATCAGCCGGATCAGGAAATTGATGACTCGATCCTGGTAATCCGGATAAACCCGGCAGTTTCACCGGATAGAGACAGGCGATGGTATTTGCGCCAGATACCCGGTTGGAAAAAATTCAGGCTTTCAGGCAAACAAAAAATTCCAAACGGTGGTTCATTAACGTCAAATTAAGCGCTTCTCTAGCCATTTACGACAGACATTCATACAATACATATTAACAGCGTCAATTATTTGCACGGGGCGGTAAAATTTGAATAATAAAACTGGTTTTTTTCACCGGGACAGGCTTTGCGTGTTTTGCAGATATGTGCTGGACCGACTGTATCGTGGCTCGGACAAAAAGCCGGGTCTTTTTCTTTGCCTTGCTCTGATTGTTGATGTTGCTTTTGCTGTTCAGGTCCCTGATTTATATACAGTTGAAATACCGATTGAATCCCAGCAAACGGAACAGCGCCTGCTGGCTGCAAAAAAAGGCCTGGGTGACGTCATAGTCAGGGTTTCGGGCTCGCGTAATGCCCTGTCCAATGAACGGATCAGCCAAGCCCTGGGCGATCCGGATAACTTCCTGAAACAGTTTAATTTTCTGACCAGGAAACGAGTTGACCAGGAAGGCAGCGAAATTGAAGTTCAGATGGTCAGGCTGAATTTTGACCCGGCCCTGATCAACAACTTGTTACGGCAATCCGGTTTACCCATATGGGGTGTAAACCGGCCCAATTTATTATTGTGGTTAGTTCAGGAGCAGGATGGTAATCGCTCAATTATCAGTGCGGGCGATGACTCTGGCCTAAAACAGGCCATTGAAGACCAGGCATCGGTTCGTGGATTACCAACCCTTTTTCCGCTGATGGATCTTGAGGATAATGTTGCATTATCTACCACCGATGCCTGGGGGCTATTCCAGGAGCGGCTGGAGCAGGCGTCACGGCGTTATAATTCCGAAGCGATTCTGGCTGGCAAGGTCTATTTCAATGAACAGGCAGAATGGACCGGGCGCTGGCTGTTTATATTTCGCGGAGAAACCCTGAGCTTTAACGTACACACCAAACGCCTGGAAGACTTTCCGGTTGATACCATCAACAGGGTTGCTGATTATCTTGCCAGCTATTACGCAGTCAGTACCGATGCCCAGCAGAAGGGCACTGTTAACCTGCTTATTAAGGGTATCAGGTCTACGCAGGACTATGCCCTGGCAGGCACCTACATGGAAAAATTTGCGGCCGTGCGTGATGTTTTTGTTACCCGGGTAGAGGGTGATTTGCTGTACATGGATTTAGTCACCGAAGGCCAGCCCGGCAAGTTAAAAGAGGCAATTGCGCTCGATAACAAGCTGGTTCCCGAACCACCACTGTTAGGCGAAGACGGCAGGGAAATCCTTGTCTTTCGATGGCGTCCCTGAGTGAGCAGAGTATTTACATTAAAGGTAATCCCCAACCTGATTACCCTGTTGCGATTGTTGTTAGTGGTTCCCGTTGCCATCAGTATTCTGAGGGGCGAATTCATTTTAACCCTGATCCTGTTCGCCATATGCAGTATCTCGGATGGCCTCGATGGCTATCTGGCCCGTCGTTTTGACTGTGCAAGCCGTTTCGGTGCCATGCTCGATCCTATCGCCGACAAATTGCTGTTGGTGGTAACCTTTATCCTGGTGACTTACATCGGTGTGCTGCCGTTTTGGCTGGCAGCCGTGGTTATTGCCAGGGACCTGATAATTTTGACGGGTGCGACCGTATACCGCATATTATTCGGTGAATACGAATTTTCCCCGACAATCGCCGGTAAATTTAGCACCGCTTTTCAATTTATCCTTGTGTTAATGGTTCTGGTCGATTTATCGGTAATCGATATCTACCAGCTACTAATGGATGGCGCCATCATTCTGGTTTTCATCGTCAGTTCGGTCAGCGGAATTGATTACGTGGTTACCTGGAGCCGTAAAGCTATTGCCGCGAGTCGTCAACAATAAATCACAACAGGTATGATCAATTCACTTTTCCCCCAATTGCCCCTGCATTTTCCCGTTCGCGAAGAATTAACCTTCGATAACTTTGTTGTTGGTAAAAACCGGGCGATTACCGAGCAATTGTTTCAATGCGAAGAATTGGAGCCCGGACAGTTTGTTTACCTGTGGGGAGAACTGGGTGTGGGTTGCAGTCATTTACTGCAGGCATGTTGTCATCAGGCCGGTAAAAAAAGCCGTACATCCATGTACTTGCCGCTGGATGAGCTAATTCAATTCGATGCATCCGTTATAGAAGGTATTGAAAGCGTAGACTTGGTTTGTGTCGATCATATCGATGCCATTGCTGGTCATCATCACTGGGAAACGGCCCTGTTCCACCTGTTTAACCGGCTACTTGATTCGGGTTCTGGCCTGGTTGTGGCCGCGGCAAATCCGGTTCGATTGTTGAACATATCGCTTGCCGACCTGGCGTCCAGATTGTCTGCATGCCTGATTTACCAAGTGGTTGCCCTGGATGACGATGATTTACTGCCGTTGCTACAGCAACGTGCACGTTCAAAAGGGATTGAGTTGAATGCTGAAGTTGGTCAGTTTATTATCAATCGTTGCCGGCGGAGTGTACCCGCTTTACTGGATGTTCTCGAGCAATTGGATCATAACGCATTATCGGCAGGCAGGCGTGTGACCGTTCCATTTATCAAAAAAGTTATGCAATGGTAACCACCCGATTATCGTATAATTTGTAATTTGCCAGAAATGCGATATGGGTCCACTATTAATAAAAAATTTCACTACAGACTCACGGAGAGACCAGTGGTTTCAGAAGAACGCCGAATAGATTTAAGAGGGATTCGCGAAGAGCGTATTTTTATTAAAGTTGCTTCTTGCAAGACGCAACCGCATTTGGAAAACACAACCTTTTCGTGTTCCACGATCGATGTTTCGTCTACTGGAATGCGGCTGTCGGTTGTAGAAAGTATTCCTTCTGAAACCCAGCTCGAATTGTGGGTCGAAATAAAAGGTATCCCGGGTAAATTCCTGCTTCAGGGAAAAATTAGATGGAGCATGCCGCGGGGCGAGGAATACATATGCGGTATTGAGCTGGATGATACAGATGAGGATTCCGATATTATCGATTGGCAAGATCTGTTTGTTTAGAAAAACCGGCATAGTATAAAAGCTGGCCTGGACCTATGGTTCAAGCGTCATTGTTTGAATCGAAATGCACGGCCAGCCAGATAGTCTTGTCTTTTTCCGAGGTACCAACCACACGATGTCTTTCGTGCGCCTTAATTAACAGGCAATCACCTGTTTCGAGGTGGATTCTGTTTTCATGCGATTCAAATTCCAGTGTTGCACTGCCCTGGATCAGGCAAATCCATTCGTGCCACGGCTGGTCGTACCAATAGCCTGACGGGCTTGAATGATTATCCGAAACGATGCGTTCCACACGGGTATAGCTGGAGATTACCAGGGTTTCGACCAGCTCTTCCGGAAGACTTGCCGGTATGTTTTTATAAAGATTGGTAACCGTGCGCATGATTGATCGAAATGCAGGTAAACTGGAATTATAAGGCAGGTTAAAGGTTAATCAGCTGGAGCTTGTCGAAGAGGTCACGGGTACGCTTGTTTTCCAGAGTTTTAAAGTCGAATAAATCGACGTCAGCCAAATGCGAAGGAACAACGTCACGAATGCTTTTAAAAATCACATCCAGGCGTCCCGGGCATTCTTTCTCCCAACTTTGCAGCATATCCTTGATTACCTTGCGTTGCAGGATTTCCTGAGAGCCACACAGGTTACAGGGAATTATCGGAAAATTTTTAAGCTCGGAAAAAAGGCGAATGTCGGCTTCCTTGCAGTAGGCGAGTGGGCGGATGACAATATTTTTACCATCATCGCTGAGCAATTTAGGGGGCATGGCCTTGAGCTTTCCACCGTAAAACATATTCAGGAACAGCGTCTCCATTATGTCGTCACGGTGATGGCCAAGCGCGATTTTACTCGCCCCTATCTCCGAGGCAAAACCATACAGGCTGCCCCTTCGCAGGCGTGAACAGAGTGCGCAAGTGGTTTTACCCTCGGGTGTTTTTTCCTTGACGATGCTGTAGGTGTCCTTTTCGAGAATAAAATACCGCACCCCAATCCCGTCCAGGTATTCAGGCAGCACCTGTTCGGGAAAACCAGGTTGTTTTTGGTCAAGGTTAACAGCAACCAGTTCAAATTCGATGGGCGCATGCTGTTGCAGGTTCAACAATATATCCAGGAGGGTGTACGAGTCTTTGCCGCCGGACAGGCACACCATGACCTTGTCACCATTTTCAATCATGTTGAAATCGGCAATGGCGTTGCCGACATGACGCCTCAGGCGTTTTTGCAACTTGTTGAAGTTGGTTTTTTCTTTTTTATCCAGCGTTCGCATTTTACCAGCCCTGAAAGTTCGGAATATTTCCCGGGTTACCAGAAAACAGATGGGCGCTTTTTACCCGAATAGTAACGCAAAGTAAATACACCAGGCGGTGAAGTCTGTCGATCAGGTTAACCCGGACATTATGCAGGCACCCGATTTAACCTTTAACGAAGCAGCGTCGATTATTTCAATCTCACGACCATTGACCTTGATAAGGCCGGATTTTTGCAGGCGGGACAGTATTCGGCTGACTGTTTCTACGGCCAGGCCCAAATAATTGGCTATTTCGTTACGCGACATGGGCAGGCAAATAAAATTAGTTGCGTAACCCCGTAGCTTGGGTCGGGCGACGAGGTCCAGCAGAAAATCTGACACACGCTCGGTTGCGTTTTTATTGCCCAGAAGCAGCTGAATCCGCAGGTCGTTACGGATTTCCTTGCTGAGTGTATTTACCAGCTGGGTTTTCAAACTGCCCATTTTGTTGGACAGTTCATTGAAATGTGAATAGGGGATTTCACAGATACTCGAGGTCTCTATGGCCACAGCGCCCACGGGGTATTGCCCGGTATCGATACCGCTAAGACCCACCAGCTCACTGGGAAGACTGAAGCCGGTTATTTGTTCATCGCCATTGTCCGAGAGGCTGTAGGTTTTGACGCAACCGCTGTGGATTGCAAATAATGAAGAAAAAGCATCTCCCTGTCGAAACATGTGTTCACCGGGTTTCAACGGGCGGCTTCGGGTAATAATCGCGTCAAGAAGTTCTACTTCCTTGAAATCAAGTGAAACGGGCAGGCAAAAGCCACGCAAACTGCAGCTCTGGCAGGATGTTTCTCGATAGGCCTTTAATTTTATTGCTTCAAGGTGTGAGCTATTCAAAAGGTATCCATTAGATTTATGCCGCCCGGTTATTGGCTTGGCTATTTACAGCTAACAGTTTAGAGTTGAGCGGGGCAGAAGACAAGGGGGCATTCCGGGGAGGTTGCCTGCACCTGATAACCTGACAGGTTAATCCCTGTTAATGGTGATGTTGGGAAGGATTATTCGGCGAAGTATTTATATCCGTATTTATGTCCTGGTGTTTGTGGCTTGAATGATCCTGGTGCTGGCCCTGTGAGCCATGCGCGTGTGATTCGTGATCCATCAGCAGTGTGGAAGTAACGGGTAAGGTCCAGATCCCGTAGGCTATAACCAGGATTGCAGCACCTGACCGGATTGCCCGGGATTGTATAAACGCCCTTACCCTGTCCAGAAAAATACCCGTTGCCATTACGGCCGGCAATGTACCCAGGCCAAAGAAAAACATCAGGGCCATGGCGTCTTGCCAGCTACCCGCCGCAGCTGACCATGACAGGGCGCTGTAGAGTAGGCCGCAGGGTAACCAGCCCCACAACGAACCAATCAGCATGGCATGCAAAGGGGATTTTACCGGCATCAATTGTTTGATCACCGGTTGTATTTTTTGCCAGAGGGCGTAGCCCGCTTTCTCCAGGTGACGTAAACCGGTCCACCAGCTTGCCAGATAGAGTCCCATGGCAATCAGCATCAGCCCGGCAATGTATCGTAATACGATGCCGGCATGGTTAAACTGATCGCTCAAAAACCAGCCCAGGGCACCCAGAATGCCACCGGCGATACTGTAGCTGATTATCCTGCCGGTGTTGTAACAAAGAAGGATTGGCACAAGTTTTCCGGGCCTGCGTTGCTCGGGCGGAACGGCCATCGCCAGCGCTCCCATGATTCCACCGCACATGCCGATGCAGTGTGCACCACCGAGAAAACCGATTAAAAACGCGGCAGAAATAGTAACCGTATCAACCACTATTTTGTTTCACCTTCCTGTTTTTCTTGTTCCCCTGTTTTGCGTTTCACCTCGGTTTCCAAATCCTGGTCATCGTCAAACAAAATGCTATGGCCGGGGCCTTCAAGGTCTTCAAACTGCCCGTCTTTTACGGCCCAGAAAAACAGCTTCAGGGCGATGCCGACAAGAATTAACGCGACAGGGATAAGCAGGTAAATTATTTCCATTATCTGAGTACGGCACTAGGTGTTTCGTAAAGCATGTTGTCAGAAGCCAGCCTGTTTTTCTCCGTCCTGTTTAGCCTTAACGCG
>CAMYIF010000104.1:7792-13379 GCA_947258415.1 uncultured Pseudomonadales bacterium
TTAAGAGCTTCGACTATGGGTGCCAACCGGCCGGATAGCAGAATGGCGTCAGCACTTGATTTCGTTAAATCGGAGGCGTTGGTCATGGCAATTGAAACATCGGCCGCCGCCAGGACGGGGGCATCATTAATTCCATCGCCGATCATCAGGACTTTGGCCCCCCGGGCCTGAAGGTCTTCAATATAGGCCATTTTGTCGGAGGGTGTAGCGCCGCCACGATAGGTCGAAATGCCCAGTTGCCTGGCAATATTGGCCGTATTATTCGAGGAATCACCGCTCAGCAGTTCCACCTTAAGCTGTCTTTCCTGGAGTCGCGACACTGTTTGACGGGCATCTTCGCGTACTTGATCGTTGAGCTGAAACCACCCCAGCGGTTGCTGTTCACTGGTTAGCAGTAGCCATTGTCCCTGATTGTTGCTGGCCGGGGTATCGATAGCTGTTGGTTTCCGGCAAAGGGCCATGGCGAAATCGGGTCGACCCAGGCGGTAGCGAAGCCCCGATATTTTGCCTTCTATACCACAGGCTGGATGTATTTTTACACCAATAGCGGCCAGGGTAGTGGTACTAAATGCCTGCGCGATGGGATGTTCTGAATGCGCTTCCAGGGCGGCAGCGATGTTATTGCATTCGTGACTGGAAATTTCCGTCAGGGTAATAACCTGTTGTAATGTCAGCTGCCCTTTGGTCAAGGTACCCGTTTTGTCAAAAATAACGTGTGTAGCCTGAGCCAGCCCTTCCAGTGTGTGACCGGCGATGATCAGAATACCTCTCGCGTGCATGGCGCCAGTAGCTGCGGTGAGCGCCGTTGGTGTCGCCAGCGATAATGCACAGGGGCAGGTAACTACGAGAACGGACAGGGTTACCCAAAATGCATGTTCCGGGGCTATATACCACCAGGTTACGGCCACTATCGATGCCATAACCAGGACAAAGGCGACAAAATATTGAGCAATATTATCAGCCAGCGTAGCAATGGGCGGTTTGCTGTTCTGCGCCTGATCAAGCAGTCGCATGATACCCGACAGGCTGGTTTTCTGCCCGACGAGGGTTGTTTTTATGGATACCGGGTTTTCCTTGTTAACACTGCCTGCAATTACCTGATCGCCCTCGGTTTTACCAACAGGAATGAACTCGCCGGTTAAATTTGATTCATCAACACTGCTTTGGCCCGTCAGGATAACGCCGTCGACAGGAATAGTCTGACCGGCTTTGACCAGGATAACATCACCTTTTTTCAGGTCCCTGACCGGAACCTGTTGATGCCTGTTGCCGTCAATTTTTGTCGTCGTATCCGGGATGATCCGGTTCAATGCATAATTACCCTGGTCCATACGCCGGCGGGCCCTGAATTCCAGAAATCGTCCCAGCAACAGGAAGAAGGTAAACATGCAGACAGAATCAAAGTAGACTTCCTTGCCTTGGGTAAAGGTTGACCATATGCTTGCCAGGAATGCCGCCAGAATCGCGAGGGATACCGGAACGTCCATGCTCAGGTGGCGGTTCCTGATATTACGCAACGCGGTCCTGAAAAAAGGTTGCGCCGAGTAAAACACCACTGGCGTGGCAATGATCAGGCTAATAAATCGAATGAAGTCACGATGCGGTTGCGACATGTCTTCAAAAGCGCCGGCGTACAGGCCAATGGCATACATCATAACCTGCATCATACCAACACCGGCAATACCCAGACGTTTGATAAAAGTATGCTGTTCCTTCGCGGCAAGCTCTTCCTGCCTGTCGATATGAAAGGGGTGGGCCTGATAACCCGATCGATAGATGGTTGCCAGAATCTTGCTGAAATCCAGTTTATCGGTAGTCCAGGTGATTCGTGCACGGTGGTTGCTCAAATTAACAGTGCACTGGTCAACGCCATCCAGCCTTTTTAACTGATGCTCAATCAGCCAGGTACAGGCGGCGCAGGTAATGCCCTCGATAATAATAACGGCTTCTTTCTGCTGCTCATTTAGATCGCAAGTAAAATCCTGCTGAATATCAGGCCGGTCATAAAAGCTGAGTTTTTCAAGCAGCTCTTTTTGCAATTCGCGGGGCTTGATAGCCAGTTCGGTCCGGTTCCGGTAATACTGGCCTAAGCCGGTATCCAGAATAGTTTTGGCTACCGCCTGGCAACCGGGGCAACACATGGGCTCTGGGGAGCCTTTGATTACCACTGTATAATCAGAATCAGCGGGAACTGGTAAGCCGCAATGGTAACAGGCCAAAGGTAATGAAGGGGAAGGTTGCATACTCGGGATTATGGCGAATTTTGGCCATCATGGGTAACAGTAATTGGGCCACCGATGGGGAAAGTAATTTCCTGCGAAAGACGCCATTCATTATTGTCTGGCACCAGGGATAAATAATAGCGACCTTTAAGTGGTTTGCTGATGGGGCCTGAAAACAGGTTAGTGTTTTGGGCATTCAAAACAATGTCATGATCATTTTCCGCTTTGGATGGTGCCGATAGCAGCAATTTAAGCGTCTTGGGAGTCGCTGCGTCGCCAGATAGAAAAATGGTTACTTTCTGGTTTTTTTCAGAAAATAAAAGATTGGCAGAGACGTTGAACCTGGCAGCGGTGTCTGCTTGTTCAATGACATTGTTAATATTCAAACCTTCCTGGTAATAGTTGTCATTTACCAGGCTGATATCATTTTCAAGCGCAATCCAGACGGTGATGATACAGGCAACCACAACCGTTGCTGGCAGGGTAATTAAAAACCACGGCCAAAATTGTCGGTACCAGGGGGTAGAAGAAAGCTCCATGAAAATGCGATGACCTTATAGTTAAAAAAGTAGATGCGCTAGCGAGGGGTTGGACCAATAAAGCGCGAGTCCTCGGAGGCCCTCATGGCCCCGTCATCCGACTCGACATTAAAGGTTATATCAATGCTTGGCCTTCCAAGTACGGCCGGATCTGCTTCAACCGTGACCGGTGCCGAGAACACCTCACCGGCAGACACATCAACAATGGTATTACCCTTGAGGGCCAGTTTATCTGAACCACTTACACTGATCTTAAAGCGCATGTCGCGCTGCCCCATGTTCAACACCTTGATAGTATAAGAGTTTTCAATGAGTCCGTCATCCGTTTGGCGGTAAAGCTGTCCACGATCGCGAAGTATATCTATTTCGAGAGGTGTGCGTCCTGCAATGGTATAGGTAAAAAGTCCGACCATAATCGCAAGGGCAACACCATAACCGACCAATTTGGGTCTCAGTTTCTGTCCTGGCTGGCCGGCCAGTTTATTTTCGGTGGTATAGCGAATCAGTCCGCGGTCATAACCCATCTTGTCCATTGTACTGTTGCAGGCATCGATACAAAGGGCGCAATTGATGCACTCATATTGCAAACCATCCCTAATATCTATTCCGGTTGGACAGACCTGAACGCAGAGCTGGCAGTCAATGCAATCTCCCAATCCCTTGGCTTTGTAGTCAATGCCTTTTTTTCTGGCTCCGCGTTTTTCGCCGCGCTCAGTGTCATAGGAGACAATCAGGGTGTCTCCGTCAAACATGGATGCCTGGAAGCGCGCATAAGGGCACATATACATGCAAACCTGTTCGCGCAGCCATCCTGCATTACCGTAGGTTGCCAAGGTAAAAAAAGCCAGCCAGAATGCTTCCCATGGCCCAATATTAAAGGTGAAAATGGCGGGTACCAGTTCCCTTACCGGGCTAAAGTAGCCAACAAATCCGATGGCTGTAATTAACGAAATACCCACCCACATACTGTGCTTGAGGGTTTTGCGTATTATTTTATTGGAGCTTCGGGGCGCCTTGTCCAGCTTTATCCTGGCGTTTCGGTTACCTTCGGTAACTTGCTCGACCCACATAAATATACTGGTCCATACCGTCTGCGGACAGGTATATCCACACCAGACACGCCCCATCCAGGTGGTCACAAAAAACAGCGCGAACGCGGCAATGATGAGTATCCAGCCAAGCAGTGCGAAGTCCTGCGGCCAGAAAGTCAGGCCAAAAATATGAAATTGACGACTGGGAAGATCAAAAAGTACAGCTTGGCGACCTTCCCAGTTTATCCAGGGAAGTAAGAAGTAGCCCAGTAACAAAGGCCATCCGGTAAACAGGCGCAGGCGCTGGAAAAAGCCCTCAATTTTCCGGGTGTATATTTTTTCGCGTTTCTTGTAGAGGTTGAAGGTTTCCGTTTCAGCATGTTCAACGGTATAGCCTGACTCTTCAATATGTTCTACGTGGATTTTGTCAGTCATTCTATCGCCGTTTAAACCGAAATAACCGGGTTAATGATAAAACCGGCCAGACAAACCTCCACTTACTTGTCAAATTCAGCAGTGGAGGTAGGTACATCGCAAAAGTACTATTTCTTAAGGAATAGGCTTTACAATTTGGCTGGCACGAGGTGAAACTTGTCTTGGTTCAGCAGTCTCTTTAAGGGAGAGGCCGTGGATATAGGCTGTCATCAAGTGGATCTTGTCTTCACCCAATAGTTCCAGGTGTGCCGGCATATTACCATTGCGCCCGTTACGGAGTGTGTGGCGTATCGCTTCCGGTGAGCCTCCATAGAGCCAGATATTATCAGTCAGGTTGGGCGCGCCGAGGGCCTGATTACCTTTGCCATCAGGGCCATGACAGGCTGTGCACATGGCTTTAAAGTGTTTCTCACCTTTTTTTGCCAATTCAGGAATCACCCTGCTATCACTCAAGCTGATCACGTACTCTGCTGTTTCTCTTACACCTTCTTCACCCAGAATAGCGCTCCATGCCGGCATTTGCCCCTTACGCCCAGCTATCAGTGTGGTTTTGATATCCTCGGGTTTACCGCCATAGAGCCAATCGTCATCGGTCAAATTTGGAAAACCAATGCCACCTTTTGCCGCTTCACCATGGCAAACAGCGCAGTTGTTGGCAAAAATACGCTGGGCGGATAGCATCGCCTTCTTATTGGATTGCAGTTCCGGGATAGACGTCTTTGCATACTCGGCAAAAATGGGGCTGTACCTTTCTTTGGCCTCGGCAAGTTCTTCTTCCCAGGCAGACTCTTGTGTCCAGCCGAGAAGGCCTTGGTAATTTCCCAGTCCAGGATACAAAGCCAGATAGCCTAACGCGAAGACGATCAGGGCGAGATACTTTAAATACCACCAGTAGGGTATGGGGTTATCAAGTTCTTCGATTCCATCGTATACATGACCAGTGTGTGGTACTTTATCAGGGTCCGCCGGTGGGTTCCACGCTCTTCGGGTTGTTTGCAGCAACCACCAGCTTCCAAAAATGGAGCCTAAAGTGATTACGGTTATCCATATGCTCCAGAAACTACTCATCTCGCTGTTTCTCCTGCTGTGAATTTGTATTGTTTTTGTCGTTCTCGGCCTCTTCCTCATCATCAACAAAGGGCAGGTTGGCGGCTTCATCGAAGCTTTTTTTCCGTTTTGAGCTATAAGCCCAGACGCATACGCTGATGAAAGCGGCCATGACTAGCAGTGTGCCGATACCACGAACGTCATTCATATCCATATTTTCTAGCGCCTTGCCTTGATGATCGTGCCTAATTGCTGCAAGTAGGCTACCAGGGCATTGATTTCCGATACGTCTTTGGTGGCTTCTGCTGCACCC
>CAMYIF010000105.1 GCA_947258415.1 uncultured Pseudomonadales bacterium
CGGTTCGGATAACGGGCCGGAGTTGCCGATACAGGTTGTGCAGCCAAAACCCACCAGGTTAAATCCCAGCTTCCTCAGCGGCTCCATTAACTCGGCGGCTTCAAGATAGGCCGGGACTACCTGCGAACCGGGAGCAAAAGAAGTTTTTACCCAGGGTTTAACCTGCAGGCCTTTTTCCAGGGCTTTTTGCGCAACTAGCCCGGCGGCTATCATCACCGCCGGGTTTGAGGTATTGGTACAACTAGTGATAGCCGCTATAACAACTGAACCGTGGTGAAGCATATGTTTTGCTTCATCCAGTTCAATCTCGACACCACAAACTTCGGGCGCCTGGGTCACATCCATTGCCACCTTTCCACCTTCGTCGTCAAACCGGTTTGCACTGCTGGATGCGAAGGTTTTTGTTCTGGACTTTGTCTCCTCGCGCAGCACCTCGGCAAAACTGGACTTGGCCTTGGTCAACTCGATTTTATCCTGGGGACGTTTCGGCCCGGCAAGTGACGGCACTACGGAATCGAGATCCAGGGTTAAAACTTCGGAGTATTCTGCCGGCTTTTCACCCTCGTGCCGCCACATACCTTGCGCTTTTGAGTAAGCCTCTACGATATTGATCAGGTGCTCGTCGCGACCGGTTAAACGAAGGTAATTCAATGTCTCTTCATCGACCGGGAAAATACCGCAGGTAGCGCCGTATTCAGGTGCCATATTGGCAATAGTGGCCCTGTCTGCCAACGGCAATTCCTTTAAGCCCTCGCCGAAAAACTCAACAAATTTGCCAACCACATCTTTCTTCCTCAACATCTGTGTCGCCGTCAAAACCAGGTCAGTTGCTGTCGCACCTTCGCGTAGTTTGCCCTTGAGTTCAAATCCGACTACCTGGGGAATCAACATGGTGATGGGCTGGCCCAGCATCGCCGCTTCGGCCTCGATTCCCCCCACGCCCCAACCCAACACACCAAGTCCGTTGATCATCGTGGTATGCGAGTCAGTACCGACCAGGCTATCGGGTAAAAGCACCGATTCACCATTCTGCTTTTCGGTGGCGACTACCGTTCCCAAATACTCAAGATTCACCTGGTGCACAATGCCGGTACCCGGCGGTACAACCCTGAAATTGGAAAAGGCCTGTTGCCCCCAGCGCAGGAACTGGTAACGCTCCCTGTTACGCTGAAACTCGATGCGGGTATTTTTTTCCAGGGCGTCCGGTATTGCGTAAAAATCCACCATCACCGAGTGATCTATCACCAGATCGACTGAGCTGAGGGGATTGATAAGTGACGGGTCTCCTTTGAGTGCGCGCATCGCGGCGCGCATGGCGGCCAAATCAACGACAGCCGGGACACCGGTAAAGTCCTGCAAAATAACCCGTGCCGGGGTAAAACTGATTTGATGATCGGGTTCGGCTTTTGGCTTCCATTCACACAGCGCCTGGATATCCTGTTGTGTAACATTCTTGCCATCGGCCTTGCGCAACAGGTTTTCCAGCAATACTTTTAGCGAATAAGGCAATCGTTGCAGTTGATCCTGATTAACGACCTGGTCGAGCCGATAAAGCGAATAATCTTTGCCATCAATTGACATAGACGATTTGGTTGAAAGGGGTTTGTCCATCATTATTCTCCGGTTTTGTGCCTGATATCAGACGACAAGTATACCAAGAATAAATTCCTTTTTGATCCGTACAAACCCCACCCTGTTGTTCCTTATTATGTCCAGCAACCGCTTAAAAAGAATGCTGTTAGCTCTTCAGCGCAATCTGTTAATGCACCTGTTTACTCAAACTGCTTTCGGGTTTTCGGGCAAACGCCAACTGTTTACAGATTTGCTCGATGTGTCTGTGGTCGGTTCCACAGCAACCGCCCAGGATATTTAAATATGGTGATAATGATTTAAGAGAACAACATTGCTGTCCGAATTCGTTCGGGTTGCCCTCATCCAGTTGTTCTGACTCGTCCAGCTCCGCATGACTAAGGCGCGAAGCATTTGCGCGTACTCCTTTTATTCGGGATAGCCAGTCTTCACCTTTAAGCAAATGGTCGAAATGTGTCGGGTGGGCGCAATTAATCATGTAATAGGCGGGCGCGTTGCCTGTCGCCTGATCAACTGCACTGATTGCCTCTTTCAAGGTTTCACCGGTCGGGATTTTGCCATCGGTTTCCACGGTAAAAGAAATACACACAGGTACATTTTTTGCTTTGGCAGCAAGCGAAACACCAATCGCTTCTTCGATATAGTTAAGGGTTATGGCGCTGACCAGGTCAGCATTGGAGGCTGCAAAAACCGAAATCTGAGGGGTGTGATAATCCTGCGCTTCGGTAACGGTCATGCAATCAGACGCAACATAACCATCCCCGCGCGGGCCAATGTTTCCACTGATGACTATCGGGGAATCCTGGATTGCATACTCGGAACGGATTTGCTCGAGGAGTTTAACGGATAGTGCGTTAAATTCGTCCAGATTTTTCTGTGAATCGCCAATCTTCCTGCCCCAGTCCGGATTCGCACGCCAGGTCGGCGTTTCCAGAACCAGCCCTATTTTGTATTTTCGGCCCAGCTTTGCGTAAGCTGCATAATAATCGAAAAGTATTTTGTAGCCTTGCTCGTTACGCAGTAAATCATAAGAGGCAAATTCAGGAATGTTGATATTTTGCTGAAACAACAAGACGGTCTCAAGACCACCATCAGTAATAAATCCTTTAATTGTGGAAGGTCTTCCCTGTAAATGCTCATAATATTAACCTCCTTAGCGACATAGTCGCTTCATGTACGTGATATTAATTGAGTAGTACTAGATTAAAAATTAGCGTTAGAATATTCCAGTGGGCGAGCAGTACTTTTTCAAATTTTTTTCTATTTGATAGTAAATACAAATAGTTATAATTAGCATCCTTAGTTTTATCGCGACTGTTTGATCGAAAGGTAGTCGAAAACTTTACCCGGGGTATAGTAAAAATGGTCTCAAAGGGAGAAGAAACGCGAGAAAAACTGCTTGATATTGCCGAACAACAAATCCTGCTCAATGGTTTCGCCGCCACTTCTATCGACAGCCTGATTAAAGAAGCAGGCATTACCAAGGGTGGCTTCTTTTATCATTTCGACGGTAAAAATGACCTTGCCTACGCCTTGATGCATCGATACAGGGAGCGCGATGCTTTTTTATTCAGCGGGCTGTTTAACCGTGCCGAAGAACTCACCAATGACCCGCTCCAGCAAATGCTGGTTTTCGTCAAGCTGCTATCCGAAATGATGGAAGACCTCAAAGGCCTGCACCCCGGCTGCCTTGTGGCGTCCTTTACCTACGAGAGCCACCAGGTTAATGAGGAAGTACGCAAGATTACCGCAGACATGGTAATGGATTGGCGGCGCCTGTTTGAAGTGAAGCTGGAAAAAATCAACGCCAGTTACCAGCCTAAAGCCGATACCACCAGCGCTGAGCTGGCCGACATGCTGTCCACTATTATTGAAGGCGGCATTATCGTATCAAGGGCCTTGAATGACCCCTCGATACTGGTCAAACAATTATTGGCGTACCGCTCCTATATCAGCCTGCTTTATGCTTGATCGCCTGGTTCGGCAACCGGCTTTTAGTCAAACGGCAACCGACACAGACTTGCCGGTTAGTCATAGTCACCGGCCAGCACCCGCGGCAGGTTCATGTGAAAATTCATCTTGCTGTTCAGGTGATGCCAGGCGTTGGGCACATTCGTGTAGGGCAAATGCATACGCGAATTCATCCGGCCGAACCAGTCCAATGAACCCAGGTACTGACGTACCCGGTTCAAACGTTCCGGAAATGCAACAACTGCACCGGTAGTAATAATATCGATATCCCGGGCGCGGTTAATATGCTGTTGATCAGGCTGTGCTGCCATCGATTGCAGGGCGTAAGCGATACTCAGGCAGCCCTTGGAGTGACCCAGTATGGTCTCAATTTTACGCTCTTCCTCGCTCAGCAACCGGATAAGGGTTCGCGTATCCGTACCTGGTAATTCCTTTGGTTCAGTCGGTTCGCCAGTTACCCCCTTATCATCAATAATGCCACGCGCGATAGTTGACATATCCCGGGTATTTTGTGCCAGGTTAAGCAACTGGTTGCTGGTTCCGAAGAATAACCAGCCACCCAGGGCCTCGCTCAGCAGGTCGGACATTCCATAGCCCGCAACGATCGCGCCGACCGGCGCGTCAAGGTGGTTGGCAAGTGATCTTGCCAGTGCCGCTGCCCCCACGTCTGAACTGCCAACACCGGCAATGCTAAAGTGTCGCAGTAACTCCCCGGGTTCGGTTCGAAATGACCTGAATGTTTCAAATTTCTGGATACGCACAGAATCACCGCTCCCGGATGGCTCAACTACGAGAATGGCTCCTTCCAGGTTGGTTTGCCGGGACAGCATGGTAAATTCTTTTTGAGTCAGTGCCCCAACATCGTAGAACATCCAGTCGGCAAGGGTATTACGACGCTTCACAGCGTCACTAAAAAACGTGGGTGTTTTTCCAAGCGCGGTATAATCAGGCATCCTATAACCTCCATGTGAACCTGTTGATGTTTGAATGCTAAGGTATATCTGTTTTAAACGTCCAGCCAGAGTTTCCCCTTATATCGGGTTTCATATTGCAGACGATTCCGGACCAGCCAGCCAGATACCTCTACGGGCCAGTTCGGTTGAATGTCCTAACAGCAATCCTTAACATGGGCATGATCGCAATCATGCAGAATGAATGACCTGTGCTATATCAATAGTTTGCCAAATAATTGCCGGACTGATTATCTAATGGAGTGAACCATGGCAGAAATACTGAACGGTAAAAAAAAGGATCTGGGCGGATTCAGCGTTACCCGGATCGTGCCCAATACAAAAAAAAGGATGGTCGGTCCTTTTGTGTTTATCGACCATATGGGCCCCGTGAAATTTGCCCCGGGTGATGGCATCGATGTCAGGCCTCATCCGCACATCGGTTTAGCGACTGTTACTTACATGCTAGAGGGTAGCCTGGTTCATCGGGACAGCCTGGGCAACAGCGTGGAAATTGTCCCCGGCGACGTGAACTGGATGACAGCCGGTCGCGGTATCGTTCATTCGGAACGTGAAACCCACGAAGCCAAGGCCACGGAAACTGTCCTGAATGGCATGCAATGCTGGGTTGCATTGCCAGAAAACAAGGCCGAAATCGACCCCGGTTTCATGCAGGTAAAAAAGTGCCAGCTTCCACACCGCATGCTCGAAGGCGTGCACATGCGCCTGATTGCCGGCGAAGCCTATGGCATGACCTCACCGATCAAAACCTACTCGCCGATGTTTTACCTCGACGTATTGGCCAGTAAGGGCTCGTCTTTCCAGAGACCCGATTCCAGCCAGGAGTGCGCCGTTTACATCGTTAACGGCGATGTTGAAATTGAAGGAAATAACTATTCGCAGGGGCAATTTGTTTTACTTGGTCAGGAGCGTGAAGTCAGGGCTTTGAAAAATTCAAGATGCCTGCTTTTTGGCGGCGATCATTGGCCCGAGGTACCCCAACTGTACTGGAATTTCGTTTCCTTCAGCAAAGAAAGGCTCGAACAGGCAAAAGCGGACTGGGCCGAAGGACGCTTCCCGCAGATACCCGGCGATCACCTGGAGTCTATACCGCTACCCGATTAGGCGTGTAAGATTTCAGGCTATTGCTTGCTGCCCGGCCATCACCTGATTTTTTCCACGCAAATCCTTTGCAATCAGCATATACAGGGATGGAATTACGAACAGGGTAAACAGGGTTCCAATTGCCATGCCGCCGACCAGAACCAGCCCGATAGAATTCCGTGCTTCGGCGCCGGCGCCGGATACCAATACCAAAGGAAAGTGACCGGCAACGGTGGCTGCAGTTGTCATTAATACCGGTCGCAAACGCGTTGAGGCGGATTCCTTGATCGCAGCAAGTTTCTCCAAACCCTGTTCCTGCAGTTTGTTGGCGAACTCCACAATCAAAATTCCGTTTTTTGAGACCAGGCCGATCAGGGTGACCAGCCCGACCTGCGAATAAATATTCAATGTGGTGGTCCAGCCATCGGTCCAGTAATTCATATTGGGGTTGGGCATTTTTAGGAAGGTAAATATCAAGGCGCCGAACATGGCCAGCGGCACGGAACCGGCCAGGATCACGAAGGGATCACGAAAGCTGTTGAACTGCGCCGCCAGCACCAGAAAAATCAGCAGGATTGCCATACTGAAAGCCGGGACAAACTTGTTCCCTTCCCGGCGCAACTGACGTGATTCCCCCGTGTAATCGACCATATACCCTTGCGGCAGGATCCTGGCCGCTTCGTCTTCCAGGACCTTTAACGCCTGGTCCAGCGGCTGGGTTGCAACACCGCTCAGTTTGACGGCGTTCAGTTGTTGGAAACGGTTCAGCGAACGGGGTACCGTTTTTTGTTCTATTTTTGCCAGGGTGCCTACCGAAATTGGTTCGTCATCCGGGCCACTAATATAGATATCGGTCAATTGCTCGGGATTAAGGCGTTCTGATCTTTCCACTTGTGGAATCACCCGGTAACTGCGCCCTGAAATGTTAAAACGATTGACGTAGGCACCACCCTGCATCACACCGATATCGGCACCTACCTGCTGCAAGTTAAGGCCCAGGTCAGCGACTTTGTCCCGGTCGATAATCAGCTTTGCCTGGGGTAAATCCACTTTGGTATCCAGATAAGGCGGAAAAGCGAACATCCCGCTTTGCATGGCTTTCATTTGAAGTTGTTTGGCAAATTCCAGAATTTCTGCCGGTTCACTGGTTGCAGCGATGATAAATTCCACCGGGAAATCACCCCCGCCGGGCAGCGCCGGTGGTGTGATCGGGAATAAATTGACACCACTGACACGCGACAACTTTTGGGTTACTTCCGGCATCATATCGAATACGGTTCGCTCTCTCTCGTCCCAGGGCACAAGCACCATGCCGCCAAAGCCGCCGGTGGGATAAGTAAGCTGGAAGGTGAATTCGGTTTCAGGAAAACTCATGAAAATTTCATTGGTGGCCGCTGCGTAGATCGAAGCCTGGTCCATCGAGGCGTTGGAAGAGCCTTCGACACTGCCAAAAATCACGCCCTGGTCTTCCGTCGGCGCCAACTCTTTCGGGGACATCTGGTACATCGGAATCCACAATAAACCAATCACTATCCAGACAAAATAAACGGCAGGCCGTGCATTTAATGTTTTACCCAGCAACCTGTTGTAGCGCTGCTTAACGTTCTCAAAAAAATGCGCGCTTTTTTTGGCAAAACCATGCTCCTCGATGCCCGTTTTGAGCAGTTTGGCCGACATCATGGGTGACAAGGTCAGGGCAACGACCCCGGAAATCATGACTGCACCGGCCAGGGTAAAGGCAAACTCGCGAAACAGGGAGCCGGTCAGGCCACCCTGCAAGCCAATGGGTGCGGTCATGGCAATGACCGGCCCGACCAGTTCACGCGCACCCAGGATCGCCGCCTGCACCGGCGATTGACCCTGACTGATATGCCGTTCCACGTTTTCGACAATGACGATGGCATCATCGACCACCAGGCCAACGGATAAAACGATGGCAAGCAAGGTTAAAAGATTCAGGCTGAAGCCAAACAGCTGCATTAAAAATACAGCGCCGATCAGCGATAGCGGGATGGCAATGACCGGAATAATGACCGACCGGATCGATCCCAGGAACAGGAAGATAATGATCACCACGATAAGCAGTGTTTCGCTTAGCGTTGTCATTACCTCCTTGATGGAGGCTTCAATATACTCGGTCGCGTCGTAGGCAATCAGCGCATCCAGGCCCTTGGGAAGCGTCGACTGCATGGTTTCCATTTCCTTGCGTACCAGCGCCATCACATCAAGGGAGTTGGCATTGGGTAGCGGCCAGATACCCATAAATGTTGCTGTCTGCCCGGAATAACGCACTTCGGTATCATAAGACTCGGAACCCAGTACGACATCGGCCACATCACTGAGGCGAACAATCGCACCGTCTTCGGAACGCAAGATCAGGTCCCGAAATTCTTCTGCGGTGTGCAAATCCGTATTGGCCGAAAGGTTTACCTGGATCATGGCGCCCTTGGTTTGGCCGAGAGCAGATAAGTAGTTATTAGCCGCCAATGCCTGTCGAATCTCGATCGGCTTGATATTAAAAGCAGCCATACGATCCGGTTTTAACCAGATGCGCATGGCAAACGTACGCGCACCGAGTACCTCGGCACGCTGCACGCCCTCCAGGGCAGACAGTCGAGGTTGAACGACACGTACCAGGTAATCGGTAATCTGGTTATCGGCAAGAATATCCGAGTTGAAACTCAGGTACGCGGCAGCAAAAACACTATCTGCAGAGACAACATTAATGACCGGGATTTCAGCTTCAGGGGGAAGGTCGCCACGCACCTGGTTTATCTTTGCGGTAATTTCCGACAGGGCTTTTATCGGGTCGTAGTTCAATTCCAGCCTGACATTGATAGTCGATAATCCCTGGGCGCTGGATGAAGCTATATAATCGATGCCATCGGCACCGGCGATTGCCCGCTCCATGGGAGTCGTAATAAAACCACGCACCAACTCGGCATCGGCGCCGAAATAAGTGGTGGAAACGGTAATGACGGCATTATCATTTCGAGGGTACTGACGAACGGTTACCGAAGATGCGGCCTGCAATCCGGCGATAATAATCAGCAGGCTGATCACAATGGCCAGAACCGGGCGTCGGATAAAAATATCAGTAACTGATTTCATCGAAACCTTTTTTCTTCACGGAAAATCACATGTTGGCTCATCAGTTAATCATGTGTCCCCGGTATTTTTGTGCCTGTTTTTGAAAATGCTCATAGCCATTGCAAAGCTGATAACCGGTTACCACTAGGTGTTATCGGGTCTCGGATTTAGTTTAAAATCCGGTCTTGTATCATTATTGATGGCAATGGATGCGCCATTGCGTAATTTGAATACACCAGCGCTCACCACGGTATCACCCGGTTTTAACCCGGCCTTCACTTCAACAAAGTCACCTTTAGCCCTGCCCAGGCGAACAAACTGTTGGGTTGCGATCAGGCTCGTATTGTCTGCAGCTTCATCTTTTTTCTGCTCAACTATAAACACCGAATCTCCATAAGTGGCATAGGCCACAGAGGTAATGGGAATCGCAATAACATGATCAACCAGGGGTAATACCACCTCGACACTGGCAAACATTCCAGGCAGCAATAACAGGTCTTTATTCTCCAGCGTGGCCTGTATACGGATGTTGCGAGTAGAGGGGTTTACTTCCGGGTTTATGGCGGTAATTTTCCCGGTAAATATTTTATCAGGGGCGGCATCTGATGTGACCCGCACATCCATGCCCTGTTTCAATTTTGCCAAATACTGTTGCGGTAGATTAAAGTTTACGAAAATGGGATCGGCTACCTGCAAGGAAACAATCTGGTCGCCGCTGTTTAAATCCTGCCCCAGGTTAACCATTCTTATTCCCAGGCGCCCGTCGAACGGCGCGCGGATTGTTTTCTTGGCAATGGTGGATTTGACAATATCAGCCTGGGCGACGGCTTCTTTATATTTAGCGTCTGCCGCATCGAGTTGTGATGGGGAAATGACCTTTTTTTCTGCCAGCTCCCGGATGCGGTCCAAGTCGCTTTTTGCCAGGGCAACATTGGCTTCTGCGGCTCGAAGTTGTGCCTTTTCTGCTGAAATATCCTGCTGTACCAACAGGTCTCCCTGTTGCGCATTGCCACCGGGATCGAAATGAAGACTGGCAACACGGCCGGGTATTTCTGCAGTAACAACCACGCCTTGAACGGCTTCCAGGGATCCTACGGATGACAAGGTAACTTCCCATTCCTGCTGTTCAACCGGTGAGCTCGAGACTACGATGGGTGGTGGAACCATGTTGACGCCGGCATTGACCAAAGCGCCTATTTGCAAGGCCTTTATTCCTCCGAGAACACCCACTATGACCAATACGCCGGTGATGGCAAACAGATAAGATTTTTTCATGGTTTCATAAGCGTGAGAAAAATACCTGAATCAGGACAGGAAACTGTATTTACCCCGAGGCGCAATCGAGGAAAATACAGCAATAACTTAAGACATCGTATAACAAAGGGTGGGAATTTAAAACGAAGAGCAAAATCAATCATCGATTAACCGAGTGAAAAGTGAACGCTTGGCCACTGCAGCAATAAATGCTCAACCACTCGCCTGGTTTCAACCGCTGACTTTGTTTTACAGGTGAGCGTTTTAAGGGTGAGCGCGCCGCAACAGGGGATTCAACCAACGGGAGAAATAACCTGTAAACTGAATCGGTGCATCGAGTACCGTCAAGCAGATGCATTCGCTGTCCTTTGTGGCAATGGGCCGGTGTTTGTCATTACTTCCCCGCACAACAAAATCGCCCTGCTGGAAAATACCACTCTCATCGGAAAAAGCACCTTTCAATACCATGGTAATCTCTTCACCCATATGGGTGTGATGAGAGGCCTTGCCGCCGGGTTTAATCCGTAACAGAGCGACATGGGCACCATTACCATCAACACACAGGTTAGCTTGCCTGATCGAAGGCGAAACCCAGTGCCAGTCGAGGCTGTCATAATCATCGTCTATGAATTGGAACAGGCATTTGGGGACCCCGGAAGCAACTCGTCCGGTTTCATTTCGAGCCGGGCTGTTTGATACCGGATCATGGGTCTGGGTGTCATTCAGCTGTTTGAATACCGATTGTTTAAGGTCGTTGCTGACCCTGGATGGCTTCATTTGGTTGAACACATGGGAGCCCAGCTTGTTAAGGCTGTCCAGGTCGGCTCGGCAATCGGGACACATTTCCAGGTGCGCAGATACGCACAGCGCCTGGCTTAAAGGCATACTACCTGCCGAAAAAGCCGTTAAACGTTCAGAATCGGGGTGATGATTAACTAACATGATTACCTCCGTACGACTAATTGCAATTTCTGCAATGCCAACCGAATGCGTGATTTGATTGTTCCAAGCGGCAAGCCGAGTTCATCGGCACTTTCCTGGTGTGTTTTTCCTTCAAGATATACTTTGGCGATCACCTGCTGCTGGTCCGGAGGCAAATGTTCAAATGCATCCGAAATGGTTTTTTCGGTGCGTTTGTGTTGCATCGACACAAAAGGGTCAGCGCTTTCGTCTTCGAGGTCCTGCCAAAGGTATTCGGGGTCTATTTCGGTGGTATAACGGCCGTTGCGCCTCAGTAAATCAATTCGGCTGTTGCGCGCCAGGGTATACACCCATGTGTTGACAGATGCTTTATTGCTGTTATAAGTATGTGCTTTTTCCCATATCTTGATTAGGACCACTTGCGCCAACTCATCTGCCATCAGGGAAGCACCGGGCTCTCGAGCAAAACTGTATGCTCTCAATAGAGGGGCGAAATGTTCGAACAGCGATTCAAAAGCGGCCTTGTCTCGCTTCTTGGCAACACGTTCGATACATTTCTTTAGATGCAACTGCAAACCCTTCTGTTTATCGGCGGGTGTCGGTCCATCTGCCATTGGTCGCCCTTGGATGCGTAACTCAAGTATATTATTTAGCATTTTACCGTGATCGTTAGGGATAATATCATTGTTGAAGTCGGAATTCCGACAGAACAACTCGCCAGTCTTACAATTTCTACGCATGAGGAGTGCCTTCGGTTCACAATATCTCGCATGATCCAAAAAGATTTATTCTGCGTAACAAGGCCACAAACACAACAAAGGGCATACCGTGGAAACACCTGTAGAAAACTTCAAGCGTTTTTTTAAAAATGAAAAGTCGGCTAACCTGTCTCGTATGGATGATCTCTACCGCGAGGATGTCGTGTTCCGTGACCCTGTTCACCAGATTCGAGGACTGACCAGTCTTCAGGATTATATGGCCGACATGTACGCAAACATTACAGAGTGCCGGTTTGAGTATCTTGACGAACTGGTCTCTGATGGCCGCGCCTACATTAAGTGGAACATGCACTTCCGCCACCCGAAAATGGGTGGCAAGTTGATTACTGTTCGGGGTGTGACCCATATTCACTTTGATGAGCGGATCTTTTTTCACGAAGATATCTACGACATGGGTGAACTGCTCTATGAACATGTCCCGATAATTGGCGGTGCCACACGCTGGTTAAAAAACCGTTTGGTTCACCAGAAGAGCGCATGATGAAGAATTCAAATCCGACAAATGACAAAAAGGAATTCATCTGGGTCACGGGTGCAACATCCGGCATCGGCCTTGCATTGACAAAACGTCTCAGCGAACTGGGCCATACCTTGTTTATTAGTGCAAGAAACTCAGAAAAACTTGAACAAATAGCAAAAGATAGCGATAACATTTTTGCTGTCCCATTTGATATTACCCGCGAACAGGATATTCCCCGGGTGCAAGCCACCTTGATGGACAAAACCCGTGTATTGAACAGACTGTATATCAATGCCGGCAATTGTGAATACCTGGAGATAGACCAGCCAGACTGGTCCATGATGAAACGCATCATGGATGTTAATTACCTGGGTGCTGTCAATACCCTAGCCGTAGCGCTACCATTGCTCCAAAATCAGGGTCGTTTGGCGTCAGAAAACCAGGCACCTCGCCCCCACATTATTGGCATCAGCTCCCAGGCGATGCTGGTACCTTTTCCCAAGGCGGAGGCTTATGGTTCATCAAAGGCAGCGGTCAGTTATTTTCTGCATTCCCTGAGTCTGGACCTGCATGCTTACCATATCGATGTGACCGATGTGCAACCCGGCTTTGTGAAAACCCCCCTGACTGACAAGAACCGTTTCGACATGCCTTTTATGGTGAGTGCCGACGATGCCGCGCAACGGATAGTTGACTGCAGTAAAAACCGGCCCAGGACGTATGCCTTTCCAAGACGACTGCACTGGACCCTCAAGCTGGGCAGGCTTTTTCCTGGAATCTGGCAGAAACTGATGACACCCAAGCCTGATAAGAATCCTGAGCCAGGGAAGTTATCGAAATGAAAATCGCGATTATCGGTTCGGGTATTTCAGGCCTGACCTGCGCTTACCTTCTGAACCGGCAGCATGACATCAAGGTGTTCGAGGCAGAAAAGACTATCGGTGGGCATACCGCCACCAAAGACGTCATCATTAATGGTCAACATTTCGCAATCGACACCGGGTTTATCGTCTATAACGATTGGACCTATCCCAATTTCATCAAGCTGATGGATGAGCTGGGCGTGAATTCGCACCCGACCGAGATGAGCTTCAGCGTACGTTGCCTAAAGTCCGGCCTCGAATATGGTGGTAACAACCTTAATACCTTGTTTGCCCAACGCAGTAACCTGTTAAAAGCCAGTTATATAAAAATGCTGCTCGACATCATGCGCTTTAACAAGGAAGCCGTGGATGATTTGACGCACCAGCGAATCTCCGCCACCGGCACCCTGGGAGAATACCTGCAGGCAAAGGGCTACGGTAATGCTTTCATTAACCATTACCTGATACCCATGGGTAGCGCCATCTGGTCGGCGCCAAACCAGATAATGCTGGACTTCCCACTGCTGTTTTTTGTACGGTTCTTCAAGAACCATGGCTTGCTCAGTGTCAATAACAGACCCCAATGGCGGGTAATTTCAGGGGGTTCAAGGGCCTACCTGGGGCCATTGGTAAACTCATTTAAAAACAAAATTAAAACAGGTCGATCCGTTTCTTCGGTCACCAGGCATACGGAAAGTGTTTCAGTGACAGTAAAAGGAAGACAACCGGAAGTGTTCGACGAAGTTATTTTTGCCTGTCATTCAGACCAGGCACTGAACATGCTTGGCGATCCATCTTCAGAAGAAACTGCCCTGCTCGGCGCGATACCTTACAGCAATAACGAGGTCGTATTGCACACAGATGCCAGCCTGTTACCCAGGAGGAAACTGGCATGGTCAAGCTGGAACTATCTACTACCCGAACAACAGCAAACACCTCCCGTTTTGACCTACAACATGAATATCCTGCAAGGAATCGAGGCCCCTGTGACTTTCTGCGTCAGCCTCAATACCACAGAACGTATTGATCCTGAAAAGATTCTGGGGCATTACCAATACTCGCACCCGGTTTTTTCCCTCGACTCGGTGCAGGCCGCAAAAAACTGGAAACAGATTAATGGTGTCAACCGTAGCTGGTTTTGTGGTGCCTACTGGGGCAATGGCTTTCACGAAGACGGCGTGAACAGCGCCTTGAAGGTTACCCAAGCCATGGGAGTCAACTGGTAATGAGCCAATTGAATAAATCAATTGATTCCTCAGAATTGAAAAGCGCCATCTACAGCGGATGGGTCCGCCATCGACGCAGCCACCCCGGCACGCATGTTTTCAGGTACAAGGTATTTATGATGTACCTTGACCTTGATGAATTGGACCGGGTATTTACCGGAACCCGCTTGTGGTCGGTTGAGAAAAATAACCTGGCCAGCTTCAAACGGTCCGACTACCTGGGTGACCCTTCAATACCGCTTGATACCGCAGTAAGAATGAAGGTCCAGCAGGAAACCGGTATCTATCCAAGCGGCGCCATCAGGGTGCTAACCAACCTGAGGTATTTTGGCTACCTGATCAATCCGATCACCTGTTACTACATTTACGATGAGACTGGCCGGCTCCAGTTTTTGATCGCAGAAGTCACCAACACACCCTGGAATGAAAGGCACGCTTATGTGCTTCCGTGTGATCCAGACGAACGTAACCTGCGTACAAGATTCAGTAAGTCACTCCATGTTTCGCCATTTAATCCAATGGAACTGGAATACCAGTGGCTCAGCAACCAGCCAGGGAAAAATTTACTGATACACATGCAAAACTGGAAACAAACCAAGATGGAATTCGATGCGACACTTTGCCTCAAACGAGAGAGTGTTACTCCTGCCAGGTTAACGTCCTTGATAATCAGCTACCCGCACATGACCTTCAAGGTCGTTTTTGGTATCTACTGGCAGGCACTGAAATTATTCATTAAACGGATACCTATTTATTCACACCCCGATCGCCCGAACCCGAAAGATTCGGGAAAACATGATACCAAAATCAATAACCAGGAGATTGGTCTATCATGACAACAGCCAGT
>CAMYIF010000106.1 GCA_947258415.1 uncultured Pseudomonadales bacterium
TCCTGGCTGCTCCTGGCATCCCTGGAGTAATATTGCAGTGGTCAAAATAGCAGGAAAAATTAAAATCTTTAGTTTCATATATTCAATTTTCTATGGAAGCCATTAGGTTCATGATACACCCGAAACTTTCAATGCAGTTGGGTAACAAATTAGATTATAGCCTATCCTGAACCCTGTCAGGATGGTGAAACTCGATCTGGTTTCTGTACTTATTAATTCAGGCGGTTAATAGCTTTAAACACTCTGTGTAGACCCTGTTAATTGCTTTCATTACTCACTTCCCTGACATTAATCTTAAAATACGAAAATATCCTAGTGACTGAATACCACGGTTTTCTGTCCATTCAGCAATACCCTGTGTTCTGCGTGCCAGCGCAATGCTTTTTGCAACACCAGTGCTTCAATATCCCTGCCAATTTCAACGAGCTCTTCGGGAGTATTGAAATGGCTAACGCGTTCTACCGACTGCTCGATAATCGGGCCTTCATCCAGCTTCGCCGTAACATAATGCGCGGTTGCACCGATCAGTTTGACACCCCGGTCGTAAGCCTGGTGATAGGGCTTCGCTCCCTTGAATCCCGGCAGGAAGGAATGGTGAATATTTATCGCCTTGCCTTCCAGTTGCTTGCACATGGTATCGGACAGAATCTGCATATATCTTGCAAGCACTAGTACATCGACATTATTGGTACGTATTAATTCAAGTATTTTACTTTCCTGCTCTGCTTTAGTCTCAGGGGTGACCGGCAGGTAATGGAAAGGCACCTTGTACCACTCGGTCAGGTCGCGCATATCTTCGTGATTGGATACCACGCCGACGATATCAACCGGTAAATAACCCCGCTTCCAGCCGCTTAGCAGGGTATCCAGGCAATGCCCCCATTTGGAAACGGCGATAAGAACCCTGGTTTTTTGTTGTCCGTTGCACAGATCCCAATCCATGCCGTACCGGTCAGCTATCGATTGGAAAGCCGACCGGATATCGTTCAGGTTTTTCGGCCCCTCGACTGACTCAAGGAAAGTACGCATAAAAAAATGTTTGGTCTTGGTGTCCTCGAACTGTGAGGACTCGCGAATGTTAAAACCCTGCAAAGAGAACAGGCTGGCAACCGAGGCGACAATACCAGGTTTGTCTTCACAACTGAATTTCAGGATCAGCTCCTCAACCATTGCTGCCATGCGACTTTCTCCTTAAATGCTTTCAAGTTTTTGGTCTTCCAGTTAAACAACTGGTGCTGAGTATAGGTAAAATAAAAACCTTTTTCTTTAAAATCCACGGATATTAACAGCACATTATTGCCTTGTCTTTTATTATGATTTTTTCAGTCGGGATTGATAAAAAAGAACAATAAAGCAGGAAAATTATCCGAACATATAAATGCCTGGTAATAAAAAAAGGCGCCGTAAAGGCGCCTCTAAAACGTTTATTGTTATTATTCTATCTGGTTTTTTTTGTTCTCATTAGCACCAAGCCCAGAGCCAGCAGCGCGACTGTTCCCGGGATCGGTACGTCATTGTCGTGGTGTGTTCCGTGTAACTTATTTAGTTTAAAGTAGTCTTTTGCCCCAGTGGCACAGACCCCGGAAGCACAGCCTGCAGATGCAAAGTTGGCATTATAGGCGCCAACCAACCAATATAATGAAGATACAATATCACCACCAGTATTTGTACCATCATTATAAACTGACGTATTGCCAGTGCCTCCTGCATCAAAATTGCTAATAGGAGTCCAGCCTAAACCATCAAGTTGAGCAGCCGTCTTTCCAACAAGGTGGCTGTTGAGAGAAAAATTACCACCTTGCCATGCAAGTACACTGATATCGTCGTCATTACCAACCCAACTTAAATCGATAGATTCAAGTGCCACATCCCAAGTGAAATGGATGAGCGCGAACTCTTGTGCATCTTGGTTATCGAATCCGTGGTTGGGGCTAACTTCGTTATATGGGCCAACACCACCAGGAACCGCTGCAGGACCGGCACCTGAACCTAAGCCAACATCTCCTGAACTGTTTGTATATTCATAAAGCGTTCGTCTTTCGTAGGTATTATTAGCCCCTGAAGTGCCATATGCTTTTACGGTTGCCGTGATCCCATTGTTAGAACTATATTCAATATCGTTTTGACATCGACTACCATTCGGCGAGTAGCAATTAAGATTCCACCAGTGTGTAGATGATGAGGTTGCAAGACTAGCCGTTGAAAAACTCGCTAATAATGCACCAACCATTGTTATTTTAATTAGATTTGCTAGTTTCATATCCATTAACCTGCGCAAAAAAATGTTATGCCCAACCTGCTTTCAGCCTGCTAAAGCTGAAAATACAAAAACTACTAAGAATAACGCAAAAATTAAGCCAGTAATTATAAACATTTATATTTCAATAGGTTATCACGTAAAGGCATTTTATAAAGCCATCATTAAGCATCAAGTTGTAAAGAAACACGACACTTATTTTACCGGCTCGTTACTGATCTTCAGAAATAAGTCATTGGCCTCTTTCCTGCCGTCGAAATCCAGTTTTGACTCCAGCGTTGCCTTAAGCTCGAAAGCCGCTTCCCTGGTCCGTTTCTGCCCGGCCAGGTTAACCGCCAGGTGATAACGCATTTCCGGATTATTACTTGCGCGCGTGAGCGCTTCGCGCAGGTAGCCGATACCTTCCTCGTGCTGATTTTGCAGGGTTAGTATCCAGCCTAACGTATCGTTGATAAAAGGATCGGATGAATCTTTGGCATGCGCCTTTCGGGCGTATTCAAGTGCAGACTTCAGATCGTTAAGCTTAATTAAAGTGTAGGCCATATTATTCAGCAAATGAGGTGTTTCGATGCCGTTCTTGAGGAGGCGCGCGTATTGTTGCCTGGCTTTTTCCGGCGAGCCGGTACTCAGGTAGTATTCGCCCAGGGCATCACGCACGACATAATCATTTGGATAATCGGCAAGCCAAGCGGTAAGTGATTGCTCCGCTGTACTTAATTCTCCGTTTCGGCGCTGGGCAATATAGATTTTAAGCAGCGTGCCTGTTTTCCTGTTTTTATCGTTAGCCTTGCTATAGTTCTCGATCGCCTGCGGGTAATTTTGCTGCGCGGTATAAATATCACCCAGCAATAAATAGCCTACATCCATATCCGGATGATCCGATATGATTGCCTTTGCCCGGTCCTGGGCACTACCCAGCCGATTCAGGCGGGTTTCGATGTCGGTCATCAGTATTCGCGCATCCAGGTATTCGGGATTTTCCTGCAGTGCCTTGAACAGGGTATAACTGGCGTCACCCAGGTCACCGGTATCGATTGCCTGGTAACGCGCTATTTTTACCAGCCATTCCGGGTTTAACGCGGCCAATGCTGCCATATCACGATAGTGCGAACGAAGCTGGTTGATTTTTCCCTGCGCCTTGAGCACTCGGGCCGACACTTCGAGAACATGCAGGTTGTGTGGTACTCGCTGCTCAAGCTCCAGCGAAACCAGGGATGCCTCCTTAAGGTCACCGGTGGCAATCAGCAGTTCGATAAGATTCCTGTTGATAGACAGCGATTCGGGTGCGGCCTTATAGGCATTTCGTGCCCGGTTAAGCGCTTCGCGCACATCGCCTTTCCTGGCATGAGCGCGTGACAACTCGAGCATGACTTGCGTGTTATCGCGGTTTTTTTCGGCAAGCCGATTTAACCGCTTAATCGCGGGTTCAAACTGACCAGCACCGACATCCAGCTTGGCCAGATTGATATGCGCGCCCACACTATCCGGGTCTCTGAGCAGCACCTGTTCAAATTGCTTTCTGGCCTGTTTTAAATTACCTCTATGTACCTCGACCAGGCCGAGCAGGTTGATATAACTGATATTATCCGGTTCGTTTTCTAACAGGTCGCTGGCAACGCCATAAGCCTGGTCAAACCTGCGGACATCCAGGTAGGTCACGGCCAGCGGCATGGCTGTATAGTTACGTGTGTCCTTGTTGATATACAGGGCTTCCAGTTCGGCGATCCCCTGCTGGCTAAACCCTGCCTTGATGCGTGACAGGGCCAGTTCTACGTTGAGTACGGTCGAATTGCTCAATAACCGGGTGATACGTTCGAGCAGGTGCATCGCTTTTTTGTGATCGCCAATGGCATGGTAGGCATTGGTAGTGAGCTTGATTAACTCCATGTTCAGGCGCCCCTCGTTAAGCAGCGCCTCGGTCAAGCGGAGGGTCTCGCGGTATTCCCGCGTTTTCGCATAGATCCTGGCCAACACGGTACGGGCAGCAGGGTCATTGCCGCCTACTTTTATATAACTTTCAAGATAGATGCGGGCGGCCTCGGTTTTATCCAGCTTGAAGTTTGCCATGCCGCCAATCATGCTGAATTGCGGGTTGGATAATACGATTTCCGGTCCAAGCAAATCCAGCACTTCGAGTGCTGCCAAAAGCGACTCTCTTTGGCCGTCAATATCGCCTTCCGCTTCCAGCCTGGTGGCTTTTAAATAATTTACCCGTGGATCCGATGCTGCCCTCTCAAGGAGGAATTCAAGGTCTTGACCAGCTTCCGAGTGCTTCCCGAGGTCATACAAAATACCGACTCTGGCCATCCTGGCTTCCTGGTTATAGGGAAATGCGCTGATCAAGGCGCTGTATTCATCGAGCGCGGCCTTCAGGTTTCCTTTCCTGTGGGTAATAGAGGCGATTGCCAGCAATGTGTTTCGCTGGTCCGGGTACAGAATTTTCAGTCGGCGCAATTGACGCTCGGATTCGACAAACTCGCCTTTATTCAGGGCAATGGTCAATTCCAGGAAGATCAGGTCGGCATTATCCGGCCCGGATGCCTGCGCGTTGGCCAGCTCTTCGGCGAGTGCCTTTTGATTATTGGTCTGCAGTGCGGCTTGCGCCCTGATGGTGTGCAATTCGGCCAATATGTGTTTAGGCAAGCCCTGCGGTACCCGCTCGGCCAACAGCAATTCCTGCTTGAACTGGACCATAAAAGCCCGGGCACGGGGAATAACCACCAGCGATAAATCGGCACCGGCACTAATGGCATCGTCGAAAGCCGATTCTGCAGCCGCCGGGTTACCCGTTTGCAGATAGGCTTTTCCCAATAACACAATAGCCGGCAATAAACGCGTATTTTGCTGCAGGGCATTCCTGAGCTGGATAACGGCTTCTTTATACTTTTCATGGTTATAAAGCCTAATCGCGTCTTCATAGTAGGCGCTGGCCGTTGCCTGCTTATCCTCGGCCAGGGCGCTCGTCGAAAGCGGTAATAACATAACGAAAAAAAGGCACGCAGCCCCTATTCGACAAAACCAGTGTTGCTTGCCCATGATGTTGTTTATCCTGGAAATCCTGTTCAAATAATTATAATTCAGTATAGGGTTCTCGCCAGTTTCGCTGAAATAAAGCGATACTTTGTACTTATAGCTTTAATTTACTTGTCAAAGGCTGGCGATATTTTTGACGCTTTTCAGGTCAGATTAAAGGCACGCGAGAATACACGAGGGGCTCTGGTTGGCGCAACCAGGTATTAAATTGCAAGGGTATAATATCAGTCGAAAAAATTTTGAAAGCGCAAACAAAACCGGCGCGCCATCAATGACGGCGCGCCGGGTAATTTAGACATGGCCTATGAAAGGGGCTCTATTTTTTCTTTTTAGGCGCGTAGAGATCGGTAATTGAACCATCATACATCTCTGCAGCCATGGCCACTGTTTCTGACAGGGTTGGGTGCGGATGCACCGTTAAACCAATATCATGCGAGTCGCAATGGTTTTCGATCGCCAAGGCGACTTCGGCAATCAGGTCACCTGCACCTGGCCCGACAATACCGCCACCAATCACTTTCTCTGTTTCTTCATCAAAAATCAGCTTGGTAACACCCTGGTCATAATCCAGGCTCAGTGCTCGTCCACTAGCCGCCCATGGGAAAGAAGCCTTACCGATCTTCATTCCTTTTTCCTTTGCTTCAGTTTCAGTGACACCGACCCAGGCAACTTCAGGGTGCGTGTAGGCAACGGATGGAATCACCATCGCATCAAAATGGCTGACATGGCCAGCACAGTTTTCTGCAGCTACTTTACCCTCATGAACCGCTTTATGCGCCAGCATGGGTTGACCAATTACATCACCAATCGCATGGATATGGCTGATATTAGTGCGCAGTTGCGAATCGGCAGCTATAAAGCCACGCTCGACCTTGACACCGGCTTTCTCAGCACTAATTTTGGCGCCGTTTGGCGTGCGGCCAACAGACAACAGGATACGGTCGTATACCTGTGGCTTATCCGGTGCATTTTTACCGTCAAAGGTAACTTTGAGGCCGCTTTTCGAGGCTTCCACAGCGGTGACCCGTGTTTCCAGCCAGATATTTTCGAACTCGCCCTTTAGCTTGTTAAACAGGGGTTTAACGATATCTTTATCGGCACCGGCAATAATGCCGGGCAGCATTTCCACCACAGTAATCTTGGAACCCAAAGCGCTGTAAACCGTCGCCATTTCAAGACCGATAATACCGCCACCGATAATCAGCATATGCTTGGGAATACCGTCCAGCTCAAGTGCGCCGGTGGAATCAACGATACGCTTGTCTTCGGGCACAAATGGCAGTTTAACCGGTTCGGATCCTACAGCGATGATACAGTTATTAAATTTAACGACCTTTTTCTTGCCATCAGCATCAACAACTTCAATATGATAGCTATCCAGGAAGTTGCCCACACCGTTGACTATCTCGACTTTACGTTGTTTTGCCAAACCTGCAAGACCACCGGTTAATTTGCCGATGACCCCGTCTTTAAAGGATCTGAGCTTATCGATATCAATTTTTGGTTCGGTAAAAGTAATGCCATGCTTACCAATATGGCGGCTTTCTTCGATAACCGCCGCAGCATGCAACAATGCTTTGGAAGGAATACAGCCTACATTCAAACACACACCACCCAGGGTGGAATTACGCTCAATCAGCACTACTTTTTTGCCCAGGTCAGCGGCACGAAATGCTGCGGTATAACCACCAGGTCCTGAACCCAGTACGGCCACCTCGGCCTCTACATCGACATTACCCGTGTAGGTTTTAATCGGCGCGTCACCACCAGCAGGGGCTGCTGCGGCAGCTGCCGGGGCGGCGGCGGCAGGCGCGGCCCCGGCAGGCGCTGCGCCACCACTGGCACCCGCAACAACCAGGATCAAATCATCTTTGGATACCTTGTCACCAACTTTGACTTTCAGTTCCTTGATCACACCGGAAGCACTTGATGGTACTTCCATCGAGGCTTTGTCGGTTTCCAGGGTCAGTAATGAATCACCCTCGGCAATGGTATCGCCGACGGCAACCAACACTTCGATAACGTCAACGCCGCTGAAATCACCGATATCAGGCACCTTGACGTCCTGCATGGAACCACCACCATAACCACCACCGGAATCTCCCGGCGCAGCGGAGGCAGCGCTGGCTTCCTTGACAGTCGGTGTGGTTTCCTGTGCGCCTACCTGTGCCTGATCAGCCAGTTCGAG
>CAMYIF010000107.1 GCA_947258415.1 uncultured Pseudomonadales bacterium
CAACAGGTTATCGACGCGGTTGTAAACGGTGGAGATTAACCAGCCTTTGGTTGAGCAGGCTGTGATGAATATAACCAGTACAATGTAAATAATTTTCTTGATCATACCGCGGTATCACCTGCAGGGCCGGATTAACAAACTATTAGATAACTACCCCGATCAAGGTTCCCCCAGCCCGCCAAAGCGACGCGCTTGCCAGAGGAGTTGCAGTATTTTCGTGGCTATCAGAACTTGTTGAGCCGCTCGTTGCCCTTCTTCTCTTTCTTCTCTTTCTTTTCTCCCTCCTCACCGAAGGACAAACTATCGAAAAAACCCTTCTTTTTCTTCTTTCCGGATTCGGATTGCGCCGTGGTATCGCCTTCGCAGACCGCGATGCTGATAGCGCGTAATCGCTCAGCCTGGTCATCAGCAAGCGCCAGTTCAGGATCCGCGCTAACCTGGCTCAGCAGCGCACGGGCCTGGCCCTCACAGTCTACCGCCACCCATTGATTGGCAAATGCCGGATTGATAAACAGCAATGCAACCAGCATTAAACTCGCATGTGTGATTTTCACCGGCACCATCTCCTCTGTGTTGTGATTAGTTACCGCCCAAAGGGTTGGTTTCCGGGGCGGTGTCATCCAGCAACTCCTCTTCTTCAGCAAACTCCCTTTCCTCGCCAGGAGAGTCGCCGGACTCGAGTTCACCCTCCGCGCCTTCTTCAGCCGGCTCGACCGGATTTACAGCGGCCTCAGCATCTGTATCAGCTTCCGCTGGCCCGGCAATATCACCGAATTCCAGCTCCGCATTAACCTTGTCCAGGTCGCGAATCTCGGCCAGCGTTGGCAACTCACCCAGGTTCTTCAGGTTGAAGTAGTCGAGAAAGGTTTTGGTCGTCGCAAACATGGCGGGCTTACCCGGCACATCGCGATGCCCCACGACGCGAATCCATTCCCGTTCGATCAGGGTGCGGATGATGTTGGAACTAACAGCGACGCCACGAATCTCCTCGATCTCACCCCGCGTAGTCGGCTGCCGGTACGCAATCAGGGAAAGGGTTTCCAGCAAGGCACGCGAATAACGCGCCGGCTTCTCTTCCCAGAGTCGTCCCACCCAGGCACTCAAGTCCTGGCAGACCTGGAAACGCCATCCGCTGGCCACTTCCTTAAGCTCAAACCCGCGCCCTTCGTGGTCAGCAAGTTTCGGCAAACAGCATCGACAAGCGCTCCACGCTCAGCGGCTCGCCTGCAGCTAGCAACGCGCCTTCCAAAATACGCTTTAATTGTGTTTCTTCACTCATTCACTCGTGCCTTGATATGGATCGGCCCAAACACTTCGTTCTGGACAATATCGATCAGTGATTCCTTAATCAGTTCCATTACCGCGAGGAAGCTTACCACCACTCCCAGCTTGCCTTCTTCAACGTTAAACAGGGATACAAACGGCACAAACTGGTGTTCCTGGAGTTTCATCAGGATGGTGGACATCCGCTCCCGGGTTGACAGTTTTTCCATCTGGACATGGTGATGCTCGAACATTTCCGCGCGCTTCAGGGCCTGCGACAGCGCCAGGAGCATTTCCTTCAGGGTCACGTCCGGCAACGGTCGCTCACCTTCGATCTCGGGGGGCTCGGCGCTGGCGACATGCAAGTCGCGCTCGATCCTGGGCAGTTCATCAATATCTTCGGCCGCCTGCTTGAAGCGTTCGTACTCCTGCAATCGACGAATCAATTCTGTGCGCGGATCGGTTTCATCGTCTTCCAGGTTTTCATGCCGTGGCAGCAGAATACGCGATTTTATTTCAGCCAGCATCGCTGCCATAACCAGGTACTCGGCTACCAACTCGAGTTTCATCGACTTCATGAGGCTAATGTACTCCATATATTGCCGGGTTATTTCAGCAACATTGATATTAAGTACATCCAGGTTTTGACGCTTGATCAGATAGAGAAGCAGATCCAATGGCCCCTCGAACGCCTCCAGGAAGACTTCCAGAGCATCGGGGGGAATGTAAAGATCCTGGGGTAGTTTTGTGTAAGGCCTGCCCTCGACGATGGCAAACGGCGATTCAGCCAGCAATGACAATCCGCTTGATTGCGACTCTTCAGTAGCCTGGGTCGGTTCCATTTTCTTCAGGGACTCTGTCATTTTTTTCCGAAATTAGTAATCGGCCTATCGGTAATCCAGGCACATTGCTTCACGCACGTCTTCAAGGGTTTCTCTGGCCTGTTCCCGTGCCCGCTCACAACCTTCTGCGATGATACCACGAACCACGTTGGGGCTATCCAGATATTCCTGGGCGCGAATACGCATGGGTTTGAGTTCTTCAATTACGGCATCTATAACGACTTTTTTACATTCAAGACATCCTATTCCTGCGCTTGTACAGCCTTCCTGGACCCACTGTTTGGTTGTGTCGTCAGAATAGACCTGGTGTAGTGGCCAAACCGGGCATTTTTCGGGATCACCCGGATCGACCAATCGAACCCGCGCAGGGTCGGTTGGCATGGTCCGTATTTTCTGGTTGATTTCATCGGGACTCTCACGCAATGCGATAGTATTTCCGTAAGATTTGGACATTTTCTGGCCATCGATGCCTGGCATTTTGGGTTCCGGGGTTAACAACGCCTTTGGTTCGGGCAGTATGACTTTACCACCGCCTTCGATATAGCCAATCAGGCGTTCGCGTTCATCAATGGAAATATTCTGTTGCTGATTCACCAGCGCCCGGGCCCGCTCCAGCGATTCAAGATCACCCTGTTCCTGGAACTGGTTTTTTAACCTGATATAGGATCGGGAAGCCTTCTTGCCCATCTTTTTTATCGCGGCTTCGGCTAATTCCTTGAAGCCTGAATCACGGCCGTACAGGTGGTTAAATCGCCGCGCTATATCGCGGGTAATTTCAACATGAGCCACCTGGTCGGCTCCCACGGGCACATTACCAGCAGAGTAGGCAAGAATATCCGCGCTTTGCAATAACGGGTAACCAAGAAATCCAATGGTGGCCAAATCTTTTTCTTTCAGTTTTTCCTGCTGGTCCTTATAGCTGGGCACTCGTTCCAGCCAGCTCAAAGGCGTTATCATGGATAACAGTACATGCAACTCGGCATGCTCGGGAACACGGGACTGGATAAACAGGGTTGCTGAACTTGAGCTGATGCCAGCGGCCAGCCAGTCAATTACCATATCCCATACATTATGTTCAATGATCTGCGGGTCTTCGTAGTGTGTGGTCAGTGCGTGCCAATCGGCAACAAAAAAATAACACTCGTACTGGTGCTGTAATTCAACCCAGTTTTTCAGGACACCATGGTAATGCCCTAAATGCAACTTGCCCGTGGGCCTCATGCCGGAAAGAACACGCCTTTCGGAATTTGTAACAGCCAAGATCAGCTCCTAAGTTTACTCTGGTAACACAAGATTCTGCGGAATTAACCGGTTATTTGCCTTCCCGCTTTAGTTTCAAGTGCAAACAACCTTTCGAAGCTGGGCATTATACAGATAACCGTGAAAAAATTAATGACCTGTTTAGCTGTTTGTATCCATTGGCCATGCTGGCTATTCGAAAGGACGGGGATCACCAACGCCGACTCGCATGACGACGGGTATATCATCGGTAAGATTGACCACGGTTGTGGCCTGCATGCCACAATAACCACCGTCGATAACCAGATCAACGTCGTGCTCCAGACTATTTCGAATGTCATAGGGGTCGGTTAACGGGAAGTCGTCACCCGGCATAATCAGAGAGGTACTCATTAGTGGCTCACCCAGCCCGGCGAGTAAATCACGGGTAATATTATGGTCGGGAATGCGCAAACCTATGGTGCGTCGCTTGGGGTGTAACAAGCGCCGGGGAACTTCGCTCGATGCCTTGAGAATAAAGGTGTAAGCACCTGGTGTATATGCCTTCAGGAGACGGAAAGTTGTGTTATCCACCCTTGCGTAGGTGCCCAGTTCGGACAAATCACGGCACACCAGGGTAAAATTGTGCTTCTCGTCCAGACGGCGAATACGGCGTATCCTTTTTACCGCGGTTTTATCACCGATATGGCAACCCAGCGCGTAGGCACAATCCGTCGGGTAAACAACTACCCCACCCTTCCTGATGATATCAACAGAATGATTAATTAAACGGCCTTGCGGGTTGTCGGGATGAATCTGGAAAAACTGGCTCATTTATTATTATGGCTTGGCTGGCAGTTAAATATGCGCGACTTTAGACGCAACAACCCTGCCCGTCTACTTATTTAATGAATTTATTGCCAGGCTTCCCATATTGGCAGGCTGTCTTCAGGCAACGGCAGGTTTTTACCGACGTCGAGCCAGCGTGTCTCGGGACCATGAAAATCGCTGCCGCAGGATGCATACAAGCCCAGCTTTTGGCAGGATTTCGATAAAAAACGGGTTACTTCCGGTTCCTGGCGGCCGGAAATCACCTCGATGCCATCACCCTCGTAATCCCTGAAGTCTGCCAGCAAGCGGTTAAGCCGCGTTCTCGTCATCCTGTACTTGTTGGGGTGCGCCAAAACAGCAAATCCACCCGCCGCATGTATCCACCGAATCGCGTCCGAAACTGGAGGCCAAAGTGCCTTTATATCGCCCGTTTTACCCGCCCCCAGGTATCGCTTAAATGCCTGGCTCATATCCTTTACTTTACCTGCCTCTACTAATAAGCGGGCGAAATGCGGCCTGCCTATTTGGGACGCACCGGCGAGGAGTTTTACCTTTTCAAAGCTGTCGCTGATTCCCAGCCTGTCGATTCGTTGGCCGATTTTCATGGCGCGCTCCTCGCGTAGAGCTGTCTGATGGTCAACGACTGCCCGGAAACCCCTGTCTTCCATATCGAAACCAAGGCCGACAATATGAATACCGGTTTTGTTCCATACGCACGAAAGCTCAATTCCGGGAACGAAATCAACGGCTAACTCGCTGGCCCTTTTTTGCGCAGCCGGAATGCCGGCCAAGGTGTCATGATCGGTCAGCGCCAACAGGCGGGCGCCATTGTTGAAGGCGCGTTCAACAACCTCTTCAGGCTTGAAGTGACCATCCGAAGCCGAGCTGTGAAAGTGCAAATCTGCTGATAACATTACCTGTACCCTGGTCCCAAGTGTCGCCCTTGCCGGGTTTTATCGCGAAAACCATTAAAAACCGGTGCTAACCAACCATTAAGTATACACGCCCTGTAGCAGTTTTAACGCCCCTGTTCAGCTTAGCCCGGCAACACAATTGATTGTTGCGGTTGATACCATCTGATATAGTTTTAATCCCTGTAAAAGGTGCTCATGGAATCCGGATTCCGGATTGGTATGAGTTAAACGGGAAGATTGGTGCACGGTTACCCTGGCTATCAGGTAACTGTAATTCCAACGCTGCCCCCGCAACGGTAAGTTACATCATATGTAGCGAGCCCGGAACCGGCCTTGAACAGCGCATGACCGATGAAGCGGAGGGCTCCATCTAAGGCTGATTTCCATTCCTTCAGTTCTATTTACCCCTCCCTCAAGCCGACGTTTGTTAATTACGACTATTGAGGATACCCATGAAATTTTATTCGTTATCGACCCTTACGGTTGTGCTGGTCTTTACCGGCCTTGCCGTTTCAGTCAGCGCCCGTGAAATTGACAGCGAAAGCACGGATCTCAACAATATACTGGTGACCGCGAGCAGCATAGAACAACCGGCCGCACAGGTAGGCTCATCGGTTTCAGTGCTTACTTCTTCTGAGATCGAGGCGCTTGGTTATAACAATGTGGCAGACATTTTACGTACATTGCCGGGTGTGGGCGTCAGCAATAACGGTGGACCAGGCAAAGCCAGCGCGTTAAGAATACGCGGTGAAGAAGGGTTTAGGACCAAAATTCTGATCGATGGTGTCGACGTATCCGACCCAACCGGACCACAGGTTAGCCCGCAGGTTCATCACATTGTCAGTTCACAAATTGAGCGCATAGAAGTGTTAAGGGGGCCACAGGGTGTCGCCTACGGGGCCGATGCAGGTGGCGTTATCAACATCATCACCAGGAAACCGATCACCGGGATTGAAGGCGGATTAAATCTTGAATACGGGCGATACAACGAACAGAATATTTCCGGGAATATCCGGGGTGCGATCGATAATTTCGATTATTCAATTTCTGCAGCCCGGCTTGATACCGACGGGTTTAATTCACGTAAATCTGACCTTACCGGTGACGACGATGGTTACGAAAACGAGACTTTTAACCTTAATACCGGATTGTTGCTAACCGACCGATTCGAGATGCGAATCAATGTACGCAATACCAATGCAGATACCGAGTTCGATAGTTGCCTGGGCTCGAATAACTGCCTGGACGAATTCGACCAGACAAACTACAAGTTGTCAGGTTTATACGACAATGGCGTCCTGTCTCATGATGTGTCCGTTTCAAGAACCGACGTTGACCGTGAAAGCTTTGCCAATGGGATAACCAGTTTTGCCACAAATGGAACCATCGATCGAATTGAGTACACGGGAAAAGCCAGGGTATCGGGCGCATCGACCCTTGTATACGGTGCCGAATACCGGGAAGAAATGGTGTCACCCTTTACCGGCCCGGATTTGGAACAGGATCAAAGGGGCCTGTACATCGAATGGCACGGATCAGTCTCCGATGCATTTCATTATATTCTAGGTGTCAGGCATGATGATAACGAGGATTTCGGCAATCACACCAGTTATCGTGCCACCGGAAACTACCGGGCTCATCGCTCTGCTTTCGGTGAAACCACCCTGAAAGCAAGTGCTGGCACAGGATTCAGGGCACCCAGCCTTTCCGAAACGGCTTATAATAACGGCCCGCTAGCCTTCGCACCCGCGGCGGGATTAGCGCTCGACGAGGAAAGAAGCAAGGGCCTGGATGTTGGCGTCGAATTCCGATCCTACAACAATAACTTTATCGAAGTCATCGTCTTTCACCAGGAAATAGAAAACGAAATATTTTTCGACCTTTCAGGCTTTTCCGGGTATTTGCAAGAAACCGGGGCTTCGAAATCACGCGGTGTTGAAATCAGCGGTGCTTTTCATATAACGCCTGTACTGAAATTTTCCGGCAACTATACCTATAATGACACGCAAACACCCGATGGCCAGCAACGGATTCGTCGTCCACGTAATATCGTAAATCTTGCCCTTGATTACCAGTTTGCCAATGATCGTGCGCATGCGATTATCCATTACCGCTTAAGTAATGATGCCGAAGACGAAATTTTCGGGGCTGGCCGCGTTGAACTGGATGACTATA
The DNA here is from genome assembly GCA_947258415.1 of uncultured Pseudomonadales bacterium. GTDB lineage: Bacteria > Pseudomonadota > Gammaproteobacteria > Pseudomonadales > IMCC2047 > CAMYIF01. The sequence continues at coordinate 7,244 of CAMYIF010000107.1, forward strand.
GCCTGGTTGGCTTCAACCTGTCCTACGAAATATCCGACTTTATTCAGGTGTACGGTCGCATAGAAAATGCGCTTGATGAAGAATACGAAGAAGTCACCGGGTTTAATACTGCCGGTGCTTCAGCCTTTATTGGATCGCGTATTCGTTTCTAATGGAAACATGTCTTTGCGCCGGCAAAAACCCTCAAGTCCAGGTTGCACTGCGCACCCGAAAACCTTGATTGATTTGCGTCTTGCCTTGATTTACATGTACGTTTGGGTAAAGCTATTGATGCAGCCATACTCACGAAACTGTCAGTTGCGATCAGACTGCTCCAGTTAAATCACCTGTCAGTATCAATGAGATTCAGCGATGAAATATAACCCGCCTACCATTCTTGATCTACTCAGACATGGAGAATGTCATGGTGATGATATTTACCGTGGCCATACCGACGTGGAGCTAACCGATACCGGCTGGCAACAAATGCGCAATGCCCTGAATAGCTATAAGAAAAACCCTCCCTGGGATCAAATTGTCAGCTCTCCCCTGAAGCGCTGCCAGGTGTTCTCAACCTGGCTTGAAAAAAATACCAGAATAAATGCAACAACCCTGCTGGAACTGAAGGAAATGAACTTCGGTGATTGGGAAGGACAAAGACGCAGAGACATCTGGCATAGCCAGCGCGACCGGGTGAAAAACTTTCTGGATGATCCGGTCAAATACCCGCCTCCCGGGGGAGAAGATTTGAATACATTTCAGCAACGTGTGCTGACTGGTTTGCGCCTGCTTTTAAATCAATACCGCGGAAAGCACCTTTTGATGGTGCAGCACGGTGGTACCATGCGCATTATCCTCGCTCACTTGTTGCATATGCCCCTGGATAAAATTCACCGTCTCGATGTTCCTTTTGCCACATTGAGCCGTATAAAAATTTTCCACGAAGGAGAGAAAATTTATCCGCTGCTTATCTTCCATAACCGGCTACATGACCCTGCATCCAAAACATCTCAAGAATGAATGTTGTTGATAACACCCTGAAGGGGGGTTTTTCGTGCCTTTACGTTTCACATGGTTTCAGGCTTATCCGTTTATCGATGCCGGCAATAATGATGATCCTTGCCCTCTGTGCCAGCCTCTGCTATTCAGGCCAAACAAGGGCTTCGACGGATAACACCCTGGCGATTACAGGCGGTCTTTCCGTCACCGACGATCTTGATCGAAATATCAACCTGCGAAGACCGGCCAGGCGTATTATCAGCCTTGCGCCACACATAACAGAAATGCTGTTCGCAGCCGGTGCCGGTGATCGGGTTATCGGTGTGGTGAATTACAGTAACTACCCCGAAGCTGCAATGAAAATAACCAACCTGGGTG
>CAMYIF010000108.1 GCA_947258415.1 uncultured Pseudomonadales bacterium
CAATACGCACGGAATGCCCGATAAATTGCTGTTTTCCTACCACGGAACGCCGGAGAGCTATCTACACCAGGGTGATCCCTATTTCTGTTTTTGCTCGCAGACTACGCGTTTGGTGGTCGAAAAACTGGAGCTGGATGCAGAAAAAGTGATGACGACTTTTCAGTCGCGTTTTGGCAAGGCGCCCTGGCTACAGCCTTATACCGATGCCACCCTTAAAGAGCTGGCTAACGAAGGCACTCGCCACGTGGCCATCATCTGCCCCGGTTTTTCTGCAGATTGCCTGGAAACCATCGAAGAGATCGAAGCGGAAAACCGCGGTTATTTCATGGAAGCCGGCGGTCAGGAATATCACTATATTCCCTGTCTTAATGACTCGGAGGCACATATCGAACTGATGTTTGACCTGGTTGATCAGCGCTTGCCAGCAGAATTAAAAAAATCGAATTAACAGGTCTTACCGGTTATCCATAAACCAGCCGCGGCAACCAAAGCACGACGTCCGGGAAAATAATACAAATCGCCAAACCCGTTGCCTGCAGAACAAGGAACGGAAGTGAGGCGCGGTAAATCTGCGCCATGGTCACTTCGGGCGGCGCCACACTTTTCAGGTAAAACAGTGCGTACCCAAAGGGTGGGCTAATAAACGACATTTGCATGTTGACCATGTAAACCACCCCGAACCAGAGTGCTGCCTCCTCCGGCGCAATGCCTGGCATCCCAAATAGACCATCAAAGGTGAGTGTTTTCATCAAGGGAATAAAAATGGGTACCGCCAGTAACAGGATGCCGACCCAATCGAGAAACATGCCCAGGATAACCAGCAGTACCATCATTACGGTAAGAATGCCGTAAGGGCCCAGGCCTGTGGCGATTAATGTTTCGCTGATAAACGCCTGGCCACCGTTAACCACGTAAAAGCCGACGAACAGGGTGGCGCCAAAAATAATCCACAACACCATACCGGTTACCCGAAGGGTTGTCAGTGATGCTTCGCGAAGGTTTGCCCAGTTCAGCCTGCGATGCAAGGCAGAAACAATAATCGCTCCAAAGGTACCTATCCCGGCGGCCTCGACCGGGGTAGCGATGCCTGCAAAAATGACACCGAGGACCAAGGTAACCAGTATCAGCGGAGCAGCCATATTGCCCAGCAGCCTGAGCTTTTCTTTGGTATCAACCTGCTCTTCAATCGAAAGTGCAGGGCCCAATGTGGGATTAACAAAACATCGAACGCCCACATACAGGATATACATGCCCGACAAAAGCAGTCCCGGAACCACGGCGCCGATAAACAATTCACCGACGGACTGTTGGGCAACGACGGCGAATAAAATTGCCAGGATTGAAGGCGGAATCAGAATTCCCAGCGTTCCACCGGCCAGAATGGAACCACAGGCAATGGTCGGGTCGTATTTGCGCTTCATCATGGCCGGCAGGGCGATCATGCCCATAGTCACTTCGGTGGCACCGATCACGCCACACATGGCGGCAAGAATCGTCGAAGCAAGGATGGTGCTCATCGCCAGTCCGCCGCGCAGGCTGCCAAGAATTTTGTAAACCATATCGAACAGTTCTTCGATGATCCCGGCTCGCTCAAGCATCGACGCCATAAAAATAAATAACGGGATCGCGGATAGTTGATAGTCCGTCATCAAGGGAAAAATACGCGAAGGCAGGATATTCAGGATTCTTGCGTCACCGAATACAAACAGGAATACACAACCCAGGCCACCGGTCACGAAGGCCAGGGGTAAACCGGCCATCAGTAATATGGCCAGCGACCCGAACATGATTAAGGTTAGCCATGCAATGTCGATTTCAAGGCCCAATTAGCGCGCCTCCCGCAATGTGTTGATATCGTTAATCAATAACACGATGCCTTGCAGAATAATCAATAAGGCGCCAAGGGCTATGGAAAGTTTTATCGGGTAATACTGGATGCCCCATTCGGTAAAAGACACTTCGTTGACTTGCCAGGAATCCATGAAGAAGGTCCAGCCGGTTACCAGCAATGTGCCGGTGAAAATAAAGAAAAAGACAGACGTGGCCAAGTCGACGGCGGCTTTTCTACGTTTGGAAAAATTCCGGTAAATAACATCGACGCGTACATGTGCGTTTTCGCGCAGGCAGAATCCGCCGGCAATCAGGTATTGCGCACCAAACATCAGGAACATGCCTTCGTGCGCCCAGTTTGTCGGTGAGTTAAACACGTAACGGGCAATCACTTCGTAGTAATACACGATAACGGCTATCACCGACCAGTAAGCGACAAAGGTACCGCAGAAATTATTCAGCTTGCCAACCAGTTTTGAATAAGTATTGGTTTCGGGGACAACCCGACCGCCTTCGGCCGAAGGGCAAGCGGCTACTATCGTCGACTTGTGTAATGGGTCTGATTTGTCCAGCTGGTCACAGCGTCGCTTCATCGACGGCAGCCTTATCGCATCAAATAAAATTCCGATCAAAAGCAATAATGCCAGTCCCTGGACGAGGCGCGTCCAGTTAGCCTGAATTGCCTTGGCTTCCTTGATATTTTGTTGTGCCAGTAATAATTCGGCTTTGAGCGTTTCTATTTGGCTAGCTGCGTCCTGGTTACCTGCAGCGGCGCGTTTTTCGGCGCGTTCCAGCAGGAATTCATATTTTACCAGTTCGTTTTGACCGAATGAGACGCCATCACGGCTGTCACGTGCAGAGGCATTTGAAAACAGAAGCGCGATAAAAATTGGAATGAACAGCAGCCCCCACTTGTTGCGTAAATAGAGGCGGTGAATACCGATAAAACCTGCGGTTAACAATAAAAAATAGGCAAGGGGCAGAGAAACGCTTTTGTCTTCCTGCCCGTTGATAGTCTTGTCCTTCAAAATGAACATCGTCATTAAGGGGAACAGGACCAGTCCAGCCCAATAAGCCCAATGCGGTAATACAAAGGTTAAATTTGGCATGGAATTCCCGGTTTCAGATTTATAATGAACCCGGCCTGTTAAATGATGGAATGACAGGCCGGGTCAGGTTTGCTCTTATTATACGTTAAGTGTCTGACCCCTGATCATGTCGTCAGTCACATAACCCAGGCTACCGGATTTCATATAATCTAACTGGACTTTAAAGATTTTTGCGGCATCGGTATCCTTGTTGGCCCATTTATACCAGAGCGGCACGGCAATCTTGGTGAATGCCTCGACATCGGACGCGCTGAGGCGAGTAATAATAGTGCCGGCTTCTTCAAATTTTTTCCAGGCATCCTGATCCGCTTTTTGAATCTTGGCATGGTGAATATCCGAATAAACATGCACTTCACTTTCCACAAAGCGTTTCATGGCCGGAGAGAGGTTGTCCCAGGAGCGCTGACCTACTGTCAGATCCATCAAATCCACCGGTTGGTAGATTGACATGAACCCCGGGGGACCCATGGAAATAAAATCGGTAACCTGGTGGAAACCCAGCGCATGGTTGATCGCCGGTCCGACGTAATCGGCTACATCAATAGTACCTTTTTCCAGTGCCGGGAAGATCTCCGAGCCGGGTAACAGGGTGGTTTTCGCACCGGCAGCCTGGAATAATTCGGCGACGATGCCGCCAGGCAAACGCATTTTCCTGCCCTTGAAATCATCAATTGAACGAATCGGCACTTTTGAGTGGATAATATTGGGCCCGTGATGTATCGGTCCGACGTAGTACAAACCTTGTTTGGCAAACAAGCTGCGCGCCATTTCAAGGCCACCCAGCCCATAGAAAAACACGTCCCATTCGTGCGGGTTGCGCAGTCCCAAAGGGTATGAGCTAAGGAAAACCGCCGAGGGCATTCGACCTGCCCAATAGAGGGTAAACGGGTTCATCGCATCGATCACACCGTTTTTAACCGCGTCGAACAGTTGAAATTCACCGACAACGTCTTTCGCACCAAAAGGCTGGAACGCCAGCTCCCCGCCGGTTTTTTCAATAATGCCGTTACACCAGTCCTTGAATATTTCCAGCCCGACACCACCCGGCCAGGATGTTTGAATTTTCCAGGTCGTGGTTTCAGCCGCTTGCGCATTTCCGATCATCGGCGCACCAATGACCGCTGCACTGCCAACCGCGACTGCGGCACCGGTTGCTTTTCTCAGGAAGGATCTTCGCCCGGAAGATAGTTCGGCAGATGTTTCTGGAGATGTGTCTAGGGAATCTTTGCTATCAATATCCATGTGTAATACCTCACTGTATCGAGATTCAGATTTCGAAAAGTTATGGCGAACTTACATTTAGACAACTTACAGCAAAAGAACTCTCATCAATTTTTATGATCATGCATTGAGGGGAGTAACGCATCTCTTTAATGTTGGATGCACTGTCGCCACGTTTACTCCGCACCTCCATTAAAAACCCACCCCGCCACCCTGTCAATACAGGAATATGCTTAGCCAAAAGCGCATACAATACGGGCAATAAGAATCTGTCTAAACTTTACTGGTAAGGTAGCTAATATAAGGCAGCGACATCCATTAAAACGGCAGGAAACCCGATTGTTAATCGATGCTTTGTTAAAAGGGCGTTATACTTGCATGCTCAAGTGTGTATTTGCCTGGCCACCCAGCTTATCTGAGTTCCGGCATTCGGGCAGACACAAAAGAATACCGGGTTTGTACAATAACCAACTAGTGGTTAACCATGGCGATGGCCATAGTCAAACTGTCCCATTAATAACAGCCTAAAAGGTCAATTATGTCTGAGATTATGCAAGGTTTTCCCGTTCCTTTGGATCAAAGAGTCCCTCGAGAAGACTGGGACAGAGCACCCTGGAACCGCTGGTCATTTCAACACGTAAGGGAAATTTTACCTACTGCCGAGGTCTGGTGTGGCAATGAAGCGGCCTGGGAGCTTGAGCGCAAAGAGGCGGAGTTTGGCAATATAAAATTTAAAATTGACGGAGAAACATCAATAACAATCCAGGAATGGATCGATACCAGTTACACAGATGGCATTCTGGTAATGCACAAAGGCAATGTTGTATTTGAGCAGTATCACAATGGCATGACGGAACGGACCCAGCATCTTTCGCAGTCCATGGCCAAGTCCATTGTTGCGGTAGTGGCGGGTATTTTAATCGGCAAGGGTAAACTTGATCCGAACGAGCTGGTGACAACCTATTTGCCGGAATTGGTAACAACCGGCTGGCACGGCGCGACATTACAACAGGTCATGGATATGACCACGGGTGTTGCCTACAATGAGGATTATAGTGCAATTTATTCCGACATCGCCCTGACCGACATTGCCAGTGGCTGGAAATCACCCAAACCCGGCATCCATTCACCCGTTTGTATATGGGATCAGCTTCTCACCCTGACCGAAATAACGCGCGAACACGGTGCCCTGTTCGAGTACCGGTCAATCGAAACAGATGTGATGGCCCATTGCCTTGAGCGTGTCACCCAAACCCGACTCCCGGAACTGCTCAGCCGTGAATTATGGCAGCCACTGGGTTGCGAGGAAAATGCCTACTTTACCGTCGATCCGGTCGGCTATGCGCTGGCCAATGGCGGATTCAATGCCACCCTGCGCGACTATGCCCGCTTTGGCCAGATGTTAATGCAGGGAGGCGAGGCCAATGGCAAGCAAATCGTACCTAAAGAATGGGTCGAGGACTTATCCAATGGTGATAATAGCCTGTTCAAGGAACCCTATACCGAGGCCGTACCCAATGGCGCTTATCACAATCAGTTCTGGATACCCGATGTCGATAAAAACGCCTTTGCTGCCAGGGGAGTATTTGGCCAGATGATATATATCGACCCCGATAATAAAATGGTAGTGGTCAAGTTATCGAGCGACCCGGACTTTGTTTCGGTGCCACGCTATATCGGCAAGCTGGGCGCGGTTAATGCCATAGCAACCTATTTAAAGTTGAGCGAAAAAAAAATGAATCAATAACCGAATGGCTGGCTGGCAATATTCACCAAAACCAGGGGTTAGCCGGTTATTGATCGATGCCTGTATTTGATAAAAAAGTGCCTGAAGCTTCATTTCTTTATTATGCTCGCCATATATTCATACACTGCTTGATTCGGAATGTTGTCAAGGGTTACTATGCCTTGAAGACAGAATAATAAACCGACTTGCCGAATAGCTTTCCTCCGTTTGGATTACGCTTCCCGAGCAAGAACGATATTGAAAAAAGGAGTTTTTCAACATGACCCTCGTATCAAAATCCAAACTTTATATCTCTGTATTGCTTGCGGCTTCGGCAGCAACCGGTGTCAATGCTGAAACCATTAATGAAAAAATAATGCGACTGGAACGAAGTCTCGATGAACAGCAATCGAGGATTGCAGAACAAGAGGCAAAGCTGAAAACCCAGGCAGCGATCATTTCCGAGCAGAAGGCATCGATTGATCAGCAACGCGAGGGCCTGGAGTTGCTGCGTTATGAAGTGATGATGGAAAGTCGCGGCGCCAGCAGCGTCGGGCTAGCTGCTCAAGCCAATCGGGCAGGGGACACACCTCTGCTTGCCGCAAATGAAACAAATTCCTCAGGGCAACAAAAGCCCGTTGGTCAGGCGCCTGACAAGGTCGAGCAAGCCAAACCCGACATCGTTGCGATTTCAGATATCGGGGGGGTATTGACGCCAAGAGGCAAGCTGATCATCGAGCCAACCCTGGAATATTCCCATACCGATGTAAACAGGTTGACCTTCCGGGGTATTGAAATCCTGAGTTCACTGGGCATTGGTATCCTCGAGGCGGTCGATGCCGACCGTGACACCGTTACCGCATCTATTACCGGACGACTGGGTTTGACAAATCGCCTGGAACTGGAACTAAAAATACCCTACGTATGGCGTGATGATGATGAGAATGCGACCATTCCGCAGCTGGATCCGGCAGCAGAAGTTTCATCAAGCCTGGAAGGTAATGGTATTGGTGATATCGAGATAGCCCTTCACTACCAGCTCAACAGTGGACAGAATGGCTGGCCGTTCTTTATTGCCAATGGCCGGTTAAAACTGAACAACGGCGAGGGACCCTTCGACATTTCCCGGGACTCGGAAGGTATCGGCAGGGAACTGGCGACCGGTAGTGGCTTCTATTCCTTCGAGCCGAGTATTACTGCCTTGTTTCCCTCGGCACCCGCCGTCTTTTTCGCAAACCTGGGTTACCTGATTAATATTGAAGACGACGTTGACGAGGTTATTGGTCCGATGTCTACAGCCGGTGCGCAAACCATCGGCAAGGTTGATCCTGGTGATGCTTTTCGGTTTAGCTTTGGAATGGCTTACTCTGTCAATGAGCGGGCATCTTTCACGCTCGGTTTCAAAACCGACTGGATCCAGGAATCGGATACCGAGATCAACGGTGTTACGCTGAGCAGCTCGGATTTAACGGTCGGTTCCATGTTGCTGGGCTATTCCTACCAGTTTACCAGAGATGTTGGACTTAACGTGAACCTTGAACTGGGTATAACCGATGATGCCCCGGATCTGGTTGTAAGCAGAATAAAAAAGCCTGCTCAATGAGCAGGCTTTTCTCGTCCATGTAAAATCCCCAAAACTTCCCTGTCACTTCCCTGTTCCGTTATCAACACCCGGATAAGCGTCTGAGCTTCAGGGTTTGACAAATGAAATGGTCTTATTGTTGTGCAGGTTTGTTATCGACTAAACATACCTCCGGCTATTTTGCTTAGTGCCGCTGCCTTGGCAGCCTTAGCCGTACTCTTCGCATTCTGAATATTGATCTTGATATCGAGTTTCTGACTGGCCCTCACATTCGAAGCATTACTGATGATCGCGCTGATTGCCGCATCCTTTGTCAGTTTGTGGAGCGCCGTAGTAAAACCTTTATTACTGCTGACCACGACACCACTGAAACCGTTCGAGCTGTTGACGCCGTCGAGTTTAAAATCGACCGGTGCCAGGTCTGATACCGAAACACCGGTTTCGGGGCCGACCAGTATCGCGTTTGTTTGCGTTGAAACTGTTGTCTCTGCATTGCCCGTGCCAGAACCGTTAGATTCCGTAATTACTGAAGGGCTATTGCTTGCCACGCTAACAGTTTCTTTCATCATTCCAAGGTGAGTAAGCATTTGAGAAACAACCTGGGCACCTTGCGAAGTAATGCTGAACACTGTTTCCAGCTTGATGCTGTCGATCAGGGTGCTTAGGGTTGCGCCGAATTTTAGTTTCAGGCCACCGAACGAAAAACCGCCGCGCATCTCGTTCATCTCATCAAGATTAATGACATCTGCGCCAGAATAGGCATCAGAAGAAACCGTAATAAGCATCGGGTTAATTTGATCGTAATCCCCCGGCGATTTTGTATCGGCTGACAATTGCCCGGTGACAGAAAAAAGCGTGATTAAAATAAACCATGCGCTAATGTTCCTGTACCGGCGGATTAAAATATTCATGACTATTTACCTAACTCGTTGCGCCCGGGCAAATTCAACAGTTGTGTTCCGAGCCCGGTTCGGTTCAAACCTTTATCGATGGGCGATTTGGGGCGAATGCGCCAATCCCTTTCGCTATTGAAATTTTCCCTGGCAATATTGGCATACGACCTGGCACCGAGAATGGCCCCGTTCCAGATCGTTTCAAAAAATTCGCGCGTTACCACCACGGATCCCACAGCCGGATCGGCAATCAGCACATGCTTTTCATTAAGGCCCTTCACTACCACAAAATGTCGGTAACCCTGGGTATTGAGCAGGGTAATCCCCGGCATTCCAATTTTTATCAGTTTATCCAGGCTCATCTTGAATCCATCGGAATGAAATCCGCGCTTATCGAGGTAACGTTTCATATCCAGCATGGAAAAACCGTCTTTTTGAATTTTTGCGCGATTACCCGTCTTGATCATTTCCCGGAATACTTCTTCTTCTTTGGTGGGCATGTTGTAGTGATAGGTAAGTAGCGTGGCGACGGCTGCCGAACCACAGCTGAAATCGTATTTTTGACGCACTACAGTATCCCAGCGCATCTCATCCAGGCTCTTGGCCTGGAGATTAAAAGAACCAAATGGATTGGATATATTCACCGTACCCGCCGTTGCTGTAACCATAGAAAAAACCGCCACGGTAAACACCATTGAACAGAATATAAGCTTCATTGCCATGTCTCTTCCTTCCTTGCTTCTTCCGAGCATTCCGCTGCCCTCAAAGCCTTGATTACCGGCTCTGGGAAGAAGCTGGATATTACGCTTTAAAATTACCCGACCTTTACAACCAAGGCCATTAAACCCAATAAACTGTTTATTCCGTCAAATAGATACTGATACCTATAGCCGAATTAAACGCGTTATTGTTGCCGGTATTAAAAGTAAATACCCCCGCACCTTCGAAATCATTCAGAGCATGCTGCTCGATAGTAATCGCTCCGGTTATAATCGTATTGGCGTTAAAGGTACCGTTACTGACTGTCGCTTCCAGTTCCTGGATGCTCTGTACATTTGTCAGGTTGTCTCGTCCAGTTAACGCAGAGAGATCTTCTGTTTCCATTGCATCTTTGCCTGGAGTTTCCCAGGGATCAACCTGAGTCTCGGTGCTTATCTTGTCGGGAATGGTGAAGGTAAAGTCCACAGCCATTGCATCTATCGATGGGAATCCCCAGGGATCAATCCGGGCTTCGGCACTTGCCTTCTCTGAAATGCTTCCGGTAAAAGCAACCGCAAAAAAAATGGGTATTAAACCTGTAAATAACTTGTCCATGTTTCTCTCCTCCCTCCTGACTTAACAGCGAGGGGCAGAAATGCTGGCGGGTCAGGAAGACCCGCCAGCTAAGGCTTTAATTGCCGATATTAACGTTAGAGTGTGCTGCAACGTTAGTAGCAGACAACTGTGCGTTATAGAGGCCTGTAGACAGGTTGATATTGGCGATACCGCCAAATGTTCCTGCACCTACAGACATGGTAGCCGCACCGGTAGTCAAAGCACCACCGTGGCCATCACCACCAGCGCCACCAGCGCCACCAGTTCCGCCAGCGCCACCAGCACCACCGGTAGCAGCGACTGCGCCACCTGTGCCGTTATCAGCACTTCCAGCGCCGCCATTTCCGGCTAGAGCGTCAGCGTTACCGCCTGTACCGCCGTTACCGTCAGCGTTGCCGCCTGTACCGCCGTTACCGTCGGCATCACCTGAAGTGGCTGTGCCAGCCAGGCCGTCGGCTGTGCCGCTAGTTCCACCGTTACCATCGGCATCACCTGAAGTAGATGTGCCAGCCAATCCATCGGCTGTGCCGCTAGATCCGCCAGTGCCAGCAGACATACCACCAGTGCCGCCTGAACCATCGACTGTGCCACTGGTACCTCCGGTAGCATCAGCAGTGCCGCCAGTACCACCAGTGGTATCGGCTGCTCCTGCAGTAGATGTGCCACCTGTGCCATCGGCATTACCACCAGTTGCGGTTCCGCCAGTTCCACCAGCGCCACCATTAGTTGTGCCAGCAGTCGCTGTGCCATCGTTGCCATTGTTATCAGCGGAAGCGTCAGCTGTACCGCCGTCTCCGCCATAAGCATCGGCATCAGCTTTAGCATTGGTGCCGCCTTGACCGTCAGCATTGGCATTACCAGCATTGCCACCGCTAGCATCAGCCATTCCACCAGGGCCGCCTAGACCGTCGGCATCACCGCTGGTTCCGCCGCTACCGTCGGCATCACCGCCATCGCTTGCGACTCCGTCGGCATTACCACTGGTGCCGCCTGTTGCGTTAGCGTTGGCATTACCACTAGTTCCGCCGTTACCGTCGGCATCACCACTGGTGCCACCTGTTGCGTTAGCGTTGGCATTACCACTAGTGCCGCCGTTACCGTCGGCATCA
>CAMYIF010000109.1 GCA_947258415.1 uncultured Pseudomonadales bacterium
ATGGTATCGCGCCGCTCCATCAGGGACTTGGTCGCCGACAATCGCATTTGCTCGATATGCTCATTGATCGAGGCATCCTTCTCGATAAAAGTGTCGGAGGCCGCAACATAGGCTTCCGGCTGGTAGTAGTCGTAGTAAGAGACGAAGTACTCGACCGAGTTATGCGGAAAGAACTCTTTCATTTCGCCGTACAGCTGTGCCGCCAGGGTCTTGTTGTGCGCCATGATGATTGCCGGTCGCTCAAGCCGCTGTATTATATTGGCCGCGGTAAAGGTTTTACCCGAACCGGTTACCCCGAGCAGGGTTTGGTGCATTAGCCCGTCCTCGAGACCCTGCACCAGGGCATCGATTGCCCCGGGCTGGTCCCCGGCGGGCTCAAACTGGGTCTCGAGCTGGAAATTCTTGGCCATAGAGTGAATTTAGTTAGTGATTGGCAGACTGCACTTTACAGCTCGCCCCGGCTTCGTATACTTCGCCTGTTCTTCCATAGCAATTCAACCTGTGAGCTAGCCGTGTTTAACGATTTGTCAAAGCGCGTTTGCGCGATAAAACCATCCCCCACTTTAGCAGTTTCAAATTTAGCTAGCCAGCTTCGCGCCCAGGGGCGTGACATTATCGGTTTGGGGGTAGGCGAACCAGATTTTGATACCCCGGATCATATCCGGGAAGCTGCGATTGACGCGATCCGAGCCGGTGATACCCACTACACTGCGGTCGATGGCACGGTACCCCTGAAACAGGCGATTATCGACAAGTTCGAGCGTGACAACGGCCTGTCATATGCAGCCGATCAGATCCTCGTATCCTGCGGCGGTAAACAGAGTTTTTACAACCTGTGCCAGGCGGTTATCGATGAGGGCGACGAAGTCATCATCCCGGCACCCTACTGGGTATCATACCCGGACATCGTCATTCTCGCCGAAGGAATCCCGGTTGTCGTCGAGGTTGGAATCGACAACGCGTTTAAAATCACTCCGGCGATGCTCGAAGCCGCGATCACCGACAACACCCGCATGCTGGTGCTCAACAGCCCCTCCAATCCAACCGGGGTGGCCTATTCGATGCCGGAACTGGCGGCACTTGCCGAGGTATTGCTGCGTTACCCCGATGTACTCATCGCAACCGATGACATGTACGAACACATCGTCTGGGGCGAGTTTCCGTTTTGCAACATACTTAATGCCTGTCCCGAGCTGTATGATCGAACCCTGGTGCTCAACGGCGTTTCCAAGGCTTATGCGATGACCGGATGGCGTATCGGCTATGCCGGGGGGCATGCGGATATCATCAAGGCGATGAAAAAAGTCCAGGGTCAATCTACCTCCAACCCGAGCTCGGTTTCACAGGCTGCCTCGGTCGCTGCGCTCAATGGCGACCACGCACCGGTACGCGCGATGGTTGCAGAATTCAAGCAGCGACATGATTACCTGGTAGCGGAGCTTAATTCGATCAAGCACATTAACTGCATCGAGTCGGACGGAACCTTTTACAGTTTCCCCAACATCCAGGGTTTTATCGACGCCCGGGATGACCTGAAAAACGATGTCGACGTCGCCAACTTGTTGCTCGAAGAGGTCGGTGTTGCCCTGGTGCCCGGCTCGGCCTTCGGTGCCGAAGGTTACATGCGCATTTCTTTCGCGACCAGCATGAAAAACCTGGAACAAGCGGTCAGCAGGATCCGACAGGTGTTCGAGGCCTGAATAGCGCACCGCTTTGACGAATCAGGGATTGACAAATCTGGTTGCTGTATTATTTTTATTCATTTAGTATACCCAACCTCTGATCCCCGGTAGCTCAGTTGGTAGAGCAATTGACTGTTAATCAATGGGTCCCTGGTTCGAGCCCGGGCCGGGGAGCCAACCTTCTCTTTAAAATCCAATCATTTCCGTCGTTTTATGGCTATGGATACGTGGACTATGTGCCCATGGGTCGCCGACGGCGTGTATTTGTGCGAAATGCTCAAGCATGGACACTCAGAATATCGAATCGACTGACCAACGCCAGGTATCAGCTAAGCAGTCAACATCATAGAAAATAACTACTCTATTTAATCCTTGCATGTTTCGTCGTCTATCTAGCCGAGCTCTAATACTAAGCACCTTGCCGTGCCTGGCGCTTTGCCTGGCTGGGTGCATCAACATACCGCCCTACGGCGTGGTTGATCAATCGAACTCTAGTGACGGCACCACAGTTGTGATGCCTGCTGGAGCACCTTCGATTGCCCAGGGATTCAATGGCAACATCAAAGAAGATAACCCGAGTGCCCACGTAGGTCTCGATATCGTCGCAACGATCGGCACACCGGTACTTGCGGTTGCACCTGGCGAAGTGACGAAAGTCACTGGTAGCAATCCGATGTCTGGGAGGCTTATCGTGATCGACCACGGAAAGGATAGGTCAGGCACAGTCTATTCAACCCTTTACTTTCACCTCGACAGTCAACTTGTAAACATAGGCGACCAGGTAAAACGTGGTCAGATTATCGGTCGCGTGGGAGCCACCGGCTTGCTGGCAAGTTATCCCCACCTGCACTTCGAATTACGCCGCGGTTGGGGATTTGGGCAAGCGGTGAATCCTCACGCATATTGGTTAGATGGGCCGGGCCGGGTGACCTGTTTCGTGCCTAACACGAGCGTTCCGGCTTCGCGATTTCGGATGATCTACCCGGTTAAATGCGTGACTGCGGATAAAACCAACTAACCCCAATATTGAAGAAGCGTTGATTATGAAAACTGTTAATCTCAGGGCCAGACAGCAACGCCAACCCCGCTTCTTTTATTGGTGGAATGGTGAAAACAGGATGTTTATACTTCCTGAACTCGTTGTAGCGCAGCGATTCCGACGCCTGGACGGGCACTGCCACGCAGTCCGCTTCTGCGCCAACCAGACATGAATGGATATTTTTGGATGAAAAACCACCTGGCAATTGCGACCATCGCGCTGCTCATTTTAACCGCAACCAACGCGCATGCCGCCTGCACTCGCGATGACGTCAGCTTCTACCTCGGCGAGGGATTTACGCCGGAACAGATTACTGCGATCTGCGCGGTGGTAAAGCAAGCGCCCCCCGCCACGCCGGAACCGGCGGCACCCACCACCCCCGCCACGGCAGAACCTGCGGAGCCCTCCACTCCCGCCACGCCAGAACCTGCGGCAAGTATCGCGGTGGTGCCACCCGCGGGTGGCAACAACACAGAGGTTGAGAAATACCTGCGGGAGGTAATCAAGGGTCATGACATCCATGTTGAGGAAGGCTTCCTGCACTACACGGCGAAAATCTGCATCCCCTATGGCAGATTCAATGACAATAAGGAGCCATTACCCGAAGAGACTTGCGAGCAGGTCAGACACAAGGTGGCCCTGCGAGGAATGAGAGCGAAACGTGAGTGGTTCAGCACGAGTCTGTTGCAGCCCCGCCAAATATATCTGGAAGGTCAGATAGAACGGGAGCTTGTCGGCGACCTCGAGGATTTCAGCCCAACTAGCCGCAGGCAAATCATCGAGAATCTGCAGACTAGAGTGAAAGCAATCGTTCCGATCAAGGAGAATATGTCACCTAAACGCTTGCTCGAATTTTTGAACAAGATCGCAACATGAAATGGCGAGCTTGACGGGTGAGGATCTAGCGCGAATCCTGGGCGGGAAACCGGCTAGTCAAACTGGTAGCTAAATTGCAGCTCCTTCTCCGCGTCCACTTGCGCGTGGAATGAGACGATAACCCGATCCTGCTCACCGCTGTACGGAAAGGCCATGTGCTTCAGGTAGGAGGGAAATACCGCGATCTTGCCATCCTCCGGGAACGAATCCCAGGACTCGTCCTGCAGATAAAGATTGCCGAACTCCACGTGCCCGCCGGCATGGAAATCCAGGTAGGGGCCATAGAAGCGGGTAACGCCGTTCAGCAGTTCATTCCTGCGATCACTGTTCGAACGACTGGACTCTCCCGCCTGCACGTAATAGACGCCTGACCAAGAGCAATTGCCATGCACGTGTGTCTCATGCAGGCCACTGGCGTTACTGATCTGGAACCAGACCCCGGACAGCTTGACGTCGATATTCTGTGAGTTCTGCCACGCCTTGCCATTGGCGTGGGCGGCAACCTGGAAGACCGATTCAAGAATGAACTGGATTAGCGCGGCAAATGCCGGGTGATCCTTGTATAACTCGTAAAGATTGTCACGGCTGGCGTAAACCGGACCGCTCGTCTTGGTGTGCTTGTCTCTGTGGGCGTAAAGCAGGTCGAGCAGATCCTGTTTGATCGACGCATGTTGCTCGTTCGAACGGACCAGCACTGAAGTCGGCCATAGGTCATGAATTTCGGCATTCGGGTCGGGGGCAGACAAGGGATTATTCTCTGGCAGAAGGGCAGGCGTTATTTTACATCACCCATGTCAGAATTTCCTATTTGGAAATTGAACTAAAAAATCAAACTCAAGCTAACTTCTGCTGTCATAATTAGCATCAACCTAAAAGGAGTCTCCATGTTAAACACTCGATTCAGCCCCGGTCTTGCCCTGGTTTGCCTGGTCATATTTCTAACGGGTTGTGCCAGCGGCACTTATTCAAAAACATCCAAGCGACCTGCAGTGAAACCGGGATCGTACGTACAACTTCACCATGAATATCAAGTCCCCAATGAATTCGCACGTGTCTACTTCCGCAATGGTAAGCAGACTCTTATAGGCAATATTGATCGCTTTACACCCTATTGCTATATTTCAATGAAAGATACTGGTCAAGCAGGACAGCCGCAACAGGTAATCTTTCCCGATCGTTTTTACGTGACCAAAGTCATAGAAAGTAATGACCTTCAAGGTGGACGAAGGACCTACGTAGCATCGTTGGGAATCTTGCATTTTGACGACGGACCGAGCAATGTGAATTACCAACTGGAAATGCGTCTTAGCTCCAGTGAACAACCTGGCGTTCGCGCATTAACATGCATCAAAAACGCTGACGACTATTTCGACCACCGTTATCCCAACTTATCCGAAATTAAAACTGCGCTGGGTGACCTGGTCACGATCGAAGCACCGGAACAATAAGACTGATAGTCAGTCTGTTTTTTAGAAACGTCTATATTTGCCGGGAAATAGCAGCTGAATAGATGCACCAGGCATGTATTGGGTGATCCAGCCTGAACTTTTTTGTCGTGCAGTTTCATTGGATTTTTAGAGATTATTTGCGGGAATTTCTGAACCAGTTTTGCTATGGTTGTAACCTCCGATTTGAGGGAAGAAAAATCACAAATTGGCTTGCTGCTATACGTTCATCACAGACCAACCTGTGTGAATAGCATACATGTATAGTTTTTTTCCCTGTCGGGCGCATTGCAAACAGTATTTTTCCCTGGATATGAGGCAATCAAATAGTGAAGTCAAATGCAAGACGAGATGATCTCGATGCTATATTTAAAAGCGCCTCAAATAAATTGCTGCAGGGTGATGCGCGAGGTGCAAAAAAAGGATACGAGAAAATTGTCAAACGGCATTCATCTAATCATATCGTCTGGCACCACCTGGGTATGTCATGCCAGCATTTAAATGAACATACAAAGGCAATAAAAGCCTATAGAAAAGCAGTTGATCTAAAACCGGGTTTTACTGATTCCTGGGTTAACCTTGGTATTGCCTATAATGAACTGGGATCCACTGAACTGGCAATTCAGGCATCTGAAAAAGCATTAAAAATTCAACCTGATCACCCTCGCGCCTTAAACCTGTTAGGTTCGATACAGGCACGAAATCAGGAATTTGAGTTAGCCAAAGAAAATTTCCAAAAAGCTTTCCTGGTTGAACCCAGCAACTGGGATGCCATTTTTAATTTGGCCAATGTTAATCTTGAGCTGGGTAATTACGACGAGACCCATCGATTACTGGAGCAACTGGTTGGACAGGATCCTGAAAATAAACGTCTGAGGGAATTACGGGCGCAGTGTTTTATTTATCAAAAACAATACAAGGCTGCAAATCAAATTATTGAAGGCCTCAAATCCGATTACCCGAAAGACGAGAAGGTTTTGCGCCTGGCATTATCTCTTAAGGAAGGTACTAACGATCATTTTGGTGTCATTGACCTGGCGAATGAACTACTTAAGCGCAATGCCAAAGATGCAGGTTTATGGAATTCGCTGGGCGGGGCTTATTATCATCTGGATTTTGTCGAGAAAGCCGGGTCCAGTTACGAAAAAGCACTCTCACTGGATCCAGGCAATCATGCCTATCTTAATAACATGGGCATGGTTTTCTCGTCCCTTGGGGATAAGGTGAATGCTGAAAAGCATTATCGCGATGCGCTGGCGATTAACCCGAAACATGCAGAGACCCATAAAAACCTCGTTAGTATGAAACGTTACGAGTCAATAGACGATCCCGATGTAAAGGCGATAGCAGATATCTGGAACCGTGGCGAACTTGACGAGCCCTCTACTATAAATCTATCGTTTGCCTTGGGAAAAGTTTACGATGACTGTGCGCTTTATGACGAGGCATTTGATACTTATAAAATCGGCAATGATCTAAAGTTCAAAGAATCCGGTATCGATCTGGAAAAGTACTTTGCCCACATAGACCGAGTATCGACTGTTTTAACTTCGCCACCCGACAAGGTAGTAACAGAATCGCCAGAAATTCAGCCTATATTTGTCCTGGGCATGCCCCGCAGCGGCACAACACTCGTCGAGCAAATAATATCCCGACATTCCAGTGTGACGGGATGCGGTGAGTTACCCGGGATTGAAAGGGCTATCGGTCATTTAGAAAAATCTGCTTCGCTAGCCCGTATTTACCCGGATGATTTTTTTGATATTTCGGCCGAGGAATTTGCGCTTGAAAGCAGGGAATATATTAGCAGTGTTCGGGAGATTCATAACCTGGTTACACCCTATTTCACCGATAAAATGCCGTTTAATTTTGTGCATATCTGGTTGCTAAAGGTACTGTTCCCGGACTCTCCAATTGTCAACTGCCAACGCCACCCCCTCGATGTCATATTATCTAACTACTTCCAGACATATGGGTCAGATGTGAGTTTTGTTTACAACCTGGAAGCATTGAGTCATTACTACGTGCGATACCATCAGCTGATGATTCATTGGGGAAACCTGTTCGGTCGACAGGTAACCAATATTCGCTATGAAGATTTAGTGACCGATAACGAGAACCAGGTCCGTACCCTGATAGAAGCGATTGGTCTCCCCTGGGAAGAGTCCTGTTTGAATCGACAGGAATCGAAGCAGGCGGTGAGAACGGCGAGTATCTGGCAGGTGCGCCAGGGGATATACACGCGTTCGAAAGAGCGCTGGCGCCA
>CAMYIF010000110.1 GCA_947258415.1 uncultured Pseudomonadales bacterium
TAAACGGGATTACCCCGCCTATTGGCCAAAATACATATATTTAAATTTTTAATTTGGCAAATGACGCCTATATTTTAATAAGAACATACTTTTGGAGTGAATTTTTGATACCGAAAGCATTGACCCAAAAAAATATATATCCCGGCTTGTTTTTTTTGTTAATGAGCCGATTAGCGATATCCGATCCGGTAGGTAATCACACAGACGAGTGTACTCCTGATTGTGACAATCCCGAACACAATACCTGGATAGACAAGAGTCGCGTTGCAATTGATAACCAGGTCGATAGCCTTGCCATGTGGCTCGACGATTTTTTTGGAACGCCGAGTGAAGATATTGAAAGTGCCAATACCGCATTGCGCCTTCAGTTTAAAAACACCTGGCTGGAAGGTGAAGGTAACGACGCTAACCTGCGTTTACGCGGCAAAATAAGACTCCCTCAAATTGGCAAGCGTATAAGCCTGGTGTTCCTCGATGACGACGACCCGGACACAGACAGCGATATATCAAAGGAAGTGATCGACCGTGAAAGCGATGATACCAACGTGGCATTGCAATATGTTGCCGAAAAAAAGGAACGCACCCACGCTGATTTGAAATTGAGCTTGCGATCCGGTTTCCACCCTAAAATAACTGCCCGATATCGTTACACCTTTCCTTTCAGCGAAGAATTCGAAGCAAAATTTATCCAGACCGTTTTTTACCGAACCGACGAAGGTTTTGGAGCGAGCACCAGGGCCCGTCTCGATTGGAAAATCTCGGATAATAAATTATTAAGCTGGTCGAACCAGGTCAAGGTTGCAGAGGAATTTGACGGTGAACGCTGGTCGAGCACCCTTTCCCTGGCCAGGCGCCTGGAAGACGACCGGGCTCTCGCATTTGCCATAGGTGCTTCCGGGCAGACAGAACCCGACTATTTAACAACCGATTACGGTTTTTCGGTGGTTTACCGGCAGCGGATATTCAGACCCTGGTTATTTATCGAACTCGAGCCTGGTTACCGGTGGCAAAAGGGAGAGGACGATGATCATCGTGAGGGACGTGCAATATTCACATTAAGATTTGAGGCCAAATTTGACGCAACACCCAAATCGGAATAATCCTCGAAATAATTTTTAAAGCGCAGCGATACCCCGGCCCATATCCGTTTTAATATCGTCTATATTCTCAAGGCCGACGGATACCCTGATCAGGTTTTCCGTGATACCACTCACTTTTTTTTCTTCATCGGTCAGGCGCCCGTGCGTCGTGGTACCGGGATGGGTAATGGTGGTTTTGGCGTCCCCAAGGTTTGCCGTAATTGATACCATACGTGTTGCATCGATAAATCGCCAAGCGGCAGCCTGATTACCCTTGACGCGAAATGAAACGACCCCGCCAAAGGCGGATTGCTGGCTTTTTGCTAGCTGGTGCTGGGGATGATCTTCCAGGCCGGAATAATAAACGTGCTCAATCATATCCTGCGTTTTAAGCCATCGAGCCAGTGTCAATGCACTGTTACTGTGCGCCTGCATTCTCAGGCTTAGTGTCTCCAGTCCTTTCAGGAAAACCCAGGCATTGAAGGGGCTCATGGCCGGACCGGCAGACCGCAGAAACCCGAACACTTCCTCGCCAATTTCCTCGTTCGCCAGGACGGCTCCACCCATGCAACGGCCCTGCCCGTCCAGGTACTTGGTTGCAGAATGAATGATAACATCGGCACCAAGCTTCAGTGGCTGCTGTAATGCCGGCGTACAGAAACAGTTATCAACGACCAGTAACGCATCATTGTCGTGGGCCAATCCTGCCAGGTAGGAAAGGTCAGCAACCTGGCTCAAAGGGTTTGATGGCGATTCCAGGAACAGTAATCTGGTTTCGGGTCGAATCGCCTTTTTCCATTCATCGTTATCAGTAAAATCGATAAAGGTGGTTTGCACGCCAAACTTATTGAAAAACTTCTCCAACATGACCACCGTGGTACCAAAAACACTCCTGGAGCAGACGATGTGATCACCCGACTGAAGCAACGCGTAAAAGCTACTCATGATGGCAGCCATACCCGAAGCAGTAGCAACACATCGCTCGGCACCCTCGAGTGCAGCCAGGCGCTGTTCGAAATTTCGTACGGTTGGATTGGTAAAACGTGAATAGATGTTACCCGGCTCGTCGCCGCCAAAGCGTGCGGCCGCTTCCCTGGCACTGGCGAAGGTGAAACTGGACGTGGGAAAGATCGGCTCACTGTGTTCCTGTTCATTCGTGTGCGGATGCCCGCATCGAATGGCGAGTGTTTCAAACCCCAGGTCGGTTTTATCCAATTTGTCCTTGTTTGAGTCTTTCATATAGTAAAAATCTGATGGTGATTACTTGTTATTGTAAAGATCGATGGCCAGGTTTTCGTTGTACTGCACCTCGCTCGATACCTGTTGGTTTTTGGCGGCATCGTTGCGTATATTTTCGATTTTATTCAAATAGTTTTGGTCGATATTCCCTGTTACGTAATGGCCATTGAATACCGAGCAATCGAACTCGCGAATATCAGAGTTGCCTTCCACCGCGCATTCGATCAGGTCTTCAAGATCCTGGTAAATCAGCCAGTCGGCACCGATTATCTTGCCGACATTGTCATCACTGTAACCGTGGGCAATCAACTCTGACGCCGAAGGCATATCGATACCATAAACATTGGGATAACGGACAGCGGGTGATGCCGAGGCAAAATATACTTTCCTGGCACCGGCATCACGGGCCATATCGATAATTTGCTTACTGGTCGTTCCCCTGACAATGGAATCATCAACCAGCAGAACGTTCTTGCCTTTAAACTCGAGTGCAATAGCATTCAGCTTCTGCTTCACCGATTTCTTGCGCTCTTTTTGACCTGGCATAATAAAGGTTCTGCCAATGTATCGATTTTTAATGAATCCTTCCCTGAATTTTACGCCCAGCTTGTAGGCCAGTTGCAATGCCGAAGTCCGGCTGGTATCCGGTATCGGGATGACGACGTCGATATCGTGTTCGGGGCGAATACTTAATATCTTTTCTGCCAGCTTCTCGCCCATACGCAACCGGGCCTTGTAGACAGAAACGCCATCGATGATGGAATCGGGACGGGCCAGGTAAACGTGTTCAAAAATGCAAGGATTCAAAACCGGGTTTTCTGCGCATTGCTGCGTATGAAGTTTGCCTTTCACATCAATGTATACTGCTTCTCCGGGGTCCAGGTCCCTGATCAATGTAAAGCCCTGGGCATCGAGCGCAACGCTCTCAGAGGCAATCATATATTCCGTGCCCTCGTAGCTTTCGCGTTTGCCAAAAACAATGGGGCGTATGCCGTGGGGATCCCGGAAACCTACGATGCCATGACCATTGATCATGCTGATGACCGCATAGCCGCCTTCACATCGCTTGTGCAGTTGTTTAATTGCCTCAAAAATATCATCAGCAATTGGTTGAAATTTGCCCAGGCGATGAAGCTCGTGAGCAAACACATTTAGCAACACTTCTGAATCAGAATTGGTATTGATGTGGCGCAAATCCGTTTCAAACAATTCACGCTTGATTGTATCGACGTTGGTTAAATTGCCGTTATGTGCGAGCGCGATACCGTACGGCGAATTTACGTAAAAAGGTTGCGCTTCGCTTGAATTGGAACCGCCTGCCGTCGGGTAACGGACATGACCGATACCCATATTGCCGATTAAACGGGCCATGTGTCTTTGCCTGAAAACGTCGCGAACGAACCCGTTATCCTTGCGTAAGGCAAACTTGCCATTATGGCAGGTAACAATACCCGCGGCATCCTGGCCGCGATGCTGGAGAACGGTCAACGAGTCGTACAATGCCTGATTAACGTTGGATTTGGCGACTATACCGACAATGCCACACATTTAAATTACCATCTCTTTATTAAAACCCTATTATCGATGATCATATTCATAATGAAAAGCTAACGGCCAATATTTAAAAGGTAATTGGCCAGCTCTTTAAAGACGCCAAGCGACCAGTTTTCCATTAACATAAATTGCGGAACCAGGGTGGACTTCGCCCACCATAAGTCATTTTCCACAGGCGTGTGTTGCAACAAGGCGATAGCGACAATCATTAATACCGCCCCACGAGCCGCCCCGAATATCATACCCAGTACCCTGTCTGTACCCGAAAGCCCTGTTGCCTTGACCAGGGAACTGACCAGGTGATTAATCAGGCCGCCTACAATAAGCGCCAGTGCAAAAAGGATTGCAAAGGCAACGGCGTAGCGAATTGAATAGACATCGATATATTCGGTAAGTAATTGGGCCAGGTTAAAACTGAAAATGCGGGCAATGACGAAAGCCATGATCCAGATAAGCAGGGAAAAGGCTTCCTTTACAAAGCCACGATATATACTGACAAATGATGAAATAGCAATGACCGTGATTATAAGCCAGTCAGCCCAGTTCATACGCCACCTTCCTGTAAGTAATAAATTGCTGAAAAAAAAAGGAATTCTACTAGAATTTAACATTGCCGGATGAGCTCAATACAAGGGTAATCAGGGCAAGAAACGAACAATAATGCCTTCAAGTTGAAGCTCTTTTTTTAGCTTTTTTTGTAGTTCGAGCAAGCGTGCATAATCGAGTTCCGGCCCTACAAATACACGTGACAAAACGGGTTGCCGGGTTCTGTCAATTTTAAGGTAGGAATTATAGCCGGACTTTCTCAAATTATCCCGAAGCGCTTCGGCATTTGGCTGCTCCTTAAAGGCAGCCAGTTGCAGCGTCCAGCTCATAGGCATTCCGCTTTCATCGAAAAGTTCGGCTTTGCTTGTTTTCGAATCACCCGTTTCATGGCTAGGAGAATCAGGCTTCGGTCCAGACTGGTTGTCGTTTGACGAAGCAACCGCCAACGAGGGTTGTTTGGGCCTGTCGATGGGTGCAAGTGAAATCACGGGTTTTTCCGGGATTTCAACCTTGAAGTCCCTGGGACGTGTCTGGTTCTCATCCAGTACGACGGGTATAAAAACAATAGCCAGAGCAACAAGCACAATTGCACCGATCATTCTTTGTTTTAATCCGTCATTCACAGCTTTTGTTCCCGGTCTTGAAAATCCAGCCAGTCCAGTGCGGCATTTACCGTGTAAAAGGACCCGAATATAACCAGCAAATCCTGGCTGGCCAGTTTTTTATCGAGCATCGAAAGCGCTTGCGCAACCGAGTCGAAAGCCTCTGATTTCTGGCGGGTAATGGATTTTAATTGCTGCAGCAATATCTTCGTGCTCTGGGTTCTTGGCGTGTTTAATTCGGTTACGAACCATGAATCGATCAAGGGTGTTAATATCCGGATGATTTTATCACTATCTTTGTCATCGAGAATACCAAGCAATCCGTAAATTTTACCTTCGACCTGCTCTTCTGACAATTTGACATACAGGTACTCAACCGCTTCGGGATTGTGACCGACATCAAGAATTATAGTATAGCCGCGATCGATTCGCTGGTAACGACCCGTTAAATTTGCCTGCAAACCCGTATTGATTGCCTGTTCAGAAACGGGAAATCCTAAAAGGTGCGCTACCTGTATCGCGGTCGAAGCATTCATCACCGGTAAAGCAGGAAATGCCAGCCCCGAGTAATCATATCGACCATTAAAATCATAATTCGCTCCCGATGGCTTGCTAACCAGCCCCCAGCAATTTAATTTCTTGCTGCCGTCAGTATCTGTTTCGATCTGGTACCCAAAATCACTTTCAATACGAATCAGTTTTGCATTGACTGCCAGCGCCCGGTCTTTAACCGTAGAGGGCATATCCGGGTGGCCACACACAGCAGGCGTATCAGGACGAAAAATGCCGGCCTTTTCATAACCGATTTGCTCACGATCGTTTCCCAGCCAGGCCTGATGATCGAGACCGATCGGGGTCAGGTGAACCAGATCGGCGGCAATGATATTAACCGCGTCAAGTCGTCCGCCGAGCCCTACTTCGAGGATTGCGTAATCGGGCTGCCACTGCCGAATCAGGTAAAGCGCCGCCAGCGTCCCGAATTCAAAGTAGGTCAAGGCGGTATCCTGGCGCACCGATTCGACCGCGTCGAATGCCGCGCATAACTCGGCGCCACTGACCTGTTCCAGGTTGTGCTTGACGCGTTCGTTGTAGGTCAAAAGATGTGGCGATGTGTAGCTTGCCACCGTGTAACCGGCTCGATGCAGCCAGGTTTCATAGGCGGCGACACTCGAGCCCTTGCCATTGGTTCCGGCCACGGTGATCACCCGGCGCGCTACCTTGTCCAGGCCGAGTCGATCGGCAACCCGACCGACGCGGTCAAGACCCAGTTCAATGGCTTTGTCATGCAGGTCCATCTGCCATTCCAGCCACCGGTCAAGAGACTCAAAACGCATAGCGAGGGTCGTCGGCGTCGAGGCAGCTCGTACTTACGGGGGTGATTGCCCCATCAGCATGGCGCACAGCGAGCTTATCTTGCCGCGTAGTTCACGACGATCGACAATCATGTCGAGAGCGCCATGCTCCAGCAGGAACTCGCTGCGTTGAAAGCCGTCGGGCAAGGTTTCGCGCACCGTTTGCTCGATGACCCGGGGTCCGGCAAATCCGATCAAGGCTCCGGGTTCGCCTATATGAATATCACCTAGCATCGCAAAACTGGCTGAGACCCCACCCATAGTCGGATCAGTCAGGACACAGATATAGGGCAAGCCTCGCTTGGAAAGCCGGGTCAGAGCGGCGCTGGTTTTAGCCATTTGCAACAGCGAAAACAGCGCTTCCTGCATGCGCGCGCCCCCACTTGCGGTAAAACAAATCAGCGGAATGCTGTGTTCGATACAGGCATTAACCGAGCGTACAAATTTCTCGCCAACGACCGAGCCCATCGATCCACCCATAAACTGGAACTCGAATGCCACGGCCACCATTTCGACTCCCATCACGGTACCGTGCATCGACACCAGTGCGTCTTTTTCACCCGTTTGCCTCTGCGCCTGGCTCAGGCGGTCCCGGTATTTCTTGTCATCCCGGAACCTGAGCACGTCGTCGGCTTCGAGTTCCGCAGCTATTTCCTGGCGCCCTTCTTCGTCGAAAAAAGACTTGAGGCGATAGCGCGCACCGATGCGCATGTGATAATCACATTTAGTACATACTTCCTGGTTGCGCTCTAGCTCGGCGCGATAAATAATCGAATCACAATTATTACATTTCGCCCATAAACCCTCTGGAACATTTTTTTTATCATTGCCACCCGAGGTCCGAATTTTGGATGGTAATAGATTTTCAAACCAGTTCATGCATGACTCCGATTAACCCGATCA
>CAMYIF010000111.1 GCA_947258415.1 uncultured Pseudomonadales bacterium
CACCAATCATGCTGTCTGTTGCTGTTCATTATCAATCTATCAAATGACCAATATGCGCATCAATAGCCTCCCGCGCTCTGAATATACGCGAACGCACAGTGCCAACCGGGCAGGCCATTACACCAGCAATCTCCTCGTAACTTAGACCGTCAAACTCGCGCAAAGTAACCGCTGTTCGCAAATCTTCCGGTAATTGTTCAATAGCCTTGAAAACCGCCTTTTCCAGTTCGGCCCGGTACAATTCATTTTCGGGCGAACTGTTATCCTTGAGCTTGCCGGAACCCTCGTAATATTCGGCGTCACCAATTTCAACATCCGTTGAGGGAGGTCGGCGACTTCGCGAAACCAGATGATTCTTAGCCGTATTAATGGCTATCCGGTAAAGCCAGGTATAAAACGCACTATCACCACGGAACCTGGCTATCGCCCGGTATGCCTTGATAAATGCTTCCTGCGCTACATCAAGCACTTCATGATTGTCATGGATGTAGCGACTGATCAACCCAACAATTTTGTGCTGATATTTCAAAACCAACAGGTCAAAAGCCCTTTTGTCACCTTTTTGAACACGCGCTACCAGCTTTTGATCTATTTCCCGATCTGACGTCACTTCACTCATTAATTTTTTTAGCCCGAATAACTGCAGGTCAAGTGTGTGAAATGACAGACCCGGAACCTTGCTAGATAGACCATTGCATTTCCTGAAAGTTCTTAAATTAAAAAAACAACCTTATCTAAAAAAAGACTATTGCCAGAAATTGAAATTTGGCAACAGGCTGCCGATTTTATAAACCCGGTAAAGCACCCGGTAATTGGCCAGTCCCTACTAAAGATAAAGCCTTAACGATACAGCTACGAAAAGTCCTGACTTTAATAAAGCATCATAGAATGTAATGACCCAATATTGAATCACCGCCTTGCCATAATAACAACACTGATGTTATCAGTTGGCAACAACAATGGTCCTGTAATAAAACTTAAATAAAATTATCGCGGTAAAAAAAAGCGGGTATTATAACCCCATTCTACCAACGTAATAATCCTCCATGACAAACACCTTTCAACACGATGTATTAGTCATAGGCAGCGGCGCAGCCGGCCTTAGTTTAGCATTAAAACTGGCCGATCACGCTCAAATAGCAATCCTGTGTAAGGACAAGCCCTACAGCGGCTCTACATTTTATGCCCAGGGCGGTGTAGCCGCCGTTCTCGACAGTAAAGACACTATCGAGGCTCACATCAAAGACACATTGATCTCCGGTGCCGGGTTGTGTAATGAAGAGGTTGTGCGCTACACAGTTTCCCAAAGTAAAGCCTGTATTGAATGGCTCATCGAACTGGGTGTCCCTTTTACTGAAAATACGGGTCATCAATCGGACATGCTCTATCATCTGACTCGCGAGGGTGGTCATAGTCACCGCCGCATTATTCATGCCGCAGATGCAACCGGAAAGGCAATTTCAAAGACGCTGATTCAACGCGCAATCGCTCACCCCAATATTACTTTTCATGAACACCGGATTGCCATCGATTTGATTACCCGTGAAAAGCTTCGACTCAAAGGCACGGGTTGTTTCGGCGCTTACGTATTGAACAGGGCCACGGAACACGTGGAATTGTTTCGAGCGCACCATGTGGTTATTGCTACCGGCGGCGCCAGCAAAGCCTACCTGTATACCAGCAACCCCGACGGCGCCAGCGGCGACGGCATTGCCATGGCCTGGCGTGCCGGTTGCCGGGTCGCCAATATGGAGTTTAACCAGTTTCACCCGACTTGCCTTTATCATCCCGATGCCAAATCATTCCTGATCAGCGAAGCACTGCGCGGTGAAGGAGCAAAATTACTGTTGCCCAATGGCAAGCGGTTTATGGACAAATTTGATCCTCGAGGCGAACTGGCTCCCCGGGATATAGTGGCGCGTGCGATTGACCATGAAATGAAACGCCTGGGCTGTGATTGCCTGTATCTCGATATCAGTCACAAACCAGCGGATTTTATCATTGAGCACTTTCCCAGCATTTACCAGCGTTGCCTTAAATTCGGATACGACCTGACCAAACAACCCATTCCGATTGTACCGGCAGCACACTACACCTGCGGAGGCGTTGTCTCCAGTCTGGCCGGGCTCACCGATGTGCCCGACCTGTATGCCATAGGCGAAGTGTCGTTTACCGGATTTCACGGTGCAAACCGATTGGCCAGCAATTCCCTGCTGGAGTGTCTTGTTTTTGCAAATGCAGCCGCCGAGGATATTTTAACCAAACTCGACAATAGAGACCCGTTACCCGACGCGCCCCAATGGGACGAAAGCCAGGTTACCGACTCGGATGAAGACGTGGTTATTGCGCACAACTGGGATGAATTGCGGCGTTTTATGTGGGATTTTGTCGGTATTGTACGTACCGACAAGCGTTTACAGCGCGCCGACCACCGGGTTAACCTGTTGAAGCACGAAATTTTTGAGTACTACAGCAATTATAAAATCAGCAACGACCTGGTTGAATTAAGAAACCTGGTGATCGTAGCCGAACTTATCATTCATTCTGCCATGCAGCGCAAGGAAAGCCGCGGACTTCACTATACCCTGAATTATCCCAACACCGATACGGTGGCAAAAAATACGTTCCTGACACCAGCCAATTTCTCGGCTAACACCAGTCAGGATATCGCAATTTGACTTTTATCTGCCTGAACAGGTCGGGTGCCACCGAATCGGCAAACAATGGCAACCAAAGACCCACGGCATGGCCCTTTACCGACAAATGCAATACGACCAGAAAGTTCGAAACGTATTGGCCATCAGCCAGGATACTGTCAAGGTGACGCCCGCCCGCCAGATTCAGACGGCAAGTCTCTTTTTGAAGAATAATGCTGCTGATGCTGTTGCTATGCGTCAGCGCATAATACCGGCGGTAATAATAAATTCCCGATAGCATCAAACAGAACAAGCCGAACAGACTTACCCGGGTATCAAGCGGTAACAGGTAAATGCCGGAGCCAGCGCTGGCAAACAGGGTTAGCAGGTAAGCTAACAACCAGCGCGAAGGTTTAATCTGAATGCGCAGGGGCTTTTGTGCGTTTATTGATAATTTTGACAATCTTGCGAAGTTCCTTATCCTCTGGCAATTCCCTTCCCAGGAACCATTTGAACATGTCCTGGTCTTCGGACTTTAGCAGCTCCCGGTAACGTAACTGATCATCCTCGGGCAACCCGGCGTAGTGTTGCTTAAGAAACGGTATCAGGATTAGATCCAGTTCCAGCATGCCGCGACGGCTGTGCCAATACAAGCGTTTAAAGTCGACCGATTCTGCCATTATATTCCTTCACAACCATTGAAATGCGGGCATCTAATTATATATACATGTTAGTGAAAGTCACTTATTCTCTTCGTCAGCCGCACACCCATAGAAACTTATTGAGCCGTAATGACATATGACCCTTGCAGAATGGAAACAATTCCTGGTATCACAGGGAACTGGCAAAAGACCGGATTCAGAAACTGCGAGAAAGTCCGGTTCCACCCTGATTACCCCGCTTCTACAGCAGGGTCTGCTGCATGTTTCCGGCATTGATGCGGCCAGGTTTTTGCAGGGGCAACTGACCTGTAATGTCGAATCTGCCAAGGGAAACAATACGATTCCAGGAGCAGCCTGCAATCCCCAGGGACGCATGTACAGCAGTTTCAGGTTAATGCCGGCAGGCGAGCATGCCGATGACGGGTTTTTCCTGCGAATGCGCGCGGATATCATCGAATCGACCCTGAGTAATTTGAGCAAGTACATTGTCTTCTATAAGGCTAAAGCATCTGACCAAAGCAATATGTACGCGGGTATCGGGTTAATCGGCGAAAATAGTACCGACTGTATCGCCCGTGCCTTCGGCCAGGCACCACTAGATGAAAACCAGCTGATTACAATGGATCGGGCCATGATAGTCAGGCTGCCGGGTCGGGTACCACGTTACGAATGCTGGTTACCCATCGACAACGCGAAGCAATATTGGCTTCAAATGACCGAAACGGCAGATACCGGCAGCGTCAATGACTGGATTCTGGCCGATATTGATTCCGGCATGGGGGAAGTCAGCCAGGCAATAACCGAAATGTTTATCCCACAGATGCTCAATTACGACAAGATCGAGGCGATCAGTTTCACCAAGGGTTGTTATACCGGGCAGGAAGTCGTCGCTCGCCTGCAGTACCGGGGCAAAAGCAAACGCACCATGGTCAAACTTTCCCTGACCGATGCCCCGGTGCTAAAACCGGGGCAGGCATTACACTTACCAGGAAAAAACCAGAATTGTGCCACAATTGTTGCCTCAGCAGAGGCAAACGAGGCCGATACCGCTGCTACCCAACATGCCCTGGCCGTCATATCAGCAGAGTTACAGGACAGTGGAAGTCTCCAGCTGTGCCTGGACGACAACTGCTTTACTGCTCAAATAACCGCATTTCAGGATAGCGCCAACAGGGTTAATTAATTCCCTTTTATTTGCTTCTGCGCCACTACTTTTTCAAATCTCTTCTATACTTATTTGGCAAACTAACAAGCTTACTGGATTGTTATGGCCAATCTCACAGAAACCGTAGAACGTGAAATTATTAATGCCCTGGAAACGGATCAACTGGTTTTACCGACGCTTCCGGAAGCCGCCTTGCAGATTCGCGAAGTGGCCCAGGATGAGGATGCATCGGTATCCGACTTATCAGGTGTTATTGCCAGGGATGCCGCTATTTCGGCCCGGATTATCAAAGTCTGCAACAGTCCCCTGTTGAGGGCATCCCAACCGGTGGAAAACCTGCACATGGCAATTAACAGGCTGGGAATGAGCTACAGCGCTGACCTGGCGACAGGGCTGGCAATGCAGCATATGTTCCAGGCGACATCAGATATGATCGATACCCGCATGCGTAATGTCTGGTCCGAAAGTACTGATATCGCGGGTATTTGCCATATGCTGGCACAAAATTTCACCCGACTTTCTCCTGCGCAGGCGATGCTCGCCGGGTTAACCCATAAAATCGGCGTATTGCCAATTCTTCGCTTCGCCGAGGAAAATGATCACCTTTTATCCGATGGTTTCACGCTTGATGAAATCACCGAACATCTTCACCCGAAACTGGGCAAGCTGATCCTGAAAGCCTGGGATTTCGGTGATGACCTTTGTGATGTTCCGGCTCATTACCTGGATTTTGAACGGCAAAGTGAACGACCCGACCTGGTAGATATCGTTACCGTGGCCCACCTTCAAAACCTGTCAGGGTCCAGTAACCCGCTTGCAAAACTGGACTGGTCGACAATCCCGGCGTTTGCCCAGCTTGGCATTAATACAGAACAGGATGAGGAAGAGGAAGAGGATCTGTCGGCAAATATGCAAGCCGCCCTGGGCATGCTGGCCTGAGGGGCAACGCGCACCTGAGGCTGCCAATCATTCAATTCTTGCAACCGGCACGTCGTTCAGGCGGCAGGCAGCCACATAGGTATTGTGCAGCAGACAGGCGATGGTCATTGGACCCACGCCGCCCGGTACGGGCGTTATTGCCCCGGCTACTTTCAGCGCCGATTCAAAATCGACATCGCCCACAAGGCGCTTGTTTCCCTGGGCATCGTAAACACGATTAATACCAACATCTATAATGGTTGCACCGGGCTTTATCCACTCACCGGGTATCATTTCCGGTCGACCTACAGCCGCTACCAGGATATCAGCCCGACGACACACGTCTGCCAGGTTCCTGGTACGTGAATGGGCGATGGTCACGGTACAACTCTCTTTTAATAACAGCGCAGCCATCGGTTTACCGACGATATTGGACCTTCCGACGACCACTGCATTAAGTCCGGAAAGATTGCCCAGATGATGCTTGAGCAGCATTAAACATCCGAGGGGTGTACAGGGTACATAGCCCTCCTCGCCAGTCACTAACCGACCGACGTTTTCATAGTGAAAACCGTCAACATCCTTTTCCGGGTGGATGGCATTAATCACTTTTGATTCGGCAATATGATCGGGAAGCGGTAACTGAACCAGGATACCGTGAACCTGTGAGTCCTGGTTGAGTTGCCCGATCAGAGACAGCAATTCATCTTCGGTTGTGGTAACGGGTAATTTATACTGAAACGAATTAAAGCCGGCTTTATCCGCCCGTCTGCCCTTGTTCCTGACATAAACCTCGCTGGCGGGATCTGCACCAACAAGCACCGCGGCCAGCCCGGGTTTTATACCCTGTTGATCTTTGAGACTAGCGGTTACTTTCTGAATTTTTTTTCTCAGGGATTCCGAGAATACTTTACCATCGATAATTATTGCCATTCCGCTTGAAGCCCTTGTTTAATTTTGCTGTTTTTCTGGAACAGGGCTTTCGCTTATCATTAAAGCCTTAACACCCCCGGTTATACCTTAGTAGTATCGAATACCCGAATTACAAGGGACATAGATTGTTAAAATCCCCGAGCATCCCCCTTGCCGAAGGCAATAAATACCCTTGAGCCGGTGAGCTTCCTCGCCGGTCGGGTGGATTCGGGATTAGCTGGTTTCGAGAACGACCAGATTAATATGACCAGCTTTAGGGCTCGAGCACGATGGAACCGGTTGTTTTTCGCGACTCAAGGTCACGATGCGCCTGTTGTGCCTCTTCAAGCGGGTAAGCGTGCTTGACCTGAACCTTTATCTTGCCGGAATCAATCAGGTCAAAAAGCTCTGCCGCCATATCCCGGTAGGCGTGGGTATCTTCTACGTTATGCCTGACCGTCGGCCGGGTAAAATACAGGGAGCCCTTATTGGCAAGCAGGCTCGGGGCTATAGGATCAAGTGGGCCCGAAGCATTGCCAAAACTGATGAACATGCCGAACCTTGCCAGGGAATTCAATGACATATCGAAGGTGTCTCGACCGACCGAGTCATATACCACGGGTACACCTTTGCCATTGGTAAGTTCAAGCACGCGTTTGCTAACATTTTCTTCCCTGTAAAGAATGGTGTGATCGCAACCCAGGGATCTGGCAATTTTTGCTTTTTCTTCACTGCCAACTGTACCGATAACCTTCGCACCCAGGTGCTTTGCCCATTGAGTCATGATTTGCCCGACACCGCCATCCGCGAGAGTCGCGAGCGCGTCAAGGCGGCGCTCACGAACTCCGGATTCGAATTTCCGC
>CAMYIF010000112.1:0-6998 GCA_947258415.1 uncultured Pseudomonadales bacterium
GAAAATAGTTTCTTCAAGATTCTTGTGGCCTACAAATCCACCCGTATTCACATCAATGGTCGTCATTGCCTCGGTCTGGTCAAAAACCAGATGGCCACCTGATTTCAACGGCACGTTACGGCCCAGCGCCTTAACAATTTCATCTTCAATATTATATAAATCGAAGATCGGGCTCTCACCTTGATAGAGTTCTATTTTACCCTTAAGTTCAGGTACCAGGGATTCCACAAAAGCAATACTTTTCAGATAGGCCTGCTGCGAATCTATACGGATTTTTTCCAGGCCCGGCCCGATGAAATCCCTGATGGTTCGCAGGAACAATGGCAGCTCCTCATAAACAGCCGAAGGGACACTGGCTTGTTTTATATTGCTTTCGATTGAGTTCCACAGCCGTTTCAGGAACTTAATATCGGTAATAATTTCCTCTTTGCTGGCGCCTTCGGCGACCGTTCGAACGATAAAGCCGGATTGTTTGTCCAGCCCTTCCAGACCCATGCATTCGTTAACCAGATCATAAAGCCGGGTACGCTCTTCTTCGTCTTCGATTCGCTGTGAAATACCGATATGCTGGGTACGTGGCATATAAACAAGATAACGCGAGGGTAGTGACAGGTGAGTCGTTAACCGCGCCCCTTTGGTACCGATAGGATCTTTGATAACCTGGGCAACAAGTTCCTCTCCTTCATGCAAGGCCTGGCAAATATCACCGGGAGCTTTCTGTCTTTCTTCAAATCCATCGTCATTAAGCGTGACAATATCTGCCGTGTGAATAAATGCAGTTCGCTCGAGCCCGATGTCTACAAATGCCGCCTGCATACCCGGCAGAACCCGCACCACTTTACCCTTGTATATCTTGCCGACCAAACCCCGCTTATTGGCACGTTCGATGTAAGCTTCCTGTAATAGCCCGTTTTCCAGGTAGGCTATCCGGGTTTCCATCGGCGTTTCGTTAATCAGAATTTCTTCGCTCAAGCTATGTTCCTTTAACCTGTAAAACAGGCATCTGTGAATATCGAACAGGAAACCGTGCAGTCGCCTTTATGCCTTGTGGTTCCAGACGCTTACCTTGAATAACCCAAGTAACTGCGCGGTCTCGGCGAGGGGTAACCCGACTACCGCCGAATAGCTTCCGGATAAACGGTTGACCAATAATCCACCGTAGCCCTGAATACCATACCCCCCGGCCTTGTCTGCCGGTTCCCCCGTCTGCCAGTATTGCCTGCATTGTTTTTCTGTCAAGGTTTGAAAACTGACCTGCGTGGAAACCAGCCTGACATGTTCCAGTGACTCATTGACAACCGCAACGGCGGTCATCACAGTATGGGTTTTTCCCGAGAGTAATTGCAACATTTCCAGGGCATCATTCTCGTCTGCCGGCTTGCCCAGGATTGTCTGTCCACAGACCACAGTGGTATCGGCACCCAGCACCGGCAGCGCCAAACTCTCTTTACTGATCGCCCAACCTGCATGCGCCTTGTCCAGTGCCAGGCGGGTTACATAATCTGTGGGTGTTTCACCTTGCTTCAAACTCTCGTTGACATCAACCGGTAATGATTCAAAGTATACGCCGATTTGGTCGAGTAACTCGCACCTTCTCGGCGACCTGGATGCAAGGTAAAGTTCTGCTTTGGCCACGTCCGTAATTTCTACAGGCAAACCCACGCCCAAACCCTGACTGATTGAACATCCAGGTCCAGGGTGTGGCTAGTATGCCTGGCCTCATACCACATGGAATCGGCGCTTCACGCCTCTTAACAGCACGAACAACCAGGGCCACAACAAAGCACTGACAAAGGCGGGTACCAGGAACATCATCGTCTGCACAGAAACACCGAGAACCCCCTTTATCCAGTGGGCAATAAATTGATTTAAAGCCACCAGAAAAAATATGGTCAAGGCCTGCTGCGCCCATGAAAACATTCGAATACGTTGGTACGATAACAGGGTAATATAGGCCACGATAGTCAGGGAAAAGGCATTTAATCCAAGGAGATTACCCTCGAGAACATCCAGCAAAATACCCAGGACCCAGGCCGTTCCGATTCCGATCCGGTCGGGGAAAGCAACAATCCAGTATAATAAAATCAGCACTACCCATTCGGGACGCCACCATTGCAGGTTGTCAGGCAACGGCATGACGCTGAGCATTAACGCGATCAAAAAAGAAAAATATATGATCAATATTCCTCGAGATGCCTTCGCCATTACTTGACTTTTTCCTTGTTTGACAGATCAGTGATCTCGGCAGAAACGGGTAAAGGGTTCAGGGATACCAGTAATACCTGTCGACTGCGATTCAAAGCAGCCAGGGGTGTCGCCTTGACAACGGCGAATGTCCGACCCGGATCGTGTTTGACATAACTTACAACGGCAACCGGGTAGCCATGAGGGAATCGGCCTGCCAGGCCAGAAGAAATCAGGATGTCGCCCTCTTCGATATCGGCCGTATCGGGGAGGTGTAACAATTCAAGTTCGCTGGAAATACCGTTACCAACAGCGATGGCGCGCACACCATTACGATTGATTTCTACCGGTATGGCGTGCCGGGCATCCGAAATTAAAAGTACCCGACTGGTATAACGGTTAACCGAAATAACCTGGCCCATGATGCCACTTGCATCGAGCAGGGGCTGACCGCTAATGACACCGTCGCTGGCACCCTTGTTTATCACAACTTCGTGCGTGAACGGATCCGAATCCAAACCGATAATTTCAGCGACAACCACTTCTGCTTCAATACGTTTTGAGCCGTTGATCAACTCCCGCAGGCGAATATTTTCAGTGGTAATAGCCACCATCTTCTGTAATTTTAGCTGCAGGATCAGGGCCTGGCGTTTTAACTCCTCATTTTCCTCGTGCAGCACTTCATAATCGGCGGTGCGTCGTCCCACCCAGCGCCAAACCTGGGCAGGGGTATCGACAATAATCTGCAGGGGTGCAACCATTGTACTCAGCGCCGAGCGAACCGAATCCACTTCCCGGAACTTGTAGTCGGCAAACATAACCAGCAACGACAATATCGAAAATATCAGCAGGCTCATGCCGATATCCGTGTCTCTAAAAAATAACGGTTTAATACTGGTTTCCTCGTAACTTGCAGGAGTGTTTTATTACAACTGTATGAAAATTAAATCAAGTTTAGCATTGCACCGCTTGATTCTTCAGTAAAAAAACACCTGAAATTCAGAACATTCTTACTGCTATAAAAAAACCGCCTTCAAAGTGGGCGGTTTTTTTATTCGGTTACTGCATTCAAACTAGTCGTGATTGGTCAGGTCCAGCCCCATATCGATCCATTCGAGGGCTTTACCACCGCCGCGCGCCACACAGGTCAGCGGGTCATCAGCGATAATCACGGGCAAACCCGTTTCCTCGCTGATCAGGCGATCGATATCGCGCAATAATGCACCGCCCCCGGTAATCACCAGTCCGGTTTCTGCAATATCCGATGCCAGTTCGGGTGGCGCCTGCTCCAGCGCACTCTTGATGGCATGAATAATTACCGACAGGGGTTCCTGCAACGATTCCAGTACCTCGTTGCTGTTCAAGGTAAAACTGCGGGGGATACCTTCGGCCAGGTTTCGGCCCCTTACATCGATTTCGTGCACTTCATCGCTCGGATAAGCCGTACCAATTTCCTGCTTGATACGCTCGGCCGTCGCGTCACCGATCAGGCTGCCATAGTTACGCCTTACGTACGTGACAATGGATTCGTCAAAACGGTCACCACCAACCCGCACGGACTCGGCGTAAACGATACCGCTCAGCGAAATGATGGCAATTTCGGTTGTACCACCGCCGATATCGATGACCATGGAACCCGAAGCCTCGTCCACCGGCAACCCGGCACCGATGGCAGCCGCCATCGGTTCATCGATCAGGTATACTTCGCGAGCACCGGCACCCAAAGCCGATTCCTTGATGGCGCGCCGTTCCACCTGGGTCGATTTACACGGCACACAAATTAATACCCGCGGACTTGGTTTAATAAAGTTATTTTCGTGTACTTTACTGATAAAATGCTGGAGCATTTTTTCGGTGACCAGGAAGTCGGCAATGACACCATCTTTAAGCGGCCTGATGGCGGTAATGTTACCTGGTGTTCTTCCAAGCATTCGCTTGGCGTCGGTTCCAACGGCGGACACGGTTTTCTGGTTACCGACCTGCCGAATGGCGACAACGGAAGGCTCGTTTAACAGGATACCCCCGTCACGAACGTAAATAAGTGTATTGGCTGTACCCAAATCTATGGACAGATCGGTCGAGAACAAACCGCGTATTTTTTTGAATAATGACATTTATTATTGCCCTGAAATTGGCCTTCCAAAATTTAATTGCGCAAATGTATCAATGCTGGGGATATTGAGCAAGGCAGAAACGTGATAAGTTCAGCTTCTTTTTGTATTATCCGTGGCTTGGCATATTATCGCCCAAAGCAAAAAAAGCTTTAGGTAACACCTGCATACAGCAAATACCCGGTTTTATTTAACTTTTACGAGTACAGCAATATGACCATTGATCGCACAGAAGTAGAAAATGTGGCCCACCTGGCGCGTATAGCCATTGATGGCGATGACATCGTGGGCTATACCCGGGATTTGACCAATATCCTGTCGCTGGTGGACCAGATGCAGAAAACTCCCACCGACGATATCGAGCCAATGGCGCACCCGTTGAGCGCTAAACAGCGATTGCGTATCGACCGGGTCACCGAGGTCAATCAACGCGAGCATTTTCAAAAAGTGGCGCCGATCACCGAGGCCGGTTTATACCTGGTCCCGAAAGTGATCGAATGAAAAGCCGGAGTAAATTGATTACAGCAGTACTGAGCACACTATTTATCGGGACACAAAAGTATGCATAACGAGACCATTGCCAATCTCAGCCAGGGCCTGGCAAACGGCGAATACTCCAGCGTTGAATTAACCCAATACTTCCTTGATCGTATCAAGCGTCTGGACGCACGCTATAACAGTTTCATTACCATTACCGAAGAAACCGCCATTGCCCAGGCAAAAGCAGCCGATGCGATGCGCGCCAGTGGCAATGCCCGATCGTTTACCGGAGTGCCAATCGCCCACAAGGATATTTTTTGCACCAACGGTATCAAAACCAGTTGCGGGTCAAAGATGCTGGATAATTTTATTGCACCCTACGACGCCACCGTGGTCGATAATTTTAACAATCATGGCGCGATTCTGCTGGGCAAATTGAACATGGATGAGTTTGCCATGGGCTCGTCCAATGAAACCAGTTTTTACGGTCCGGTAAAAAACCCGTGGGATACCGGCTGCGTTCCTGGCGGCTCTTCCGGTGGCTCAGCCGCTGCCGTGGCTGCCCGCCTTGTCCCGGGAGCAACGGGCACGGATACCGGCGGGTCTATTCGCCAACCGGCCTCGATGTGCGGCATTAGCGGTCTGAAACCAACCTATGGGAGGGTTTCGCGTTGGGGGATGATTGCCTTCGCGTCGAGTCTGGACCAGGCAGGCCCGCTGGCGCGTACCGCCGAAGACTGCGCCTACATGCTCAATGTGATGGCCGGCTTCGATGACAAGGACTCGACCAGTCTTGACAAGGACGTTCCCGACTATACCGGTCAATTAAACAACAGCCTTGAAGGCTTGCGAATCGGCTTACCGAAAGAGTTCTTCAGCGCTGACCTGGACACCGAGATTGCGGCAAGCATTCAGGCAGCAATCAGCGAATACCAAAAACTGGGGGCAACGATAAAGGAAATCAGTTTGCCA
Source organism: uncultured Pseudomonadales bacterium (assembly GCA_947258415.1). GTDB lineage: Bacteria > Pseudomonadota > Gammaproteobacteria > Pseudomonadales > IMCC2047 > CAMYIF01. The sequence continues at coordinate 5,748 of CAMYIF010000112.1, forward strand.
CACAGTGGACTGTCGGTGCCGGCCTACTATGTAATTGCCCCGGCTGAATGTTCATCGAATTTATCCCGATTTGACGGGGTCCGTTTTGGCTATCGTTGCCAATCACCCGAGAGTCTCGAAGATCTTTACAAGCGTACCAGGAGCGAGGGCTTCGGACCCGAAGTCAAACGCCGGATTTTGATTGGTACCTACGCGCTTTCCAGCGGTTATTACGATGCCTATTACCTGAAAGCACAAAAACTTCGTCGCCTGATCAGGGATGACTTCGTCAACGCCTTTGACAGCGTTGACGTTATTCTCGGCCCAACATCACCGTCTACCGCCTTCCCCCTCGGCGAAAAAACCAGCGATCCTATCAGCATGTACCTGGCCGATATATTTACCATTTCAACCAATCTTGCCGGCCTGCCCGCCATGGCGATCCCCTGCGGGCCAGTCAACGGAAAACCTGTCGGAATGCATCTTATCGGTAACTATTTCGACGAGGCTCGTTTACTCAACATTGCGCACCAGTACCAGCAAGTAACCGGCTGGCACCAGCAAACGCCCGACGGCATTGAATAGGAAGTAATAGCCATGCAATGGGAATCTGTAATTGGCCTGGAAATTCATGTCCAGCTAGCAACGAAATCAAAAATCTTTTCCGGCGCCAGCACGGCATTCGGGGCAGAAGCCAACACCCAGGCCTGCGCCATTGACCTGGGCTTACCCGGTGTGCTCCCGGTACTCAACGAGGCGGCGGTGCGTATGGCGGTCAAGTTTGGCCTGGCCATTAATGCCCGGATTAACCACAAATCTGTTTTCGACCGGAAAAACTATTTTTATCCCGATCTACCCAAAGGTTACCAGACCAGCCAGCTGGAATTCCCTATTGTCGGCAAGGGTGTTATCGAAATCACCCTGCCCGATGGCAGCACCAAAAACATCGGTGTCACCCGGGCGCACCTCGAAGAAGACGCGGGAAAATCACTGCACGAAGATTTCCATGGCATGACAGGCATTGACCTCAACCGGGCCGGCACACCGCTGATCGAAATAGTCTCTGAACCGGACCTTAGATCGGCCAAAGAAGCGGTCGCCTACCTGAAACAAATCCATTCGTTAATCCGCTATATCAAAATTTCTGACGGCAATATGGCGGAAGGTTCCATGCGTTGTGATGCCAATGTCTCGGTCCGACCCGTCGGTCAGCAAGAGCTGGGCACGCGCGCGGAAATTAAAAACATCAACTCCTTCCGTTTCGTCGAACGC
>CAMYIF010000112.1:7045-11168 GCA_947258415.1 uncultured Pseudomonadales bacterium
ATGCGAAGCAAGGAAGAAGCCAATGATTATCGTTATTTCCCCTGCCCCGATTTGCTGCCGGTGATACTGGAAGAAGACTATATCCAGGCAATCAGGGAATCCTTACCTGAACTGCCGCATGAAAAAAGACACCGGTTTATCGAACAGTTCGGGCTGTCACCCTACGATGCCGACCTGCTTTCCTCGAGCCGTGAAACAGCGGAATACTTTGAAACGCTGGTGACAACCTGCGGTGATGCCAGGTTATCGGCTAACTGGGTAAATGGCGAAATTGCCGGTCTACTAAACCGGCAGGGTATCGATATCAGCCAGTGTCCCGCCAGCGCTAAACAGGTGGGTCAACTGCTAAAACGAATCCTTGACCATACTATTTCTGGTAAAATAGCCAAATCGGTATTCGAGTCAATCTGCAATGGCGAGGGAGATGCGGACCAGATCATCGAAGCCAAAGGGCTTAAACAGGTCACTGATAGCGGCGCCATCGAGGCGCTGGTTGACGATGTCATTGCCGGCAACCCTGATCAGGTAACGCAATACCGAAATAGCCCTCCCGACAAACAGGGAAAGCTGATCGGTTTTTTCGTTGGCCAGGTCATGAAAGTCTCCAAAGGTAAAGCCAACCCTAAACAGGTCAGCGACCTTTTAAAAACAAAACTCTAGTCTCTGAAGACAGCTGGAACTCAAGGCATGATAAACAAGCAACCGAGGTTACTGGTCTACGCCGTTATCATAGTATTGTGTGCCATCTATGTATCCCTGGATAAGAAATCTGTCGATTTTTCAAGCTATCCCGCAGGCAAGGAAAGAAAAGAAGCCTTCGTCAATTATTTTTTACCTATTATCCAGCAGCAAAACAGTGAAATTTTAAAAAACCGGCAACGCCTGGAGGAACTTTCAAAAAGCCAGAAACTGACTAACTCCGATAAAAGCTGGCTTTCAGGGATGGCCACCAGCTACCGGCTCAAGCCGGACGACCCGCAATTGATTCAAAGGCTTATAAATCGCGTTGATGTAATCCCGCCTTCGCTGGCGTTAGCCCAGGGCGCCAATGAAAGCGCCTGGGGAACTTCTCGTTTCGCCAAAGAAGGGCATAATTATTTTGGCGAGTGGTGCTTTAAAGCCGGTTGCGGATTAGTACCAAAACAAAGGCCTACAGGCGCAACGCATGAAGTCAAGGTCTACGCATCCCCATCAGAATCGGTTAGCGGGTATATCCTTAACCTCAACACTAACAAGGCTTATCAGCCTTTACGCTCGATCAGGAAAGGCCTGCGCAAGTCGGGTAAGGAAATAACCGGTCCCAGGCTGGCAGACGGGCTGCTCAAATACTCGGAACGAGGCAATGAATACGTCGCCGACTTGAAGGCGATGATTCAAAAAAACCGGCTTGCCCGGCTGGACACCACTGGCGTGTGAACATTTAAGTTCAGGATGTTAAAAACCGCCGGGAACAATTTCATCCGAAACCATCTGCACACATCAATTTCTTTTTCTTTTTCAACCCAACTGAATTTAATTTCCTGCCCGTAATCAAAGTATCTGAGTAATTGATTTTTAGGAACTCAAATTTTAGTTAGACGCAATCCAGCTTTGTAATACCGGATAAATCCAGGTCCTATGACTATCTTTGATCTCGCTATTAAACGACCATGTCAAATCGGCGCTTTTGTGTTGTTTTTTGGCCTTTGCAACTGGACTTATGCCGCAGAACCGGAAAGCATATTTATAGACGTTAGCCAGATCGACTCCTGGCATGCGACCGGTGATACAGAATTGTTGATCAACACGAAACATCATACATACCGGGCAACCTTCAACAGTAAATGCCCGGGATTGGGTTCCGCCAGGACCATTGCATTCGTCACAAAAAGAAATTTGAGACTTGATTCGAGATGCGCTGTCAGGCTTCCTGACGGCTCTCGCTGTAACTTCAGCAGCTTTGCAAAAGCCTTGTGACAAGGACTGTTGTCGAATTGCTCCATCGCTATCACTCCGGGATCAAACTGATTGCATTCCAGCCAGCACCTGATTAGCATACCGAACCTGAATGACCAGTGACCTGTACTCTCAAATTTATGCCAACCTCCAGGCCATTCCACCCGGGTGTGTTGCTACTTACGGTCAAATTGCCAAAATAGTGCAATGTGGTCCACGCCAGGTTGGTTACGCATTATCTTCCTTGCCAAAGGATACGGTCCTGCCCTGGCACCGGGTGGTCAACCGGGACGGAAAAATAAGCCAGCGTTCCAGCCGGGGACATTGCCGGCAACGTGAAAGACTCGAGCAGGAAGGTGTACAATTCAATTTAAATGGAATTATTGATTTATCCCGTTTCCAGTGGCAACCCTGATTAACCTGACCGGGAATTTTACATTGATATCGGGAAAATCACCCTGTCTCGGTTAAGGAACCGAACCGGGGGAAACATCCAACCTGAGGAATCAACCATGGCGCTTACCGAATCGAATATGTTACCGCTGGGCACACCGGCTCCGGACTTTGATTTAATTGACACTGTCAGTGGCAATAGGGTCAACCTGGATTCATTATCTAATGGTGAAGCCGTTGTCATAATGTTTATCTGCAACCACTGCCCTTCTGTCAAACACGTGCGAGGCGAACTGGCTCGACTGGCTCGAGATTACCAGCCCCGGGGTGTGCGGTTTGTTGCCATCAGCTCGAATGATATCGACAACTTTCCCGAGGATGCACCGGAAAAAATGTCAGCCTTTGCCAGACAAAACCAGTTCACATTCCCCTATCTTTATGATGAAACGCAGGAAGTAGCCAGGGCTTACCGTGCAGCTTGCACGCCCGATTTCTATATTTTTGACCAGGACAATCGCTGCGTTTACCGGGGTCAACTCGATGACTCCCGGCCTGGCAATAACAAACCCGTTACCGGCGATGATATCCGCCAGGCGCTGGATGCATTACTGGCGGGTGAAAAGATTGATTCCGGGCAAAAGCCGTCCATGGGCTGCAATATCAAATGGAAATAAAGAGATGCAAGCTTGTTTGAACAGTAACGCCCTGTCGGCTCCCACAATACTGAATTCACACCTGGCCAGGATAGCCTGCTGCTGTGAACCGGATTTGCGCCAATCCCAAAATTGCTAAAAACGTCTGTCTTATTCTGTTAACCGGTTGGTCACAGAACAATATCTTTACAGCGAGTACAAACTCATCAGAAAATAAACACCGGACCATACCAATGATAAAGACTCAATCACATTAAGGAGAGCCTTATGGCGTTTCGCGAATATAAAGTTATTGCTGTTGCTGAAGGTGCGCTGGGCACCCTGTTTCTGGGCGCTTCGGGCATGCCCCTGAAAAAACTCGAATCAACACTCAATGAAGAAGCAGCCGATGGCTGGCAGCTGGTTTTCCAGGTTATTGAACAAAAACGCTTCTGGCTGTTCTGGAGCAGGGAAACCGTGCTTGTTACTTTGGCCCGTGAATGAGCCCGATGCTCGATGCTGATCAGGTTCGTGCTGAAGAAGAACAGCTACGTCGGTTAGTGCGGGAGCTTTCCGACTCGCAACGAGCGGAGTTTTTCCGGATGTTCAACCAGCAGGTCAAGGACCCCGACACCTACGCGGTAATGAATTATCTCCTGATTACGGGTATTCACCATTTTTACCTGAGAAAATGGTTTCGCGGCGCGATCAACCTGTTCATTTTTTGTGCCGCCCTGGGGTTGATGTTCAGTGGTCTTGTATGGCCGGGTATTATCATCATCGGTGTCGTCGTGGTATCCGAGCTTTACGCGCTGTTTCGGTCTCAACTGATTGTTCAGGACTACAATAATCAATTGATGAGGCATCTCCTGGACACGATAAAAAATAAATCCGAGACTAATGCCGACACTCAGCCATGACGGCAGCCCTCTTGCCTGCAGGTTTTTGCTTGTTTAAAATTTTCTTGTATTTTATACCAACACTTACAGTCTTTGGTTACACCAGTTTCTTCAGGGAAGGTCTTGTAAATGTCATTTCTTAAAAGCCTTATTTTTGTTTTGATTGTGGTCCTGGTAATTTTTCTTGCCGTCGGGTTTTTCCTGCCAACGCAATACACGGTGACCCGATCAATTGTCATCTCATCGAATCCGGAACAAATCCAT
>CAMYIF010000113.1 GCA_947258415.1 uncultured Pseudomonadales bacterium
GTTATTTCCCACCAGTACAAAATTCAGGCCAAGTTCTTCGCACGCCCGCTTGTCCCACGCCCCGTCTCCGAAATAGGTGCGTGCATGGTCAGGGATATCAGGGAATTTCGCTTTCGCCAGCTTCATTATTTCAGTTCGAATAAAATGATCGTTTGACGAAGCCACAGCTTCTTTGCTAACTGTAAACCCGGCCGATTTGAGCTTCAGGGCCGAGACTTCGTACCAGCCGCCGGTTGCAAATGAAACACGAACATTATCCAGGCTGATTAAATGATTGATAAATGAGATTGCACCAGGCACTTCGCGGGCCGGGTATTTTTCAAGCCGAGTCGTTATTTTGTCGATAAAATTATTTTTTACCCTGCGCTGGATGTCCGCTTCCTGTTCAAGCAGTTCGTTTCTTTCAAGCACTTCACTTAAGATACCGGTATCCGTGACATGCCGGTAATTCAGCCAGTTGGTATCTATTTCAACACCAATGATTTCCTTGACCGCCTCGGCAAAAAGCTTGTTATCGATACTGGATGTTTGTACCAGGGTACCGTCTATATCAAACATGACATGGTGCAACATTTAACACCTCCGGGTTTGTTAATTGTGTACTTGCGCTGGTTGTTCAGGTCTCGCCAGTCAGCTTTTGATAAACAGATACGGCTACAATAGGGTGAAACCATTTACGGACCCAAGGGCCTTGTCAACAAAATCATCATCGATGACGCTGTTCTCACAGTCTTAACCTTATTGCATTTCTCGCTTTTCATAAATTCATACACCCGTATTCAGGATTGCAGGTTCCAGAAACCGGGTAATCGCATGATTGTTGGGCAATTTGAATTGAATACCACTTATACCCTGTAGCACAATAGTTTGGATCGGACTTTCCATGGAAGGCAAAGCATGCCTGTGGTTACCAAAGTTATAGATAAGGCTTCAAAGCAGCTAGCGACTGCCTGGGCACCCTGCTGCATGACAAGAATCAAAAACCCGGATGTTTGCTAACAAAAATAAATATCAAAACAATACCCTATGCGCACCATCCTTGATAACTAATAAAGGCGAGCCGCCAATATTTGAAGGAAAAACGCTATGAAAGAATCATTTTGGAAACAAAACTCTTATTGGTGGGTTCCCATTGCCGTTGTTCTGCTTACCGGGATTGGCTGGGGCATTAAAGAGTACTTTTCAAGGTCAACATTACCGGGCGCAGTTTTCGGAAAGCTGGAGGGTTGCCCTGGAGAAACGTCAATTTTGATCGATGGCAAGGAAGCGGCCAAAACAAGCAAATTTTGCTACTACAGGGTGGAAGAAGTTTCCCCCGGATCGCACGAAATCCAGTGGCAATTCAAGGGTTACGAAACCAAATTCAGTGAAGTTGAAGTAAAAGGCGGAACCGAAAACAGGATCGACCTGACGGCATTAACCCTGCTGAAAAACGCCGACTCAAAGGCAAAAACGCGTGAAAAACTGACCGTGGATACCAACTTCAATTCCTGGTACGCAGGAACCCGTTTTAATGGCAAGGTCGATATGCCGGAATACGGGTTTGTATGGAACTGTTCCGGCGGAACATGCGTACTTAATGGTCCTTTTGGGAAAGGACTAAACATGGATGTATGCCAGGAGCTTTCCCGGCGTGTCGGCGGACTGGAATATTATTATAATGATGCAGGTATGAAATGGACGAAAACGGAAAACGCGGCGTTGCTAAAACAATGCAACAGCGCCCAGGAAAGTGTTTCGACTGACAGTGATGGCAGGTCTACCCTGCTGGCAGATAAACCCGACCTGAATGATATTTTGTACACATTATCCCAGCCTGTCTCCAGCTGCCTGCTGCAAAAGGATACCGATCACCCGGCTTTTAACGGTTGTGTCGACTGGCATTCATCGGTTCACGCGGTCTGGGCACTGATCAGATATCGTATGGTTACCGGGGATAAAAGATACGATCAGTTAATAGCCGCCAAACTCAGCAAAGACTCGATCCGGGGCGAATTTCAAATGTTAAGGGAGAGTCCCTATTTCGAAATGCCCTACGGAAGAGCATGGTTCCTGCGTCTGGTGATTGATTTTGAACGGGAGTTCGTATCAGACAGCCTGCGCGAAATGGGTGACTATATTGCCGTCACGTTAATTGATCATTATTCCAGCGTGCAAATTAACCCTTACAACCAAAACTATGACAACCCCAGTTGGGCGCTGTTAAACCTGTATCAGTATGCGATCCATAGAAAAAATCCGATTTGGAGCGCATTTGTAAAAGATACCGTTTCTGCGAACTTTATAGCCGGCAACAAGAAGTGTGAAACCGAACAATCCGGTGTATCACTGGGATTCATGGATGTGTGCGGAAATTGGGCCTACCTGGTTGGCGAGACAGGTGCAACCGATGACTACAATGAGTGGTTGCAGGCTTTTTACAGTCAGACAAAGCCTGCCTCTCCTATCACTGCGCCCAGGGATACCTTCGAGAAAGGGCTTAATTTCAGCCGTGCCTGGTCGAGCTGGTTTATTTTCGAGAAAAGCGGTGATGAATTTTTTTATAACCATTACCTGGCTCACATTGAGACAATGTTTGCCAACCCGTCCTGGTGGACAGGCGATGATTATTCGGTCACCCATTGGATCGCACAATTTGGTATCTATGCGGTAACCCCAAACTATATCCGGGAAAAACGGAGATAGTTTGACACTTTCGACTAGACTAACAAGTTAACTGGTGCTTGAAGGAGAAGTTATTAAATTCCGGAGGGCAGGAATTTAATGGCGGAGGGGCAGGGATTCGAACCCTGGGACGGGATGAACCGTCGCTGGTTTTCAAGACCAGTGCATTCGACCACTCTGCCACCCCTCCGAAGAGGCCACGAATATTACCGTATCGCGCAAAAGAGTCAATGCTCACGCTTTGAATTAATGGCTTTTATTAGTATGATCTGTTGCAAATTGCAGGAATAGATTTAACATCTTGAAATATAAGGCGGGAACTCCATATACATTATGGAATCCTAGTTCTGTAAGTTACACAAATTCATTAGCAATCTGGAGTTAAAAATATGCAACAAACTTACAATATTGCCGATACCCATGAGTCATCACTGGCCATAAACAAGGTATTACGCAACACCTACGCTCTGCTGGGGGCTACACTATTAACCAGCGCCGCGGCCGCAGGTATTTCAATGGCAATCAACCTCGGGTTTGGCATATCACTGGTCATGAGCCTGGCCGCCCTCGGCCTGATCTGGTTTGTACTGCCAAGAACGGCTAATTCTGCAGCCGGCATCGGCGTTGTATTCGCCTTCACTACCCTGCTTGGTGCAGCTCTGGGTCCAACCCTGAACCATTACCTGGGTATGGCTAATGGCGGCATGATTATCATGCAGGCACTTGGCTCTACTGCCCTGGTATTTTTTGGACTATCTGCCTATGTCTTAACGACCCGCAAGGATTTCTCATTCATGGGCGGGTTCCTGATGACTGGCCTGATCGTCGCTATCGTTGCCATGCTGGGCTTAATGATTGCCGGGTTCTTCGGTGTTCACGTTCCAGGGGCACATTTGGCCATTAGCGCCGTGGTTGCCGTGATCATGTCCGGTTTTATTCTGTACGACACCAGCCGCATCATCAATGGTGGTGAACGTAACTACATTATGGCAACGGTTTCCCTGTATCTTAATATATACAACCTGTTTGTCAGCCTGTTACACATCTTTGGCGCGCTGTCAGACGACTAATCACTGCAAAGCTTAAGTCAAGCCCCGTTGGCTAATACCACGGGGCTTTTTCACTTCTAGGGTATTGATAACAACAGAATGAAATACACGCTAGCCATCTATGGCGCGCCCTACTCATCCCAGGCACCCCAAACAGCCCTTTCGTTTGCCAAGTCATTACTGGAATCAGGTCATTCGATTTACCGGCTGTTCTTTTACATGGATGGTGTGCATAACGCTTCGGCAATAGCTGTACCCCCACAAGACGAAGTCAATATACCAGCCGAGTGGTCCGCGCTGATTCGCAAGTATGACCTTGACGCGGTTGTCTGCATTGCGGCTGCGTTACGAAGGGGCATTATCGATAAAACCGAAGCCGAACGCTACGAGGTTTCAGCTCATAACTTCGCTGAAGGTTTTACCTTATCCGGACTTGGGCAACTGGTGGACGCCGGAATCGCGTCGGACAGGCTCATTACCTTCGGGCCATAACAGGTGAACCCCTTGAGCAACACGAAATCCCTGTTAATCGTCAATCGTCATGCCCCCTATGATGGCATGTATGCGAAAGAAGCGATGGATGCTGCCCTCATTGGCGCTGCCTTTAACCAGAAAGTTAGTGTGATGTTTATGGATGACGGCGTGTATCAGTTATTACGAGAACAGGCACCAGCAGATATCCGGCAAAAAAATACTTCGCTAACATTGCCTATGCTGGACATGTACGATATCAACAATGTTTATGTTGAACGTGCTTCATTGCAAGCACGTAATTTAACCGAGGAAAACCTGTTGATACCCGTGCAAGTCATCGATTCTGTCCAGGCTAGCGAGTTACTCGGCCAACAGGATATCATATTGAACTTTTAACCCCGGACACAGAAAACTATCTACTGGCTAACCCATGATCCTCCATACCGTGAACAAATCACCCGCTCGCAGCAACTGCCTCAAATCCTGCCTGAGAATCGCGCCGCATGGTGGCGCTTTGATGCTGATAGAAGACGGTGTCTACGCCTCAGTAAACAATACCAAACACAGCCAGTTGATCGTTGATGCCTTAACCCGCATGCAGGTTTTTGTCCTGGAACCCGACATCAAGGCCCGCGGCTTGTCAGGACTGCTCATACCGGGCGTTAGCCTGGTCGGTTACCCGGGATTTGTAGAACTCACACAAACATACGACACGGTTCAAAGCTGGTATTGATCCGGCGTACAATATGGCTTTATTTCTGATACTCAATTGATATTTCCATGCAGTTAGGCAGGACATTTATCCCGACAGACCGTGAGGGTTACCTGAAGGACTTGAACCAATGGTCCAATGAAGCAGCCGAGAAAATAGCTGCACGGGAGGGTATATTATTAACCGAATGCCATTGGGAAATCATAACTTTGTTGCGTTCGGTTCACCAGGAATACGGGCACACGCCCATTACCCGTGTGTTTATCAAGATCATGAGCAAACGCCTGGGGAAGGAAAAAGGCAAAAGTCTTTACCTGCTTAAATTGTTTCCCGATAGCCCGATGCGCAAAGCCTGCAAGATAGCGGGCCTTCCCAAGCCGACCAATTGCATGTAATGCAAATGCTGCCGGCGCCTGGAGTAATAGCTAGAGCCGAATATGCTCGAGTAATAATGCTTCGACGATAGCCACTTTGTCGCTCAGCGGTAATGAAGCGCTGATTTGTAGCATCACTCCACCATTGTCGTTTGCGAGGTTATCCGTATTTTTTTGGACACAAACGCGCAATGCCTGAGTCTGCGAGGTATCGGGCAAGTTGCCCTCCACCGGAATAATGGCAATCTGGCCAAACTTGTTAAAAATCTCGCCCATGGTGATCAGGTTAACAGGCACAGTTAAATCATCCTGAAGCTCCGGACCGAGAACCGTAACAGTCCTTCCCTGGTGGAATAGTTTACGCTCCACTGCATAGGCTATGTCACTGGCTTCTTTCTGCGTTGCGGCATGCAGGATAAGCATCGCCGGTTTCTGGCCAAAACGAAATTCCCGTTCTTCATCGGTGACGCGATTACTCAACTCTACCTGGTTATCGGAAGAGGCCGCATCGCTGACCACCATGCCGGCAGCGACTGTTGCGTTGGTAAGGTGGTCAATCAGGATAAATGCGCCCGTGGCACGATGCTTCGTATAAGGGTCGACAACGATGGGCTGTTCGAGTCGCAAACGGCAGTGACCAATTTCATTCAGCGCAAGGCTATCGGCTGGCTCGCTTTTCAGCGTATTAACATCGGTTTTGTAATTGAGGGTTTCAACTCGCCCTACGGTGCTTTTACCCGCCATTTTAACCAGGTATTCAGAGCCGGGAATTAACGCTACATCATTCATCCAGACCAGGTTAACTTCAAGCTGATCAGAAAGGATTGCGCTATCGGCTGGCGAAATGAACATGTCACCACGGCTGACATCGACCTCGTCTTCCAAAGTCAATGTTACTGACATTGGCGCAAATGCTACGTCCAGGTCGCCATCCATGGTTACGATACTTTTAATCTTGCTGGTCAACCCGGAGGGCATGATCTGAACGGTATCACCCGGATGAACGACCCCGGCTGCAAGGGTGCCGCTAAACCCCCTGAAATTCAGGTCCGGCCGGTTGACGTACTGCACCGGAAAACGAAGCTCTTCAAAATCGCGCCCGGTTTCAATTTCCACGGTTTCCAGGTGGGACAACAGGCTTGGACCTTCATACCAGGGCATGTTCCTGGATGGATCAACGACGTTATCCCCTTCGAGCGCGGAAATGGGGATGAAAACCGGGGAATCCATACCCAGCAGGTCGGCAAAACAGAGGAAATCGGACTGTAACCGTAAGAACACCGATTCGTCATAATCGACCAGGTCCATTTTGTTGACGGCCACGACAATATTCTTGATTCCCAGCAGATGGGTGATAAAACTGTGTCGCTTGGTTTGCGGCAACACACCCTTCCGGGCATCCATCAGGATAATGGCGAGTTCGCAGTTGGAAGCACCGGTTACCATGTTACGGGTGTACTGTTCATGGCCCGGCGTATCGGCAATAATAAATTTACGTGTATCGGTGGAGAAATAGCGGTGCGCCACGTCGATGGTGATGCCCTGCTCCCGCTCTGCAGCCAGGCCATCGACTAACAGGGCTAGATCAAGATCTCTTCCCGTAGTGCCAATGCGTGC
>CAMYIF010000114.1 GCA_947258415.1 uncultured Pseudomonadales bacterium
TTGAGGTATCGGTTTCATACCAGGAGCGTTCGAAATCCCTTTGCAATCCGATCCTGACTACATCGGTGGACTCTTCTGCTTTGCCTGCGCCGATGGTAATACGATCAGATGCAGAACAGAGCTGAGGCGTTGAAACAAGGATGAGAACAAGAAGTATTATTTTTTTCATGATTTATCCTTTCCCTGATACCGATAAATTGATGCTTTTGTTGTTCTTCCTGGATAACACTACATTAATTTGATAAGAGAATAAAGCAGGGGAGTAATGGGCTGGGAGCCTATTTTTTTTTGGAATTTATTCGACCACTAATTATGAGTAAACCAGCGTTTCTCCCAGGCTAAAAGAACTTTTTCCGGGTATTTTGTCTTTCCCAGACTGCCGTTGTAACGTGCAAGCGCACGAATAAAGTCGCCTTTTTCTCTATCCAGGTAGTGTTTAAGAATCGTGCAGCCATAAAGTAAATTGGTATCCCTGTCCATCAGATTATCATCGGGCCGGCCAATTTCATTTTTCCAGAAAGGCATAACTTGCATCAATCCCTGGGCGCCAACACGCGACAGCGCATACTGTTTAAATGCGCTTTCGATCTGGATAACCGAAAGAACGAGTTCGGGTTTTAAATTGGCACGCGTTGAAGCCAGGTGGACAGCCCTGAGCAATTCCAGTCGTTTTTTATCATCGGGAACATAGCGCTTCAGGCGGTGCGACATATCGACCAGCCAGACTTCGGCGTCGAACCTGTCCTGGAAGCTGTCCGCATGATTAATGGTTTGCTTTAAAATTGCGCGCAGTTCGTAATCTACTTCCTGCGCCTGGCCCGTTGACGCCATTAACAGCAGGGAAATAAAAAAGCAATTGAGGGTTTTGATCAAAAAACGCACCTGATTCTCTATTTCTATTTGTTCAAATAAAGCCTAGTAGAGGTAACCGGTTTTTGCATTGGCAACAAAGCCGGAAAACCCGAAAATTTGTACGCGCTTCAGGCGCGTATCGATCGAGCCGACCGGACATCCGGTTATTTATCGAACAGTTGCCGGGTGAAGTCCTTGGCTTTAGCCGTGGCAATTTTTTGCTTTTCCAGTGACCGGCGATTTTGATATTCGATAAAATCTTCTTTCAGCCCGCGATCGCCGATGATTAAACAATGGGGGATGCCAATAAGGTCCATCTCGGCAAACTTGACGCCCGGGCTGGTTTTTTTGTCCCGGTCATCGAGGAACACCTCAATGCCGAGGCCGGTTAATTGTTGATAAAGCTCGTCCGATAATTGTTTGACGGCTGCAGATTTTTCATAATTCAACGCCACGATACCAACCTGAAAAGGCGCCAATGCTTGCGGCCAGATAATTCCTTTTTCATCATGGTTCTGTTCGATGGCTGCGGCGACCACACGTGTTACGCCAATACCGTAACAGCCCATGGTCATTATTTTCGCCCTGCCATTTTCATCCAGCACGCTGGCGTTCAGGGCAGTGGAGTACTTGTTGCCAAGCTGGAAAATATGTCCGACTTCGATACCCCGTTTGAGTACCAGTTTGCCCTGTCCATCGGGGGAGGGATCGCCAGCAACCACATCACGCAGGTCGTCTATCTCATCAAAATGACAGTCTCGCTGCCAGTTTGCGCCTTTAAGGTGCTTGCCATCGACGTTTGCGCCGCAGACGAAATCCGAGAGCAGCGCCGCGCTGCGGTCGGCAATCACGCGCATGGGTAGTGAAGCGGGGCCGATCGAGCCCGGTTTGCAGCCGAGTAACTGCTCGATTTCTGCATCCGAGGCTAATGTCAGCGGCGATTTAATTCCCGATAATTTTTGTGCCTTGATTTCATTCAGGCTGTGATCACCCCTGATGACCAGGGCAGCCAGTGGAGACGTTTGATTGGTATCATCTTCTGATTCGCCATGGACGATCAGCGTTTTCAAAACTGTTTCAGCACTGACTCCAAGGAATACACATACTTCCTTGATGCTGTTCGCACCCGGTGTGTTCACCAGTTCGAGGGATTGCTTTGCTTCCTGGCGTTGATATCGGGGTGAAACGGCTTCGGCTGTTTCAACGTTGGCGGCATAGTTCCCGGTGTCACTGAAGGCAATCAAATCTTCACCGGATTCGGCCAATACGTGAAATTCCTGCGATTGGCTGCCACCGATATCACCCGAATCGGCTTCAACAGCTCGAAAATCCAGGTCCATTCGGGAAAATATACGGCTATAGGCATCGTACATCTTGTCGTAGGTTTGTTGCAGGCAGACCTGGTCCAGGTGAAATGAATAGGCATCTTTCATAATGAATTCACGCGCACGCATGACACCGAAGCGGGGCCTGAATTCATCGCGGAACTTGGTTTGTATCTGGTAATAATTGACCGGCAGTTGCTTGTAACTGTTGAGTTCGTTGCGTGCCAGGTCGGTTATCACTTCCTCGTGAGTGGGTCCAAAACAAAATTCACGTCCATGGCGGTCGCTGATACGCAGCATCAACGGACCAAACTGATCCCATCGTCCGGTTTCCTGCCAGAGTTCGGATGGCTGTATCGCCGGCATTAATACTTCGAGTGCGCCGGCTCGGTTCATTTCTTCCCGGATGATCTTCTCGGCCTTTCTAAGTACCCGCAGCCCAATCGGCAACCAGGTATATAAACCGGACGCCAGGCGACGTACCATACCCGAACGCAGCATTAGCTGGTGGCTGATGACGACTGCATCAGACGGTGTTTCTTTAAGTGTGTTTATTAAATAACGGCTGGCGCGCATAGACTGCAAGTTACCCTGTCAAATTACTATCAATATCAGTATTGTCAGCCATGGCCCGGCTGTCGCAAAATGCTGCATTGTACGGTGCCGCTGCTGGATATTCCAGTTGTCTGCCGGAGTTGTTTGACGATACTTGGCAAACTTTGAACCCGCTATAATTTCCGGGTTGCGGTGCCGCTTGGGATAGCATCATCGCAGAGGTAACAAAATTGCAGATTTTCTGGCTGGGTGAGGTCAAACCAGGCACATACCCTGACCGGCATGCTGATTAAAATATACCTGCGAGAATCGATAAATGAACAAACCATTTTCACAGGCCTGCGAAAATAACAAGCGAGCGATCCTGGCCGTTCTTGAAAAAGCCCTGGCGAGGACAACTAACGTCCTTGAGATAGGCAGCGGTACGGGGCAACACGCAGTTTTCATGGCAGAATACCTGCCCCACCTGCGATGGCAACCCTCCGACGTTGCCGATAATTTACCCGGCATCAATGCCTGGCTGGCCGAGGCAAGAACAGATAATATTAACCCGCCTTTGGTTCTCGATGTCAACCAGCTGCCCTGGCCACTGTCGCCGACGGACTCTGTTTTTTCAGCCAATACCCTGCATATTATCGGGAAGAACGAGGTGGTTAACTTTTTTAAAGGAGTACACAAAGTGCTGCTTCCTGGAGGCAAACTCTGTGTTTACGGCCCGTTTAATTACCAGGGTAATTTTACTTCCGAAAGCAACGCACGCTTTGATACCCGGTTAAAGCAGCAGGATCCGAAAAGCGGTATCCGGGATTTTGAGTGGGTAAACGAGCTGGCCGAAAAATCCGCACTGGAGCTTGTTAAGGACCATGCCATGCCAGCAAATAACCGGCTTTTGGAGTGGCGCAAAGTGAATCAGTCCCGATAAGGATAGCCAGTCACACCATGACAAATTGTCCATCTAACCGCGACAGGGCTGTATGAATAATTCGCCAGCTTCAATGAAACACCAGATTTCCTCCCGCCGGGAACATCCCCATCCGGAGACAGTCTTAATAACAATTGCCCAACCTTTTTCGGCATCAGGATAAATCGTATGAGCCGTATTTTGATTCTTGCAGTTTTAATAACATTCATGCCCGGCCCGGCGAGTGCCGAGAGTTTCAAGTGCGGCAACAAGTTTGTAGAAATCGGTGACTCCAAAGCGATCGTTTTGCTGCGTTGCGGTGAGCCGTTTTTTGCCGAGGTCATTTCCGGTGATGAAGAACGTAAAGTTGAGCAGTGGTCGTACAAAAAACCCGGGTACCGGTCTTTCCTTCGAATACTTACTTTCAGTAACGGCAGGCTGGTAGATATAAAGGTTGGTGGACGCGCCAATTAACCTTTTTTATAGGGTAACAGGGCTTTTGCATTTCTGGCATATTCACTCATACCCTGCCTCTCCTGTTCGAGGAAATTGTCTATTGCCTTCCTGAAACCCGGGTCGGTTATATAGTGAAACGAACAGGTTTGTATTGGCTCGAAACCACGTAATATTTTATGCTCCCCCTGCGCTCCCGGATCGAAACGGCCAAGCCCCTTGTCGATGCAAAATTCGATTCCCTGGTAGAAACAGGCTTCGAAATGCAGGTATTCAAATTCTTCGATGCAACCCCAGTAACGACCATAAAGTGAATGCTCGCCAATCAGGCTCAGGGCACCGGCAACGGGTTTGGACTCCCGGTAACAGATAACCAGCAACAGTTTTTCCGGCATCATTTGGTGCAGTTCATAAAAAAATTACCTGCTGAGCTATCCGAGCTGGGCGTGTTTGAAATAGGTCGCCTGGTAAAAATGGTAAAAGGTATTGATGTGTTGCTCTTTTATATCGCTACCCGTTAATTTGACCAGCGTTAAGCCCTGTTCTGCAATGCGCCGTCGTTCACGTTTTATCATCTTGCGTTTGCGCGATGTGAATGCGGCGAGATATTGATCAAAGTTTGAATAGTCTTTGTTAAACCAGTGAAACTGGCAACCGGTTCTTTGGCTCAGGGGGCCGTCAGCCAGCACCTTTCGTTCGGCTTCATCCGGAAATAACAGGTGCCATGATGAATAGCCGCCGGTCCTGGCCAACTGCATGATTTCACTGGTCAGGAAGTTTGTAACCCGGCGGCGAATGGCTTCATCTGATACGCAAATTCGGGGGCCGGCAGAGGGGGTGAAGGGGATGGCCGTCAGTAACTTCGGATAATACTCGACCCTGTGTCGGCGATAGGCATCGGCCCAGGCCCAGTCAAATACGTATTCGCCATAAGAGTGATGCTTTATATAAAGCGGCATGACGGCACAAAGTCGATCGTCCAGGTAAACAGTGGCGTGGTGTGGTTCCCAGCCGGTTTGCTTTTCGACACAGCCTGTTCGTTCAAGTGCGGCCAGAAATTCGTGGCGAATGAACGGGTAGTTATTGCCACAGATGCTGTTCCATTGGCCGGCATCGAGTTGCTCTATTTCTGACAGGAAGCGAATAGTGAAATTTGGGGCGTCTTTCTTGGTTTCCATTAGAGCAAAATGTTACATTGTAGGGCCGTTTGACACCATGAGAATCATAAATGCGCCGCGTCTTTTTTGCAGGCCGGAAACAACCTGGGGAAACTGGCGAACCTCGACCCGGATAACGTGAGGAAGGTAAAAATACAATGAGCAATACCCATGTTTGAATTACATCCACAGCTTGAGAAGGATTGCCTGATTCTTGGAGACTTCCCGTTATGCCGATTACTGCTGAGTAAAGATGCCAACTATCCCTGGTGCATCCTTGTACCCCGGGTTCACAATATTCGCGAGATTTACCAGCTTGGCGAAGAAGATCAGATACAATTTATATCGGAATCAAGCTACTTATCAAAGAAACTTAATGTAATATATAAAGCAGATAAAATGAATGTCGCGGCCCTTGGCAATATGGTGCCACAACTGCATATCCATCATATCGTTCGCTATAAAACAGACCCGGCCTGGCCCGGACCCGTTTGGGGCGTCAAGCCCGCAGGCACCTATTCACCCGAAGAAATGGCACAGGCCGTAGAAAAAATTACCTCCAGCTTAACCGAGCAATTTAATGCCATGCCGCTATAGTCGGCTTAACGGATCAAGCCGTTCCGGGTTCTAACGGCCCGGATAAAGGTCCAGCCTTGCAACTATCTAAAAAGCCCCGATTATCAGCTATTACACCCTTGTATAAAATGAGTTACAATTACGCGCTTTTATCCGGGCCGTTTAGCCCGTGATAAATGCCGGGCCGGTTGATAGCTGATTCGATTCAATCCCTGGCCATGTTTACCAGTTTAAAAGTTAGAGGGGTATGGGATGCCTATATATGAATATCTTTGCCAGTCATGCAATCACCAGTTTGAAAAATTGCAGAAAATTAGCGACGAGCCGTTAGTCGATTGCCCTGAATGTGCAAAGTCGAGTTTGAAAAAGATGGTCTCTGCAAGCGCTTTTCGCCTGAAGGGCGGCGGTTGGTACGAGACGGACTTTAAGTCCGACAATCAACGCAACCTCGCGGGCGAAAAAGAAATCAAGAAGTCCGACGACAAGTCAGATACTAAGGCGTCGGCAGACAAAAAGTCGGATGGCAAGAAGGCCGACAACAAAGAGTCAACGACCAAGCCGGACAAAAAAGCGGAGAAAAAAACATCAAAAAGCAAACAAAGCCCGGCCTGAACGAATGAAAACGTTTCGTCGCTACCTTGTCGCGGGCCTGTTGGTCTGGATACCGCTTGGCGTCACTATATTCCTGATCCGAGTGGCGGTCGGGCTTATGGATCGAACACTGGGTTTGATACCGCAACCGTATCGGCCAGAGGAGCTATTGGGTTTCGAGATTCCCGGCCTCGGCGTCGTATTGACGTTTCTGCTGTTGCTGATAACGGGTGTTCTGGCTGCGAATTTCGTGGGTCGCGCATTCGTTGGCGGTTGGGAATCGCTGATGGATCGTATCCCGGTCGTACGCTCGATCTACTCGGCGGCGAAAAATTTTGCCGAGATTGTGTTTTCGGATTCGAGCCAGTCGTTCAAAAACGTTCTCTTGATCGAATACCCGCGCAAAGGGTTGTTTAGCCTCGCGTTTCAGACGTCAAC
>CAMYIF010000115.1 GCA_947258415.1 uncultured Pseudomonadales bacterium
ACGACGCACGCATGCTCACGTACCAGGAGGAGCTCTTGGTCGTGGAAGGCGGTGTGCTTCTATTACGGCATCGGGATCGGCACGGCTGCGCGCTGCGCATACGCTCCATCAATGTCTCGGCCATACGCTGACCAGGTCGGACTTGCAGCTTATCGAAAAAGACATCACCCACTTGCGCAATGGCTACTTCACCTCGTTTTCCGCCCTTGACGGGAAACAGCTTAGAAGGTCCCTGTCACTCAACGGCGTAATTACCCCGAATATGGTGATCAGTCCCATGACCGTCAAACGCGGCGATGAAGTAATCATCCTGGCCAAAAAAGGCATGCTGACGGTACGCAGCCCCGGCATCGCGTTAATCGATGGCAGGATTGGTCAACAAATACGGGTAAAAAATACCGCTTCACAGCGCGTAGTGAAAGCCGAAGTAATTAAAAAAGGCCTGGTAAAAATCATTATTTAACAAGGCCTTGCATGATAATTAGAAGCAACACAGGCACAGGCCTGTTTGAGAAGCAAATTGCAAATGGAAGTAATGCCAGGCTTGGCTGGAACCGGGCAGTTTTTTAAAGAAATAATTTTAAAGTTTACAGATTGCACGCCGATAGATATTTTGAATAGTAATTTTATTTGAGAATACTCATGGTTAACGAAATTAACGGGACAAACTCGGCATCGACTTCACGCAGCAGTAACAAGCGTGCCAGTGCTGAATCCGCTGACAATCAACAATCGACTGCATCCGGGCAAACCCCGGCATCCTCCCCGTCGGAAGGTCTTGAGCTCAGTTCGCAGGCACAACTGCTGGGTAGGCTGGAAGCGGATATTGGCAAACTCCCCGAAATTGACCCTGAACGCGTAGAAGCCATAAGTAACGCACTCAATAACGGACAATTTGTCATCGACGACGCCAGCCTGGCTCAAAGTATCATTGATTTTGAGTTTAAATAACGACTGATACCCGAGGCACCTAAGTGTGCTTGAAGATATTGGCAACATAGACTGGAGAGTTACCATGACAGCAACATCAGCCTTGTCCGATTCCATCAATAACGCTATTTCCCTGGTAAACCGGTTACAGGAACTGCTTGATAACGAGCAGCAGGCGCTGGGCGATAACAACGCCGAGGCCATGCAGGAACTATTGCCCATCAAGCTATCCCTGTTGTCCGAGCTTGAACTGAATGCCTCCGAGCGTCATCAAATGCTGGATAAGGCAGGTATCGGTTCGGACTATGCCGCTGTTCAGGAGTATATCCAGTCAACCGGTGACGAGAAATTACTGGAAGCCTGGAATACCCTGATCGACAAATTGAAAGGCTGCCAGTCATCGAATACCGTGAATGGAAAAATTATCCATCGTTCCAGGCAACAGATCGACACATTATTGAACCTGTTGCGCGGTCAATCGGAGAACCAGAAACTTTATACGCAATCCGGTTCCTCTACTTCGGTTAATCCTAACCAACCTTTTGCAAAGGCTTAATCTGCTTATATTTTGCTTAATCCTGACTCACTACTAAACTTAAATTGAATCGGGTGGTAACGAGCATTTTCAATGGCATTAAATAATAGCGCTGCAAACGCTGATCCAATGGGTGTCATTGGTGTTCGTACCGTTTCCAACAAGCAGCAAATCTATAGCATTCTTACTTCCGTACAGAAAGCTCGCAGCGCGATCACCATCAAGTTTGAAGATAACGACCGTTACTACACCAGCCTGATTTTAAAGACCGATCTTGACGAGGGTTATTTTATCATCGATGAGATTGCCCCCGAGGACGGTCACCGTTTTGCCCAATCACACAAACCCTTTTCGATCCGTGGCAGTCACAACGGGGTCAGCTTGTTTTTTCGGCCGAATATCATCGCCGGTACCGGTATCCAGGACAGTATCGCTTTCTATAAAATTCGATTACCCAAAGAAATGCTCTACCAGCAGAGACGCAGCGCCTTCCGGGCATTGGTCGCACGTGCACTCGGCGTCGAGGCCTGTGCAACTTCCCGGGAACGGGGCACCACCTTTGAAGGCCAGCTACATGATATTTCAATTTCGGGGTGCCGTATCAATTTTGAAGGTGAAATCGATCCTGAGTTTAATCGTGGTGAAGTGTTTAAATCGTGCCGGATCCTGCTCTCGGACGGCTCGATTATTGAATGCCCGCTAACCCTTAAACACGCTACCTACATCCGCGACTGGAAAGAGACTACCTGCGGATTCCAGTTCGAAGGGCTGGACAAGTACGAGGTTAAATCCATCGACCGCTTTGTCTACTTCCTGCAACGGGAAGCACGCCGCCTGGAAACCAAGTAACGCCTTGGTGTCGTTAGTCCTCATTCAGCCTGGCTAACCTCTCCAGGTCTTCAGGTCGGTCCACATCCCATAATTGCGCCAGTTCTATCCATTCAATACCAAGCTGTTTTAATTTTTCCCGCGTTTGCTGCAACACCCGGCCGCTGCCCCACTCAATTCCTTCGAATATTTCCGGCCTGGCTCTGCTCATCCCGACGAGCACGTAACCGCCATCCTCGGCCGGACCCAGCACTACGTCAGCGCCCGCTCCCAGTACCTCTAATGCCTGTTCAAGATAAGAAGAAGATAACACCGGGCAATCGCTACCGACGATCAAGACATTATCATACTCGCCCAGCGTTGCCTGGAAAGCATGGGCCATACGCCGGCCCAGATCCTCGCCCGCCTGTATTCGTATCGGGCAGTTATGTTCTGTCGTAACCAGGCTGTTAAAAAAAGAATCAACCCTCGAACCACTGACCCACAATTCGACATCGCAGAGTTGTGCGCGGGTAATCGTTGAAAATACCCGTTCAACCAGTTGCTTGTGCAGATCCAGCGCGCCCTGCTCACCCAAAGCAGGCACCAGGCGTGTCTTGACCCGACCGATCTCGGGCGCCTTGGCAAACTGGATGATTTTGGCGTTGGAGTATTTCATGGTTGTAACTGGTCTGGTCTTTGTGTTGCCGAAGAGATTGAGTAATAAATATCAGCCAACTTTTCAGGGGTAACGCCACAAAAATACAGTAATCTCAGCCACCACATCAGCACCACGGTTTTTATTATCCCGTTCTTCTCCCAGCGCCGGCTGGAAGTGATCACCGGCTCGGGAATACACAAGGGTGGAGAAAGCGACTTTAACCGCTTACTGATCTCAAGGTCTTCCATGAGCCTGATTTCCGGGTAACCGTTAACCCGGTTAAAAGCATCACGGCGGACAAAGATCGCCTGGTCGCCCGTGGCAATACCGCTCATTCTTGAGCGCCAGTTAATCGAGCGCTCGATAATCCGGAATAGCCAGTGGTTACCCGATAATCTCAGGTCAAAGCGTCCCCAGACGCGCTCATTATCATCGCTACCTGTTTCTATCAGCTGATCAATATTGGCAGGGAGTTGGCTGTCGGCATGCAGGAATACCAGCCAGTCACCACTGGCAGCACTGGCGCCGATGTTCATTTGTTTTGCCCTGCCCGGCTCACTGGCAATAATTTGGTCGACTTTTGTGACGGCCAAGTTAACCGAATCATCGGAGCTGCCGCCATCGACGAGGATAATTTCATGGCCGCGCTGGCGGTATTCTTTTAATGCCGGCAATAAATAATCGAGAGCTGTAGATTCATTGAGCACAGGGATAATAAAGCTGAGTCGCATAACGTGCTTATCCCTTAAACGTTACTCTTAATAATGCCACGCTATACCAGTGCGCCGCCGCAGCTGCTGCCCTGCCCGGCCGTGCAGCCGTAGCAATGATCGGCAACACTGATGGACTGACCGGACATATCTTCTTCGAGCACTTCGCTTAAATGGCGCCTGGACTTATCCGTGGCAATGATGGGCATGTCCAGCATCTGGTTGAAATCACAATCGTAGACGTACCCCTGCCAATCGACGCTGATTAACGTCCGGCACATCACCGTCTTCAGGTTGGCCGGTTGATAACTGTCCTTTAATTTGGACATATAATCATAATATTCGCCGCGGGCCAGCAACATCCCGCCGAAACGGCTAATCGGCATATTGGTAATAACGAACAGCTCGTTAAACTCGATGCCGTGCTGCTCCATCAATATTTGCTTGTAATCTCGTTCCAGCGCCTGTTGCGGGGGTGGCAAATCGGCGCCCACCGGGTTATAAACCAGGTTAAGGACCAGGCCGGAACCGGGCTTGCCGTACCCCAGGTCATTGAGCATTTTCAGCGCCCGGATGCTTTCCTCGTAAACGCCTTTGCCGCGTTGTTTATCGACATTTTGCTCGGCATAACAGGGCAGAGAGGCGGTAACTATCACCTCGTATTCAGCTAAAAATGCAGCTACGTCTTCGTAACCTGGCTCAACCAATATGGTCGGGTTACACCGGTCGATCACATCCACGCCCAGCTGCCGGGCTTCGGTCACCAGGTATTTGAAATGCGGGTTCATTTCCGGCGAACCGCCGGTCAGGTCGAGGGTTTGAATATCGTGATGTTTCAGGAAGGTCAGCACCTGGTCGACGGTTTCCCTGTCCATCAACTCGGTGCGTTTCGGGCCGGCATTCACATGGCAATGGATACAGCTCAGGTTACACAGATACCCCAGGTTGACTTGCAGGGTTTCCAGCTTTCGTCGCTTGATCGCCGGGAAATTGGAAACCATCAATAAAGGGCGAGTATCAAGCATAGTCGTTGGCAGGCCTGTTCAGGAAATGGGCGTATATTACGCAGGTTGTAGGCAGTTGGACAATGGCACGCTCAAACCATTCAATTTTGAACGTGCCACTCTTGAGTGCCCGGAAGAATACTATCTGACTATTGCCTTGCGTTTTTCAGTGCAGCGATGCGCTCCTCCAGCGGCGGGTGTGTCATAAACAGTTTCATCAAGCCCTGCTTGAACCCGCCGTCACGAATACCAAACGCGGCTATCGAGGCCGGCATATCCGAGGGCTTTTCCTGCTCGGCTTTCAGGCGCGCCAGTGCGCTGATCATGGCACCTCTACCGGCGAGGCTTGCCCCGGCCGCATCGGCCCTGAATTCTCGCCAGCGCGAGAACCACATGACGATAATCGAGGCCAGTACCGCCAGAATTACCTCGGCGATAATGGTGGTGATGTAATAGCCAATACCGTGGCCGCGTTCGGTCTTGAAAACGACACGATCAACCGTATGGCCGATCACGCGGGAAAAGAACATCACGAAGGTATTGATCACGCCCTGGATCAGGGTCAGGGTAATCATATCGCCGTTGGCCACGTGGCCAATCTCGTGAGCCAGCACGGCCCTGGTCTCATCGCGCTCGAAACGGCTGAGCAGCCCGGTACTGACCGCCACCAGCGCATTATTACGGTTCCAGCCGGTAGCAAAAGCATTGGATTGCTCGGACTGGAAAATGCCCACTTCCGGCATACCGACACCGGCCTTTTCGGACAGGCTTTTCACTTCCCTGAGCAGCCATTCTTCGGAGCTGTTACGCGGTCGTTCAATTAATTGCACGCCCATGGCTCGCTTGGCCATCCACTTGGAGATAAACAGCGAAATCAGCGAACCACTGACCCCGAACACCGCGCAAAAAACCAGCAGCGCCTGTAAATCCAGGTCGATATTATTGTCCGCCATGATCGAATTGAAACCCAGCAAATTCAGGGTGATACTGGCAACAAACAGCACCGCCAGGTTGGTCGCAATAAACAGTAAAATTCTCATTTTTAAAAGCTCTTCTGCAGGAATCAGTTATTCAATAAATTGGGCTATTATACGTCAATTCAAGTGACCTCTTCCCGTTAAAATGGTTCGACAAAAAAGAATCAGGCAAGGATGTGGCCAACACCCATCT
The DNA here is from genome assembly GCA_947258415.1 of uncultured Pseudomonadales bacterium. Taxonomy (GTDB): domain Bacteria; phylum Pseudomonadota; class Gammaproteobacteria; order Pseudomonadales; family IMCC2047; genus CAMYIF01. Next base: position 5,818 of record CAMYIF010000115.1, read on the forward strand.
CAGCCGTTAGAATAGCGGGCCTGCAAATCTGACACTATGTCTCACCTTACGCTCCGGTGGCACAGCTGGATAGCGCAGCCCCCTCCTAAGGGGCAGGTCGCAGGTTCGAATCCTGCCCGGAGCGCCAAACTTCTCTTTACATCGCTCCCAGTTTTCCTACGCCTAAATATCAGAAGCGTTTTTATTACTTATAGAAATATAAAACTACCATCTAAAAGCGTCAGGTTATTTTACAGTCCTTGAATTAAGTATATTTACTTATTTGTTAAGCGGTTGATACTTAAGGTATTTAAAAAGATGGCATGGGGATTGCCTTATCAAGCTAAGAAGTAATGCAAGCAGGGGTTTTTACGCTGACCCTAAATCTCTAAATTAACCAGGAATTAAGGAAGACATATTCATGCGATCCCTATTAGGCATTATATTCATATCAATCTCTTTGGCTTATGGGCCAGCTAACGCTGTAGTGATAGACATCGGTAGCATGACCAATCCTAATGTCGTACTGGATTTTGATGCTATGTCAGCCGGGGCAACATCGGTTGGAGCAATCAACACTGCATTTCCGGGGGCAGGTATTACGTCAATTGCATTCGCTGGGACAGGTGGCTCTGGCAATTACAGTGTTGTTTTAGGTGGAGGACGAGCACTCGCAACTGATCAAACTGGCACCGGTTTAGAACTCGTTGACACAGGTAGTAATTTTTTTGAGTTTGGCTCTGTTACGATTACCCTTGATCACTTAATAACGCAGTTCGGTCTTGCACTGGGTGACCGGTTTAATACAACTCCAGACCTACAACTTTTCGATGGCTTAACATTGGTAGGAACGCATACGCTCCCGACGGCAGATGGCTCTTCAGATTTTATCCAAAGTACGCTAGCATTTGACCAGATTGTGATTACCGCTCCTATTAATTGGGTAATTCCAGAATTGGTGATAGAAACTACAAGAGTACCTGAACCATCCACTCTCGCCCTTCTCGGCCTCGGCCTTGCTGCTCGGCCTCGGCCTTGCCGGATTGGGGTTCGCAAGACGCAAGAAAGCCTGAGCATAACGAAAACCATCAAGCCCCGCCTGGTGCGGGGTTTTTTGTGCCTGTCAATCTGGGTTATCTGGATAACCCTTACTCCAGGCCAAATGCGGTGAGCTATTTGGGGTCCATATAAGACCCTAAATATCATATAAAAACGTCAGGATATTTTACAACTCATAAATTATGTAACTTTAAGTACAGGGTATACTGTTGATAATAAAGAATAATTACATGATGGCATATTTTTTGCATACATAGGGTCCCATGACTAATGAATATGGAGATGCCATGTACCAACCAAAACGACTAATTCTGTTGCTCTTTTTACTGGCACCGTTTTCGGCGAACGCTGTGATTATTTCCGGCACCGGCGGAACCGGAAGCGACGCAACCCTGGCGGGCGGCACATTGATTGATTTTGAATCGACCGCTCCTGGCCAGTACGCCAGCATCACAATCAACGATGTTACGTTTACCGACCCTGGCGGTGATGAGTTTGACATCGATGGTGACTATGCGGGCAACTTCAACACCCGCGGCACGCAGTCGATGTCGAATGATTTCGACCAGTTCCCCGATCAATTTCGCTTTGACTTCGCAGCTCCTGTCAGAGCCTTCGGATTCAATTGGGGCGCTTCCGACAATGACTGGACGATGGACGTTTACGACGGTACAGACAGCCTACTCGAGACACACACCCTTACCAAAGTGCGCCGTAGCAATGCCGGCGACTACTTCGGCGCTGGCACTGATACTGTTGGCACCAGCATTAGCTATGTGATACTGACCGACCTTAAAGACAGAAGACCCCTGGGCGACTATGTCTTTATTGACGATTTCCGCTACGTTTTCCCTGACCCCGATGACCCCATCGTTATCCCTGAACCCGACATACCTGATGAACCCGTCATAATCGATCCATCCATCCCTCCTCTACCCGGCAGAATCACTCCCATCCCTGAACCCGGCATAATCGCCCTTTTCGGCCTCGGCCTTGCTGGCCTGGGCTTCGCAAGACGCAGGAAAGCCTGAACTTTTTCGGACACAAAAACCCCGCCATGTGCGGGGTTTTTTTTGCCATTTCGGATCATATATGGACCCCAAATAGCTTGCTCGTCAAGATGTTCAATGATTCGCAACAGCACGCTGTATTCGTGCCAGGAAAACCCGGAATGCAGGAAATGCCGTGTCTTGGTCAATGCCTGTTCGAGTAATTTGGATATATGTGGTGTTACCCCAAATATCTCCTGGTCCTGTTCAATCAGTTAAATCCGCGTCCGTTTCACCGGGATATTAAATGCTCCCGAACAAGGGAGATCAAGAAATAAGATACAGGGCTATTCATTGATACATATCAACATACAAACTTTTCTGTGCTTGATAATAAAGCCTGTTAACGCACTTTAATGCACGAATCCAAACAGGAGGTTTGTAATGACGACAAGCTTTAAAGAAGCCATTGATAAATTGGTTAACCAACGTATTGAAAACGGTGCAGATCCGATAGAGGTATTTGAAGAACTCACCCGCGAAGCCAATCTTGTTTTTGGACAATATGAATAGGAGTACGAACTGATGATACTGGACAAAAATAAGGAAACGAAAAAGTAATGTAAGCGCCTGGGCGTACCTCTTGTTTTAGTGCAAGGGCAGTCGTGCACGGATATTTGGTGTATTCGGGGTCATAAATGGACTCCCAATCACCTGCATCCCGAACCAGTTTATGGTTAAACCCTCACTCCAGGCCGAATGCGGCAGGGCTGTCATTTCGATCGCGAAATTCTTCGTCGAGATGGTCGATCGTTCGCAGCAGCACGCTGTGTTCGTGCGAGGAAAGCCCGGAATGCAGGAAATGCCGTGTCTTGGTTAATGCCTCTTCGAGTAATTTGTTTCGATAGTCAAAATAGAGCAAAATCTTGGCAAGGTGATGGGCATCCTTGTCATTGAGGCGCAGATGGGCGGCGTAAGCCAGCGCATCGCGTAGTTCGTCCGGATCGGGTTTTAGCATACTGACTCCCTGGCATAACTGATAGTTTAGTGAGGTCTGCTTTTAAGTATAGACCCTGCGCCGGGGACTTCTAGCCAGAGATATTCGCGCCGATTAAAATACTCACCTGAATATTTGCGGCCTCATGTGGACCCTGGATTTGGTTAACAATAATAAGCAATCGAGCGAAACGGCCTACCGGCTTTTTTTCAGCAGGTCGCGTATTTCCTCAAGCAATAACTGTTCTGCCGAAGGTGCTGGCGGTGCTTTTGGGGCTGCCTGCTCTTTTTTCTTTAGAGAATTGATCGCTCTTACCGCCATAAAAATGGCGAACGCAACAATAATAAAATCGAAAAGAGTCTGGATAAACATGCCGTATTTGAGGACGACTGCCGGAGCCGAGCCCGCTGCTTCCTGGAGGGTAAAGGCCAAATCAGAAAAATTGACCCCGCCGATGATCATTCCAAGGGGCGGCATAACGACATCGCCCACAAAGGATGAAACAATTTTACCGAACGCAGCGCCGATAATAATACCAACCGCCATATCCACCACATTGCCTTTTACCGCAAAATCTTTAAATTCCTTCATCATGCTCATTATTATTCCTCCCGGGGTGTTGTATAAGCAGGACGAGTGTAATGGCAAGGAGGGATTCGAGTCATCTACTATATGATGTGTGGTTAGGCTCAGGACAAAAACCTGTTCGCCCTTCACTGCGTTTCAGGTTTGCACAGCAGGTTATTTACCAAGGCGTTCCAACTGATTAATAAAGCGCTCCAAATCCTCATCGCGGTCAAACTCAAATTTATGTTTATTGTGAAAGTAAATGTATAGCGTAACTCGACCATCGGTCATAGACACCGTGTAGCCATCATATTCGGCCTTCGCCGTTATTCCCTCATGCGAATAACCTCCGGGGCCTTGTTCACCACTCTCGGTAATGACGTTAAACACTTTAAGCGCATTTTTTACATTGAACTCGGCTTCCATAATTCATCTCACAATGTTGTTTTGTTTTTGGGGGCAGTCAAAAATGCCTGGTATGTATCGATATCAGACATCGCGTTGATCTAAAACCACAATTGATACGTATATCATACAGGGCCTGGATCAATTTAGATTCAATATCCGGGCCGACTCACTTAAATCGACTGCCGATATACACCGAC
>CAMYIF010000116.1 GCA_947258415.1 uncultured Pseudomonadales bacterium
TGATTTTTTAGACTTTGCAGGACGAGAATCGTTAGATAACCCGTATCGGATTAGTGATTCAGTGTGATTTACGCTTGATATAGTGGGCCGGAGTGACCGGGTTGCCGTTTTTATGTACTTCGTAGTGAACGTGCGGGCCGGTCGATCGACCACTACTTCCCATCAAGGCAATAGACTGCCCCTTATCGACGACATCGCCAACCTTGACCAACAACTGGTTAGCATGCGCGTAGCGGGTAGAATACTGGCCGCCGTGGCTGACCTCGACCATGTTACCATAACCGTCTCTGGGACCGGACCAGGTAACCACACCGGCAGCAACCGTGATAATTTCGGAATTTTCCTTGCCGGCGTAATCAACTCCTTCATGCCAGGCAATCCGGCCGCTGAACGGATCATTGCGCCGTCCAAATTTTGATGTTAGCCAGCCCCACTTGACCGGGCGACCGGAAATATACCGGTCGCTGTCAAAATCCTTGTTTCCCAGCAGCTTGTTAAGCACCTCGAGCTCCTGTTCGCGCAGTTGAATGTCCTTGGCCAGATCATCGATGGCCAGGATAAAACTAGGAGGCTGGAAGTAGGGTCCGACCGAGGATGACTCGGGTCCGCCGATTGCAGGCGGCCTGGAAAAATTAAATTCTTCAGAATTGATTTTTGCCGTTTTGGCAATCTGTTCCCCCAATGCGTCCAGGCGAATTAACTTGGCGTGCAATTCAGCAATACGAATGTATAACAATTTTAATTGCTCGTTGGATTCGCGTTTCAGGCGTTCAATATTCTGTTCCTTCAATTCCAGGTCCTGTTGCCAGGCCTTGACATAGTTTTCGCGTTTTAAAAATTGTTCTTCATCAACTGCCAGGCGATAGCCTAGATAAATAGCGCTGCCAATGATTATTGACAAAAGCACTGCGATACCCGCCCTGAGCTTGTTGCCAAGGGAGAAAGTATAAGCTTTACCGTGCCTGCGTGTGACGAAAATAATATTCATTTATTCTCTCTTGAATTATGCACTACAGCCCAATACTATGATCTTACCATGTCCAATAAACCGCAACTGGCCAGCTTCTGGCAAAACAAACTGATACAAGACAGCGGCTCAACACTGGGCAGTCTTCTTGTACGGGCGGCGCAGCTGACCCGGCACCAGGAAATTGTTAGAGGCAGCCTTGATAAAAACTGCCAAAAACATTGCTGGCTGGCTAACTATCATAACAATATTTTGTACCTGCAATCCGACACTGCAGCCTGGGCTACGCGAATCCGTATGCAACAACACGCGGTTATCAAACGACTCAGCGCCAACACCTGCTTTATGGATATACGCGCCATGCGTATCTGTGTTCGTCCTCGATATAAAAAGCCGTTGCCAAAAATCAAGGCAAAACCCCTCTCAGATTTAACCTTAGCACATCTCAGGCAATCTAATGCCGGCATCCATGACAGTAAGCTACGCTCTGCCATGGAAAAACTGACTGATTGAAATCAATTATAGTTCAAGGATTGAAATACTGCTTAAGGCGATGCCAGCCAGGTTTGGCAGCGATATGATTAATGCTCAGGCGAGGAAATTTATTCTGCGGGAACCGATCTTGAATAGGAAATTGGAGATTCTTCATCCTTGTCAAAAACCACCTCTTCCCAGGCATCTTTTTGCTTGATGAGTTCTCTCAGCAGCTTATTGTTGAGTTTATGGCCCGATTTGTAACCTTTAAATTCACCAATCAGTGTTCGGCCCATCAGATAAAGATCGCCAATGGCGTCAAGAACCTTGTGTTTCACAAATTCGTCGTGGTATCGGAGGCCGTCCTCATTCAAAACACCCTTGTCGTCTACCGCGATCGCGTTATCCATACTGGCACCCAAAGCCAGGTTCTTGGAACGCAAATATTCAAAGTCTCGCATGAACCCAAATGTTCGCGCGCGACTTACTTCCTTGACAAAAGAGGTTGATGAAAAGTCAATGGATACTTCCTTGACCCGATTAACAAACGCAGGGTGATCAAACTCAATAGTGAACGATACCCTGAAACCGTCGTAGGGTTCAAAACTCGCCCATTTATCACCGTCGGTTACTTTCAACTTGCGCTTGATGAGAGCGAATTTTTTTGCGGCTGGTTGTTCCTGTATGCCGGCGGACTGGATGAGAAAGACAAAAGGACCGGCACTGCCGTCCATGATTGGCACTTCGCCTGCACTCAATTCGACGTAAGCGTTATCAATACCCAAACCTGCGAGGGCTGACATTAAATGTTCAATGGTGTCAACGCGTACACCATCCTTGACGAGGGTCGTTGATAAAACCGTTTCACCAACGTTTTCCGCAATGGCAGGTATTTTTACCTGGCCTTCCAGATCGGTACGACAAAAAATGATCCCGGTATCAACAGGCGCCGGTTTCAGGGTCAGGAAAACCTTCTCACCAGAGTGTAATCCTACTCCCGTTGCTCGAATGCTATTTTTTAGCGTACGCTGTGCAATCATATGCAGGACTCTCGACGAGAAAAAGGTTAAATTGAGAAACCAATATTAACAAATAATGCCCTGTATGGCCAAAGAACTATCATAAAAAAGCTGACTCTGCGGGATGGCCATTCCACAGAGTCAGACCGGTTTTTGCTAATCTGCCTGACGGCGTAAAAATGCAGGCACGTCAAGATAATCCATATCTTTGCTGACCATAACAGACTCGTCCACGACTGTATTGCCAACTACCTGTTTGCGCATGATAGTCGGGCGATCAAGCTTGCCGTAATCCACGGATCCGTCGAATGACGGCTTTTCGGGTTCAACAACAACCTTCATTTTCGGTTTCTCCCTTGGCTCGCCCAGTCCGGTAGCAACCACTGTGACCCGTAATTCGTCTTCCATTTCGGGATCTATCACTGTGCCAACCACTACCGTAGCATTATCGGAGGCGAAATCTTCAACCGTTTCACCGACCTGGGTAAATTCGCCCAGGGACAGGCTTGGCCCTGCTGTAATGTTTACCAGTATTCCGCGAGCGCCCTGAAGGTCTACATCCTCAAGTAATGGACTGCGAATTGCCGCTTCCGCCGCTTCTACGGCGCGCGTCTCACCGGCTGACCGGCCACTGCCCATCATTGCCATGCCCATTTCTGACATCACCGTGCGAACATCGGCAAAGTCAACGTTGATCATGCCCGGCCTGATTATCAGGTCGGCAATACCCTGGACCGCACCCAGCAGGACATCGTTGGCGGCACCGAAGGCTTTTAACAGGCTGGTATTCTCGCCCAGTACCGCCAGTAATTTCTCGTTCGGAATGGTGATTAACGAATCAACGTGTTCGCCCAGGGCCTTGATACCGGCTTCGGCCAGATGCATGCGCTTGCGGCCTTCGAAGGCAAACGGTCGAGTGACAACGGCCACCGTTAAAATCCCGAGCTCCTTGGCGATCTGTGCAATCACCGGTGCGGCGCCCGTTCCGGTACCACCTCCCATTCCGGCGGTAATAAAGACCATATCGGCACCCTCGAGCAACTCGGCAATGCGTTCCCGGTCTTCCATTGCGGCCTGACGACCAATTTCAGGGTTTGCGCCTGCCCCTAACCCTTTGGTTACCTGGTTACCCAGTTGTAAAATTGTTTTTGCTTCAACATTTTTCAGCGCCTGTGCGTCGGTATTTGCACAAATAAACTCGACACCTTCAACGTTACTCATAAGCATATGGTTAAGGGCATTACCGCCTCCCCCGCCGACGCCTATTACTTTTATTTCTGCACTTTGCGGAATACTGTCAACTAGTTCAAACATGGCCATCTCCTTTAGATATATTTACAACACACTTGCTTTGGTTTTGGTAAATCAAAAATTTTCTTTAATCCAGTTCCTAACACGATCAAAAAAGCTCACCAGGCTGTGAGATTTCACTTGCTCCATACCACCTTCTGCCTGCTGCTTTTGTCCGTACAACAACAAGCCAACACCAGTGGAATAAATAGGGTTTCTGACAATATCCGCCAGTCCGTTAACACCTTGTGGCGATGCCAGTCGAACCGGCATATGGAATATTTCCTCTGCCAGTTCAACTACCCCTTCCATTTTCGAGGTGCCACCGGTTAAAACTATCCCGGCGGCAACCAGGTCTTCGAAACCGCTTCTTCTGAGCTCTGCCTGTATCAGGGTAAATAATTCTTCATAACGGGGCTCGACAACTTCTGCGAGCGCTTGCCGGGACAAATCACGCGGCGGCCGGTCCCCGACACTGGGTACTTTTATGGTTTCATTAACACCGGCCAACTGGGTTAATGCACAGGCATACTTGATTTTTATTTCTTCGGCGTACTGGGTCGGCGTTCTCAATGCCATCGCAATGTCATTGGTTACCTGGTCACCGGCTATCGGGATAACCGCTGTATGGCGAATGGAGCCGTCAATGAAAATGGCTATATCGGTTGTACCTCCGCCAATGTCAACCATGCAAACACCCAGTTCTTTTTCATCTTCGATCAGCACTGCGTAGCTCGATGCCAGTTGTTCAAGAATGATATCGTCGACTTCCAGGCCACAGCGGCGCACACATTTTTCAATATTCTGGGCTGCATTCGCGGCGCAGGTTACCAGGTGAACTTTTGCCTCGAGGCGCACACCCGACATACCCAGCGGCTCCTTTACCCCTTCCTGGCTATCTATAATGTATTCCTGTGGCAGGATGTGCAGGACCTTCTGGTCTGCGGGAATCGCGACCGCCTGTGCGGCGTCAATGACCCTGTCCATATCACCGCGTACAACTTCCCGATCACGAATGGCAACTATTCCGTGCGAGTTCATTCCCTTGATATGGCTACCGGCAATCCCGGTAAAAACGCTGTGTATCTGGCAACCGGCCATCAATTCGGCTTCCTCGACGGCACGCTGGATGGACTGGACAGTCGATTCGATATTGACCACCACGCCCTTTTTCATTCCACGCGAAGAATGGCTGCCGATACCGACAATCTCGATGCCACTTTCCTGGCTAATCTCACCAACGATAGCGACCACCTTGGAGGTACCAATATCCAGCCCCACTATCATTTTGTTGTCAGATACAACGGTCATTTTTCGTTATTGCTCCAGTAATAAATTATCTATGCTCACTAACCAACTTCCCCGGGCATCTGCCACTTGACCGCAGCACCATTGGTATAACGCAAATCAATTCGTACAACTTCGTGAAAACGCGGACTCAAAACCCGCCGGTAAAGTGCTTTAAAACGCGTTAGTCTTTCTTTTAGCTGGTACCGACCAATGTAAATGCCGGTTTCCGGGTTCTGCTGCAAACTCAAATGCCAGGCACCGCGCTCTTCCTTGGTTAAACTGGCGACCGTTAAATCAAGCTCACCCAGGACCCGGTTTATCCACAGATATTTATTCCAGACTTCGGCTTGGCTTCCCTCAGGACCTGACAAATCAGGAATATCAAGCGAGGCCTGCCCTGCATTTACTTCAACTATGTGTGCATCGCCGGTCATCAGCCTTGTTTTATTCCAACGGGCTACCGGCACATGCTCAATAACTTCAATTTCCAGGGTATTTGGCCATTGGCGGCGAACGGATACCCGGTCAACCCAGGGATTGGCCTTTATTTTTTTTTGCACCTGTTCCAGGTCCAGCCTGAGCATGCCCTGCTCAACGTTATCCTTTAACCACCCCCGTACAGCGACCTTGTCGATATGCTTCAACTCCCCTGCCACATTAATGCGCGTAATTGGCAGGTCCCGCATTTCCAGCAGTTTTGAGCCGCCCTGGAAAAACATAACCACAAGCATTAACAAGCCACTCACCTTGAACAGTGGTGATGTGAATTGCCATCCGGATTTTTGTGGCTCTGCACGTTTTCTTCTGCTTGCTCCGGCGCGTCTTGTCTTTTTCTTTTCTGCGGTCATCTGTCTATCCATATACCCAATAAATGGACGTTAGTTATTGCTTCCAGCTGTTTTCAAAACCTGTAATACCAGCGCCTCGAAATCCAGCCCCACCGCACGAGCGGCCATCGGAACCAGGCTGTGATCGGTCATGCCGGGGACTGTGTTCACTTCGAGAACCTGGAAATTGCCCACAGCGTCCTGCATCAGGTCAACCCGCCCCCAACCCTTACAGCCCAGGCTGTTAAAAGCTTGCAGGGCGATATTCTGCATTTCGCTTTCCTGTTCTTCCGGCAGTCCGCAGGGGATGATATAGCGTGTATCGTTATCAACATACTTGGCCTGGTAATCGTAAAAATCCCTGTCGGTTTCCAGGCGAATGGCCGGTAAAGCCTGGCCATCAAGGATACCGACCGTGTATTCAGCACCGGCCAGCCAGCTTTCAGCGAGTACTACCCGGTCGTATTTAACCGCTTGCTGGAAGGCGCCGGGTAATTCGCTTGCCTGCTCGACTTTGCTCATGCCAATGCTTGAACCCTCGTGCACGGGCTTGATAAACAAGGGCAAACCCAGCCGGTCGACCACCTGCTGCCAATCGCTGGATGGATTAAGTAGTTCAAACCTGGCGGTTGGCAGCCCCATTCCCTGCCACAGGAACTTGCACTGCGCTTTATCCATGGCCAGCGCAGATGCGGGCATATCATTCCCGGTATAGGGTAATCCGAGTATGTTTAACAGGCAGGCAATGGTTCCATTTTCGCCTTCACCACCGTGCATGATATTGAAAACGGTATCGATCGGTTGCGCCTGTAACTGTCTGATAATTTTTTCTTTTCCATCCTGTCCATAAGCATCGATACCAAAGGCGTCCACACCCGCAGAGATTAAGGCTGCCAATACAGCCTTACCGCTTTTCAGGGACACCTCGCGTTCGGCCGA
>CAMYIF010000117.1 GCA_947258415.1 uncultured Pseudomonadales bacterium
GATATTCAATAGTCCCGGAAAACCGGGTTTTCCAGCCGAGCTGTGTTTGGCTTCCCTTAACTGGGCCAAAACATGACCTTGGCTAACGTTAGAAAATTTGCCAAACAGGATTTTCCATCGGTTAAGTCCATATACCAACAGGGCATTGATACGGGTCATGCAACCTTCCAGGAGAGCGCAAAGGATTGGCATGAATGGAATGCATCCTTGTTGTCCTCGTGTCGACTGGTGGCACAAATGGGTAATACTGTTACGGGTTGGGCTGCACTTTCCCCTGTTTCGAGTCGCAGGGTGTATGCCGGCGTTGCTGAAGTCAGTATTTACGTGGACTTGAAGGTGCAGGGGCAGGGCGTGGGCTCGGCCTTGTTGGCAAAATTGATAGAGTGCTCGGAACAGCAGGCAATATGGACATTGCAGGCGAGTATCTTCCCGGAAAACGGGCCGAGCCTTTCCTTGCACGAAAAACACGGGTTTAAAACGGTAGGGGTGCGAGAAAAAATGGGTCAAATGAAAGGTGTTTGGCGAGATGTCGTGTTGATGGAACGTCGCAGCCAGGTTGTGGGCTTGCCGAAAGGGTAATTGCATTTTTTTAATGAATAACAAATACATCCCTAGTCTATTTCAATTATAGACTCGATTAAACTAATATAACTATCTCAAAATTGGCTTTGAATAACTGACAGTTACCTAGCCATTAATTTACGATTTAATAAACGATTATTTTGAAGGATTGACCATGTCATACACAAACGAAATCAAGGCGCTGAAAGCCGTTTGCGATCAAGCCGGCAGCAGCTGGGATGCTATTAGCCCTGAATCAGCGGCTCGCATGCGTATGCAAAACCGTTTCAAAACGGGTATTGATATTGCCAGGTACACAGCGGATATCATGCACAAGGATATGAAAGAATATGATGCAGACTCATCGGCTTACACACAGTCGCTGGGCTGCTGGCATGGATTTCTTGCGCAGCAAAAGATGATTGCTATCAAGAAGCACCTGGAAACAACCAAAAAGCGCTACCTTTATCTTTCCGGCTGGATGGTTGCCGCACTGCGTTCTGATTTTGGTCCCTTACCCGATCAATCCATGCACGAAAAAACCGCCGTTGCTGGTTTAATCGAGGAAATTTATACCTTCTTGCGCCAGGCCGATGCCCGCGAACTGGGTGGTCTGTTTCGCGAACTCGATGCCGCAACTGATGACGTTTCAAGGCAAGCTATTCAGAATAAAATCGATAATTTCGAAACGCACGTTGTACCGATTATCGCCGATATCGATGCGGGTTTTGGTAATGCCGAGGCCACTTACCTGATGGCCAAACAAATGATCGAGGCAGGTGCCTGTTGTATACAAATCGAAAACCAGGTTTCCGATGAAAAACAGTGCGGTCACCAGGACGGAAAGGTAACGGTACCGCACACGGATTTCCTTGCCAAAATTCGTGCCGTGCGTTATGCCTTCCTTGAACTGGGCGTCGATAATGGCCTTATTGTTGCTCGTACCGACTCCCTTGGCGCTGGATTGACCAAGCAAATTGCGGTGACCAGCAAACCCGGCGACCTGGGGGATCAATACAATTCATTCCTTGATTGTGAGGAAGTCAGCAGTGATGAAATTGCCAATGGTGACGTTATCATCAAACAAAACGGCAAGCTGGTTCGTCCCAAGCGCCTGCCAAGTAACCTGTTCCAGTTCCGCAAGGGTACCGGCGAAGATCGATGTGTGCTCGATTCCATCACATCACTGCAAAACGGTGCCGACTTGATCTGGATAGAAACCGAGAAACCACACGTTGGCCAGATTGCCGGTATGATGAATCGCATCCGTGAAGTTGTTCCCAATGCCAAGCTGGTCTACAACAATTCGCCGTCATTCAACTGGACCCTGAATTTCCGTCAGCAGGCGTTTGACGCCATGGCTGAAGCCGGTGAAGATATGTCATCTTACAATCGTGATGAACTGATGAGCGTTGATTACGATGACACAGCATTGGCCAAACGCGCCGACGAAATGATACGCACTTTCCAGCAGGATGCTTCCCGCGAAGCTGGTATTTTCCATCACCTGATTACGCTGCCTACCTATCATACGGCAGCGCTCTCGACCGATAATCTTGCCAAGGGTTACTTCGCTGACGAGGGTATGCTGGCCTACGTTAAGGGCGTACAACGCCAGGAAATACGCCAGGGTATTGCATGCGTCAAGCACCAGAATATGTCGGGATCCGATATCGGTGATGATCACAAGGAGTACTTTGCAGGTGATGCTGCACTTAAAGCTGCCGGTAAAGATAACACCATGAACCAGTTTGGCTAGCTGTTGAGCCATGCTGACCGGTTCCTACCGGTTACAGTGATAACAAAGGCGGAATCCGGTCATCGGTTCCGCCTTTTTTTTTATAATAACGATCCGTCTACCGGGACCAAGTCAGGCTGGTATTAACCGAACAGACCTGATCTTTGCTGATCGAATCGCGTTGTTGTACACAGGGCTTGCCAAGTTAGTGCTAGCCATCTTCTTTTAAGTGGGGCAGAATCAATTACAAATGAGTTTTACAAGGAGATAGAGAAGTTCCCGGAGCAAGCAGGGCGGAACGTTCAGGCCACCATATAAAGGCCGCCCGAATGGAGGTATTAATACAGAACCGGGTATTCATACGCAAAATGTCGGGCAATAAGAATAATTAGAGAAGTTTTGACCATGAATGATTTAGAAATATACTTCGAAGAAAACACGGGCAGGCTGATTCATAAATGGAAACATTATTTCGAAATTTATGATCGCCATTTTTCCCGCTTCAGGAACACCGACGTCCATATTGTCGAATTCGGAGTATCCCAGTGCGGATCTCTGCAAATGTGGAAAGAATATTTTGGCCCGGACTGCCAAATATACGGCATCGATATAAATACCCATTGCAAGATGCTCGAAGAAGATCAAATCAAAATCTTTATTGGTGACCAGGCGGACCGTAAATTCCTGAAATCCTTATCGGCTCAAATCCCGCGCATTGACATCCTGATAGACGATGGCGGTCATACAATGAGACAGCAAAAACGTACATTCGAGGAACTGTTTCATTTCATTGACAAAAACGGTGTCTATCTTTGCGAAGACCTGCATACTTCTTATTGGCCAAAGTGGGGAGGAGGCTATAAAAAAAGTGGCAGCTTTATCGAGTATAGCAAGCAGTTTATCGATAACCTTAATGCCTGGCATTCTAAAACAAAAAGGCTGAAGGTCACAGAATTTACCCGAACAGTTCATTCATTACATTTCTACGACAGTATCCTTGTCATCGAAAAACGACCTATCGAAAGACCAACCCATTCGAAGACCGGCACACCATCTATTCAAAATTACGAAATGCCAAGAAGCCTTCTAAGCCGAACGGCTAGAAGTATAAAGAAAAAAATTAAAAACCTGAAAGAAATGGCAGAGGAAGAGAAAGAGGAAAAATGAATAATTGATGGAGTAGCCGGGCGGCAATATTGATTGCCATAGAATGAAAAAGAATTATCTACTTACCCTGTTTTCGAAAAATCAATTCACTCTGCATTGGCAATCATCGGGTTCACCCGTAAAAAACATCCCGGTTCGATGATTCGGGAATGGTTTGCCCATTAATCATTTTCCATGGCCAGGAAAAAATCTTAACATCTACTCGCGGAATTGTTCTCCATCAAAGCAACCATCTCTGCATGCCCTTAATGTTACTTGTACAAATATATAACATTTACCCGGAGGTTAAGATGACACAAAGCAGCGTGGCAAAAGGGAGTTGTCTGTGTGGTTCCGTGCATTTTTTTGTAAAAAACCCGAATAAATCCATAGACGCATGTCATTGCGGCATGTGCAGAAAATGGGGAGGGGGACCCTTTATGACCGTTGATTGTGGGAGTAATGTTACCTTTGAGGGAGAGGACAATATATCGATATACGATTCCTCAGAATGGGCGGAACGGGGTTTCTGCAAAAAATGCGGGAGTCACCTTATTTACCGGCTGAAAGAAAGCAGACAGCACATGATTCCAGCGGGACTTTTTGACAACCAGGAGGGTTTCGTTTTCGACCTCCAGGTTTTTATAGATAAAAAACCGCCATACTATTGCTTTGCAAATAAAACAAAAAACATGACCGAAGCCGAGGTATTTGAAAAATATGGCTCGCCCTGAAATACCACTATCATGAATTTGCATCGATTCTACCAGTCACAGGCAGTTACAAGATTGTTGAAACAGACAGTATACCGGGCGTCATGGTCCAGGAAATGATCAGCATTCGAAAGTTTAAAGAACAGGATTGGAAAGGAACCTGGCAAATAATCGAACCGGTACTGCGGGCCGGGGAAACTTACCCCCTGTCGCCAACTATTACAGCGCAGGAAGCTTACCAGGCCTGGGTCGAAATGCCTTCTGCGACTTATATCGCTCTGGACGAAAGCATGCGGGTCGTGGGTTCGTATTACATTAAACCGAACCAGCCGACCATGGGCGCCCACGTTTGTAATTGTGGCTATATTGTAGCAGAAGGGGCACGCGGTAAGGGTGTTGCAACCCAAATGTGTGAGCATTCCCAGCGTGAGGCGGTTTCGCAGGGATTCAGGGCAATGCAATACAACCTGGTCGTATCAACCAACGAAGGTGCTGTGAGATTATGGAAAAAACAGGGTTTTAATTTAATCGGAACTTTACCCGGCGCATTTCGCCACCCGCGGCATGGTTATGTAGATGCCTACGTGATGTACAAGCAGCTTGATACGTGATTGTAAATTCCGGCAAAAGCTTTTCAGCCAGAAAAAAGTCTCTGGTAAATCTTCTGCAACAGTCGAAACCTTTAGAGTTTCCCCCATATTATATTGGTAATATAATTAATCAGAGGTGCCCCGGATGAAGCCTGTTTCTTTTTTAATCATTTTTTCAGTCGTTATCTCTTTAACCCTGGCTGGCTGTGCGCGCAACCAGATAGTTATCGACCGGCAATATGTTGATATGGCTGCCTATGAACGTGACTTGGCCGAATGCCGTTTGTACGCTGAAGAAACCGGCAGTGTCGGTGCTGAGGCTGCTAAAGGCGCAGTCGGGGGAGCCCTCGTTGGTGGCGCAATCGGTGCAGTTGTTGGCAATAGCAGGACAGCTGGAAAACTCGGAGGGGTAGGCGCTATTACCGGCGGTGTACGTGGCGGAGCGAAAAGCAGGGCTGAAAAAAATAAAATCGTGAAAAGGTGCCTGTCCGGACGGGGTTACAGGGTGCTCAATTAAAACCGGTTTTGACTTGTAATAGGCCCGGTTAATATATTCCTGAAAATTTTGATGTCCAGAATATGTACTCTTGCTTTCGCCAATGCTTACCGGTTCCAGATGTTATTCGGTGCTGGAATTAGAAAATTCCTGTTACCCGGGATCAAGCCAGACCCAGCGAAGATACCCCTAGGATTAAATGCGTGATTTGTTTGATTTTAGCGCACTGATAGCCCGAGACGTGGTCACATATATGGATAATATGAGCATTAAAACTAACCAAGGCATCAAAAATGGGTGGTTGTAGCTAACACTCTGTATGTATGGATTAGTTGCCAGCATAAGGAAGCCGGCTAATGAAAAGCATTAATTACCTTGGCAAGCGATACCAACAATTTATAGATGATATGGCGCAGGATAGAAAAGGTGAACAAGACATCCTGGTCGCACTAAACGGTGCCAGTCGTAGTGACCTTAGTGCCGTCATCAGTGATATCTCTCGTGCCACCAATAAAACGGTTTTCGCAACAACAGGTGATATTGACAAGGAATCCGAGTTATCAAAGAATTTTACTGAGGCACATAAGAATCAGGAAATATTGTTGCTCGATGAGGCCGATGCACTTTTTGAAAAAAGGTCAGAAGTAAAGGATTCACACGATCGATACGCCAATATTGAAATAAACAGTTTACTTGAAAATATCGAAAACCATGATGGCATTGTTATACTGGCCTCGTGCGAACGCAAAAATATGGATTCTTCCTTATTGTCGAAAGTGAATGTATTGATCAAGTTTCCGCCGTTCTGACGCCTTGAATAATTTCGTTGTATTTCATTAGGTTTAGCCTGATCATATCGAGGCTGTTACTTGCATTGCCTGCGAGTCAGGCCTCTATTTGTGTACCGGTTGAATAATGAAAATAATATGATCGAGGTAATCACGGCAATTTCCCTTTGGGAACTGGTCAAACATACCAATAGCTGGATCAGTAACCTCAAACGTGCAAAAACCGCCCGCAAAAAGGAGTCTGTGGAAGCATTGAGAAGGGTCGTTATTGCGGCGCGTAAAACATCTGTATATACCAGGCAGTTGAACGAAACCGGCAAAAGGTCGCACAAGATGGAAAGCGAGCTGTCCATCGTCTGGACGGAGTTGGGTTTTTCGCTGGAAGACCTGGGTATCGAAAAACTGGCTAAACGTTGCCGCATTAAGGGCAAGTATTGGCAAGATCCGGGTAAATCCGATAAAGACTACCTGGAAAAGGCAGATGTTGGCCTGGAGAGAATGGAGCAACTGGCAACCGGGTTATTGCGAGAGATTAAAAACAGATAATTGGGTCTGGCATTCAGGGGTCGGGCAAAACAGAAAGACGCTTCTTCATTAAGGTCAGATGCAGGAGTGGCTTTCCGGGAAAAAGGGGAGCCGTGAATCATGAAAGAATCAAAAAAATGGATAGAGGTAGCGCTAATGCCCCTTGTTGTCGCTGTTATCGGGATAATGGGCACCTACCTGATAACAAATGAACAG
>CAMYIF010000118.1 GCA_947258415.1 uncultured Pseudomonadales bacterium
GTGGCGATCCTGTTCATCGGCCTGGTTGGCTGGCGACTGGTTCCCGGGCGGGAACGGACCGACACCAGCAGTTTTGATAGCGGCACCTACCTCAGCGAAGCCCGCATCCTGGAAGACAGCAAGGCGATAGGCAAGCGTTTGGGCGAGGCGGAACAAATGCTGGAAGAAGCCGGCGCCCAGATAGTTGGCATAATTCGACACGGTGTACGTATCCCTGCTGCCGGCTCCCAACGTTTACTGGCGAAGGACGATATCCTGACCATAGAAGTCGAACCCGAATCCTTATCGACTGCACTTTCAAGCCTTGGTCTCAAGCTTGAAGAAGAAATTGCATCGCGTCCGGAAGAAACAAAAACCAAGGCGGATGCTCGCGAAAACGGCAAAAAGGACAAGCAAGATGGCGCGTCCAAAGATGATACAAAGGGTGACGAAAAAGCGAGCGAAGACGAAGTCATTATCCAGGAATTTGTGGTGATGCCTAATGCCCTTTTGATCAACCGCTCATCGTCATCCTTGCAATTACGCACCCGATACAGCCTTAACCTTCTGGCGATATCCCGCAAGGGCCAACGTTCGATTCGACGGCTTCGATCAATACCTATACAGGCAGGCGATGTCCTGCTGATGCAGGGTACGCCTGAAGCCCTGGCGGAATTCGCCTCGACGTTTGGTTGCTTGCCACTGGCGACACGCAATATCCGGGTGCCCAAAAAAGGGCAGGCGTTAACCGCCTCGCTTATCATGGCAACTGCCGTTTGCGCTGCGGCTTTTGGCCTGTATCCCGTATCGATCCTGTTCGCCATAGCCGTGGCTGCCTTTATATTGCTGGACATCACCCCGCTTCGCTCCCTCTATACAGCGATCGACTGGCCGGTAATAGTGTTACTGGCGGCGATGCTACCGGTCGCCAACGCAGTAGCGACCACGGGTACCGCCGATATGATCGCGCATTTTCTGCTGGATAATGTCACCCAGGGGCATGCTGTCGGCGGACTGGTAGCGCTATTGGTGGTTACCATGTTCCTGTCCGACCTTGTCAACAATGCCGCTACGGCAGCCGTTATGTGCCCGATTGCGATCAGCACGGCATCTCAACTCGGCGTCAATGCTGACGCATTCCTGATGGCCATCGCGGTGGGCGCCTCCTGTGCTTTCCTGACACCTATTGGACACCAGAACAATACCCTGATACTCGGACCCGGCGGATTCCGGTTTGGCGATTACTGGCGACTGGGATTGCTGCTGGAAATTATTGTGGTAGTAGTGAGCGTACCCGTTCTATTATGGGTCTGGCCGCTTTAATCAAATGCGCCCCGGTTTGCGGCCCAGAAAATTATTTTAATGCATCCAGTAATTCGGGAATGAGCAGTGGACGTTCCATTACATGACACTTTGACCTGGCTCGGTATTGGCTTTTGCCTGAGCCAATCGGCGATGTTTTCCGGTCTCAACCTTGCCCTGCTGGGAATCAGCCGCCTGCGCCTGGAAGTAGAATCATCAACAGGCAATAAGGATGCGCAGAAAATCCTTTCGCTGCGCCGTGACTCAAATTTCCTGCTCACGACTATTCTCTGGGGTAATGTCGCCATCAATGTCCTGCTCACATTGCTATCCAATTCCGTTATGGCCGGAATGACTGCCTTTTTCTTCTCTACCTTCCTGATTACCTTCTTCGGGGAGATTACACCCCAGGCTTATTTCTCGCGCCATGCGATGAAGATGGGCTCCCTGCTTTCGCCGGTTCTGCGCTTTTACCAGATTCTGCTTTATCCTTTTGCCAAACCCTGCGCGCTGATACTTGACTGGTGGCTGGGTAAGGAGGGGGTTAATTATTTCAGGGAAAAAGATCTTCGCGAGGTGATTATCAAGCATATCGATTTTGCGGAATCCGATGTCAGCCGCCTCGAGGGCATCGGGGCGCTAAACTTTTTGGCCCTCGATGACCTGATGGTTTACGAAGAAGGTGAAGAAGTAGATCCTGATAGCGTAATCGCACTTCCGGTAAAAGACGGCAAGCCAGTATTCCCTGAAATTGAACCTTTGCTTCAGGTGAGCAAATCGGGACAAAAGTGGGTTGTCATTATTGATGCAGGCGGCCAGCCAATAGCGGTCCTCAATGCCAATGCTTTTATCCGCAGTGTTTTATTCGATGACTTGCCTGCCAGCCCCTATGCATATTGTCACCTGCCGGTCGTAATAACCGACCCGAATCTTACCATTGGCAAAGTATTGCCTGAGTTAGAGGTGTATTCAAAGCATGAAACCGACGATGTCATCGAAAACGATATCATCCTTATCTGGTCAGATCAGAAACGCGTGATCACAGGTGCGGATATTCTGGGCAGGTTATTACGTGGCATTGCGAAAACCGACAAGGAATAACTTTGCTTTGACTCAAATTGATACAACCTTAAACGCCAGTTAATTTACATTTACCACAAGCCAAAAATTCATTAAATTTTATAGGCTTGTCACATTAATTTCACATATCCCCCCTATTATCCAGGCATCAAAAAAATAACCAAAGGAGAATAGAAATGAATGTAGATAAGTTTTTGGCAATCTCGGAGTTGTATCTGGAAATGACCAGGCGCTCGTCGAAAGATATAAGCAGTGAAAAATTAAAATCATTGCTCGACCGTATCGATGATCTGGAAATGGCTTTAAATATTCTTGTTATGTCAATTACCCGCAGAGCGGCTTAACCGCCCTCAAGGGTCGTATTGTTAACCAACTTTCAGTGTTACCTTCAATATCCCTTCCCGGCTTTTTTCACCCTGACTCCGGATTTTAATGGCCCGCAATTCACAGGTCGTATCAAGCAGTTATGTGACTTTGTTCTTACAAGGCCGGTAAACGGGGGGTTTCCTCTATGCTGACCATCGTTTTTACAACCTGGCAAGTAGACACCCGGTTTTCCCTTTGAGATGAAACGGCTATGATAGCCTGAAGATAATAAATATTGTTTCAGAGAGCCAGGTGATGACTATTGAAAAAGAATCAGGAAAAGCCAAGTACAAGGATCTTCTCGTTGAACTTCAAATTCAACTGGTCAAACTCCAGCGACACATTATCTCCAACAATCATCAATTATTGATTATTTTCGAGGGCCGGGATGCCGCCGGGAAAGACGGTGTAATCAAACGAATTACCCAACACCTGAGCCCCCGTGAAACAAGAGTCATGGCCCTGGGAAAGCCGAACGAGCGCGATAAAAGTTCCTGGTATTTCCAGCGTTACACTCCCTACCTGCCCAGTACCCAGGAAATGGTATTAATGAACAGGAGCTGGTATAACCGCGCCGGCGTTGAGCGGGTCATGGGGTTTTGCACTGATGCTGAATACCAGCACTTCATGCAGTCTGTTATCCCCTTTGAAAACATGTTAATCGATGCCGGGATTCAAATTGTTAAATATTACCTCGATATCTCCAAACACGAACAGCAACGCAGGCTGGAAGATCGCCGTGTTAATCCACTTAAACAATGGAAAGTCAGCCCGATTGACTCGGTGGCCATTCAACATTGGGATGACTATAGCCTTGCCCGTAACGAAATGCTGATCCGCAGTCACACCAAATCCACGCCCTGGTATATCGTGCAGGCAGATAACAAGAAACAGGCCCGCCTGAATATCATTCGCCATATGCTCACAGTTACCAAATGCCCCGACAGGGATAAACGCGCTTGCGCTTGCGACAAGAGCATTGTTTTCCCGTTTGAAGATCAGCATTTACGAAATGGCAATCTTAATCCTTGACCATTCATTAGAACGCATAGGCCAGGAGCAACTAGCGGGGTTGCAACCACCTGGGTAACAAGGAATAGGCATCGAACTGCTGGCTCTCGTCAAAACTGACGTTGCATTCTTTCAGCAGCTTATGCAGCTCGCCGTTATTGAATGCATCGAAGGTTTCTGTGCAGCCCCCGATAAAATGCCCGCCGACAAATATTTGCGGAATGGTTGCGTAACCTGTTTTGGCCTTGAGTGCATTTCTTATTTTACCGCCCCAATCGTTTTCCTGGTAGGCGACCGAATCGAGGTCAACCGAACGATATTCGATGCCGCATTTCCTGAACATTTTACGCACCGACCAGCAGAATTCGCACCATTCAAGCGCGAAAATGACTACCGGCTGTGATTTGTCCATAACTGTTTCTTCAACAAATGTAATCGCTTCCGGTTCGGGTTCCATCTCCTCGACGGCTCCCCGGTATCGGGAAGCATGCACAAAATATTAGTGCCTTTGGGTGCCTTTTCGGCGGTTTGCAACGCACCACTGAAGGTTGCACCGGCCGATACACCGACGAAGATTCCCTCTTTTTGTGCCAGCTCCCTGGAAAGTCGCAACGCCTCCTGGCCATCGATAACAATCACCTGGTCCACGTGTTCACTGTTAAAAGCATCTTCGGTAAGCTTGGAAATAAAGTCAGGTGTCCAGCCCTGCATCAGGTGCGGCCGAAACGCTTCGTGGCTGGCGGCCGGCGACCCATCATCCCTGCGTTTCTGCTTTTTGCCGCTACTCAAAAGAGCAGAGTTATCGGGTTCACAGACGATAATTTTGGTGTTCGGGCTATATTCATTCAGTACTCTTGCGACGCCTTTCAATGTGCCGCCGGTTCCATACCCGGTAACCCAGTAGTCCAGGCTTTCGCCTTCAAAAGCCTCGAGAATTTCCGGCCCTGTGGTTCGCGAATGTATATCGGCGTTGGCCTCGTTTTCAAATTGCCGGCAAAGAAACCAGCCGTGCCTCTCGGCAAGCTCGATAGCCTTGTTCAACATCCCGGTGCCTTTTTCCGCGGCAGGGGTCAATACCACCTTGGCCCCCAGGAAACGCATCAGTTTGCGCCTTTCCACGCTAAAGCTTTCGGCCATCGTAACCACCAGTGGATAGCCTTTTTGTGCACAAACCATGGCCAGGCCGATGCCGGTGTTACCACTGGTGGCTTCTATGACGGTTTGCCCCGGCTTAAGGGCGCCAATTTGTTCGGCGTTTTCAATGATCCCAAGTGCCAGCCTGTCCTTAACAGAAGCCATGGGGTTGAAGGCCTCCGATTTCACATAAAGATTAATCCCTTCCGGCGCCAGTTTGTTAATGCGGATGACAGGGGTGTTCCCTATAGTCCCCAATATGTTTTCATACTTAAGATGGCCAGGCGGCATAGGAACTCCTGTTGATGGCAATAGTTCATTGACTTGAATGGAAAAAGAATAACCCCGGCGCCTGGTTGGGACAAGCACCTTTGATTATTCTGGTTGCAGGGATTAATTATTTAACCCTGCAAGCACCTGCTGGAAGCGTCATCTACTGAAGATAGATCGAACAATAACTCAACTTATGTTGCCAATTTTTAAGTTTGGAAAGTTATCGCGACAGGAAGATCGGCTGTGTCATTCGGGAAACATTGTCGGTAAAGGAGCCCGACATTTGATCAGCGTCCTGATTAACCTGTAATTGAGCCGAACCCGTTGTACCAACAAATGTGGTATAAACCAGGTTAACATTACGCCCGCTAATCGTGCCCTCGCCTGCAGCAGTGATGCCGGAAATCATATTAACCTCCCTGAAGGTGACACGATTGCCGGCCTGTTGAAAAACGTAACCATCGCCTGTCCCGCTGACCCATTCACCCGAAATATTGACTGGCTTAGCTACGGGCGCGCTCTTGTTTTTACTGGATTGCAATGAGGCTTGCTGGGCATCCAGCTTTTTGTCCATTTCTGACAGCTTTTGCAACAGCTCATCCTGGTTGGCCGCCACTTCTGGTTTTTCGGGTGTTTCAGTTACAGGCGGAGCCCCCAATAAAGGTTCTTCTGATGATGAAATGCTCACTTCTCCCTTATTGACCTTGTCACCGTTACCATCTTTTTGAGCCAACATATAGGGAAATACGATTAGCAGGCAACCAAGCACAAAAATAACCAGGGACGGAGCCGAGAGCTCAAATTCAGCACCCAGGAACTTTATTTTATTCTGGCCAGAGCCGATTTTGCGTGCGAACAGGAAAATGCCAACCAGCGCAAGCAAAGCGCCGAACAGCATCAGGAAGTAACGTTCAATCTCGGGCATAGCTAATCCTTATCGGGAAAAGGCGGTTTAATATTTCAGGTTCTCAACCTCGGCATTCAGTGAACCGCCCTTAATACGTCTCAGTAGCGCAGAAAACACCTCAACATCATTATCAAACGAACTGTGCGACAGGTTGATTTGATCGGCACCCGTCGATACATATTCCCGTTTTTTACCATGAAGTCTGTGTTTTACGCCCCCGGTATGAAATTCGTTCCAGTCCTTCAGCGCCTTTTTAACATCCCTGTCGCTGCTCCACACGTCCTGTGGCGCCTTGTCAGGAGACCATGCCCACTGCATTCCCAGCAGAGGCAATTTATGTTTGACTTCCAGCGCCCTGCTAACCAGGTAAAGCAATGATTTACCGTAAGGGCCAACACTATCGGCACGTTCGCGTTCATCGTCGAGAATGTCTACATGAATATCCGACGGTGTGAGAATGCCATTTTTGACGGCCTTGATATAGTGTTTATTGGCAAAATCAACACCGCAAGCAGGTGCAAACAGGGAAAGTGATCCAATCGGCAGGTTTTTCTTCAGTACCGTTAGCAGGTGCCCCAATACCAGCGAGCCAGCCGAGTGGCCGATAAGGTGCACTTGCAGTCCGGGCTCATCTTTTGCCAGGCTGATTAAATGTCCCGCCAACAAATGGATTCCGCCATTGACGGAAGCCGCTGCTTCTGCATTTTGCTTCATTTCTGACCAAAGCGGTTTTACCAATAAATTCTCACTGGCCACTTCGATCGAACGGTCTCGTGCTTCACGCAGTTTTTCCCTGATGGCATCGACAACACCCTCATCACGTGTTTCCGGCATCGCTTTAAAGATATTACGAATGGCGTCCTGTAAAATTCCCCCCAGGCTCTCGAGCAGGCCCGTCTTCCAGGTGATAAACAGCGGATAAATATCATTCTCTACAAAATAGGGTGCCATTGTCTGGATGCGTTGAATGGAGGCTTTTTCATTATTTAACCCACCATGCACATATATGGCCAAACGCCGATTGCTATTGGCGGGCAGTTTGCCAAAATGTTGTTTCGGCCGGTTGTAACACACCTCCTTGACTGCCGCCTGGCTATCTTCTACATCAAGGATTTTATTAATGGGCCGGCCATTATTGCCCAACACAACTGAATGCAAATACGCCTTATCCTGGGCATAGGGTTTTACTTTCGAGTTTTTATATTTAAAACCGCTACCTGCCCGCCCTTGCCTGCCGAACAAACCGGCTTTACCAGAGGCCACATCAGTGAGCGAAGACTGGCTAAAGGTTCTTGCGGTACTACTGATTTTCATGGGTGCACCCAGCACTGCCACCCAGGCATCGTTGCCGTTTTGCACCCAATCCTCGTAGCCCAACAGTGCAAACCCCTGGTAACCCCAGCCAGGTCCCCACGAATTCTGGATGATGAACCCGTCCTGGGTATATCCAACAAACGCGAACGCATGGCCGCCGGTGGATTTTTGACTAAAAGGAATCAATTCGGGCTGGCTGGTCACATCCATAAACCAGCCTTCGTGCACGGTTGCCGAGGCATAAACGGCACCCACTTCAAAAATAGCCGCCTGGATATCTGAAATTGAATCCTTGTTGAGACGGTAGTATGCACCCAGCGGTTTGGCTGCAGCATCCTGCTGCCATCCCTGTTGTGGTTTTACGAAGGCAATGCGCCCGGCTCTATTCCGATAAGGCCAGTATGCTTTTGAGCAGACACCATGGCGGTGCCAACCCTTCATCGCACCCCGGCAACTGGAGCCGTCATAATCTTCACCCGGCCATTCATCATAAATTCTTGCCATGTGATAAAGCATGCGCGGACTTATTGTGACCAGGTCGTCCACCGCATAGCCATTTTTCTGCCACTGAAGGTAGTTGATAACTGCAGCCAGGCCAAAGCCTGTGCAGGCGCCCTCTGAGCCCTGGTCCAGAACAAAATGTTTGGCATAAGCAGGTAAATATTCCTGTATTAAATTTGAATCCGGATAGGATTGCGGGAGCGATTTGAGGATCGGCTGGTATTGCCTGTCCCGCAGGTCCACTCTATCCGGACGGGCATCAAAGGTTCTATTGTTGTGGTCTATTGAGGGCATACGTCATCTCCTTATGTTTCTTTTTTTACACCAGTCTATTGACCCGATTGAAAATCGAAGGCAAGGGTTAAAGCCGGCGTAATGACTGGAAAGGTATGAAAAAATTGATATTTTGACAGTGATACTAAAGGCAGACTACTGCGCGCAGGTGCGTGGAGAAACATCACCTTTCTATCCTCAGTAAAGGATATCGCGACAAGCGTCTTTTTATGTTGGGGACACTCCGGGAAACATCCGGGTTCGCAATCCATAACGCAGCCCGTTTTTTAATTTATAGGACTAAATATACCCCTGAAGACAAGGGTTGTCTGTAAAAAATCTCCGGGTATTCCGGGCAGATCGTCTTACCGGTTATCCGGCAAATTCAATACCCGTTTATTTAACATGCAACCGATATTGACCCGAACTGCCAAAAGGGAGTACGGCAATATAATAAATATCCCCGGGTGTTGTTTTAAATGAAAACTCCAGGTCAGATCCATGGGTATAGTCAAAGCGTTTATCAATTTCGGATTTATTCTTGTTATAAATCTTAAGAGAAGGGCGTAATGTCCTGGACCGATTTTCCAGTTTCACTGAAACTTCTTCCGTGTTTTTTGCGGTAATTCGATACCAGTCCGTATCCCCGTTGTCCATGATATTCGCTTCCAGGACGGATCGATTTTCAAAATCAGTGGCTGTGAACACATCGTTGTTGGGTTCAAACTCATCGTAGGCTCGCAGGGCTTCGACCTTTAGAACGTATGCCCCCTTGGTATTCCAGGGCAAAACCTGGACGTAGTATTCAGCCCCTTGTCCAATGGAGAATACCGATGAAACGTTGGCACCGTATGTATAATCAAACGCTTTCGTAAATTCTGATTTATTGCTGTCATAAATTTTAATTGAAGGTCGTAATGTGGTCGATTGGTTCTGCAATGTAACGCTCACCTGGTCCCTGCGAATGTCAGAATATTTAAACTTGAAGAAGTCATGATCGTTGTTATCCAGGATCTCGGCTTTTACAGATTGATCCAGGGTAATTGTGTTCGATTCAAGAATATTATTATTGGGCTCGCTCTCTGTGATATTGCTTTGAGCCGGAGTGGAAGTTGTTGATACGCTGATAAATTTTACCGGCTGAGTAACAAAAGATTCGGCCTGCCCGGTGGCAGCACTAACGCCCTTCTGGATACTTCGGGATTTTTCCTCGACCACACTGACCGCGCCCTCCTCGGCCGCCGCTTCGGCTTCGACTACCTGTTGAGCGACGGCTGCAACCTGACGGTCGTATTCCGAGGCCCCATCGACACATTGCTGAAATTGGTCAGGGTCCAGCTGCCCGCCTTCGAGTACGGTACAGCAGGTTTTTAAATGCAACCCTACACGCTGGGCGCTTTTAGATAATTTCTGGATTGTTTCGCGGCTAACGGCAATCTGTCCCTTGTTTTCTATAATTTCAAGATTGGCCTGCAACCTGGGCGCCGTTTGTTGAAAGATACCACCACAAGAACCACCGCCCGGATTTACCACGAAGTATGAAATCCCGGTAACACTCACGATCATGACCGCTATCAAGGCCGTTTTTTGCGTGGCACTCAGAGCAGCTTTTTGTTTGGTTTCAGGCAAGTGAGTCACTCCATTGGTCGAGTTTTTGCACCTGTATTACCCTGTTGATTTTATCATATCCGGTAGCCGGGCAACCAGATACAGCAAAAGCACCCTTATCCAGTCTTGCTTGCCAACAGGTTACGCAACACATAATGCAGGATTCCGCCGTGACGATAATAGTCCCACTCGACCGCGGTATCGATCCTTACCTTCACAGGGAAAGTTGTATCCTTGCCATCTGCATTTTTAGCCGAAACCTTCAAAGTCTGCGGCTCGCCGGAAATGGCTTCTATCTCGAAAATTTCTTCACCGGTCAAACCCAGTGATTCGATACTTTCACCATCGGAGAATTGCAGCGGAAGTATCCCGAAACCTACCAGGTTGGAACGGTGAATCCGTTCGAAACTCTCGGCTATAACCGCCTTGATTCCCAGCAAATTGGTACCCTTTGCCGCCCAGTCACGGGACGAACCGGTGCCGTATTCTTTCCCGGCCAGCACGATTAATGGCACACCATCTTCCAGGTATTTAGTCGATGCCTCGTAAATCGACATCTGCTTGTTGTCAGGAAAGTATGTAGTCCAGCCGCCTTCCTTTCCGGAGGCAAGTTGGTTTTTAAACAATACGTTGGCAAAGGTACCGCGCACCATAACCTCGTGATTTCCACGCCTTGAACCATAGCTGTTAAAATCCGCAACCTCCACACCATTCTCTTTAAGGTATTCACCCGCCGGGCTGTCCGGGCTTATCGAACCTGCAGGAGAAATGTGGTCGGTGGTGATCGAGTCACCTACCTTGACCAGGCACCTCGCACCTTTTATTTGGGGAACCTCCGGCACTTCAACCGTCATTCCCTCAAAATACGGTGGGTGTTTCACATAGGTAGACTCTGGCCAGTCATAGATTTTTTCGCTCGATACTTGCATCTTCTTCCAGTCATCCGTCCCGCTGAACACATCC
>CAMYIF010000119.1 GCA_947258415.1 uncultured Pseudomonadales bacterium
TGCGTTGAGGATCTGTCCGCAGGTGGCTTCAACATCTTTACCAAGCAATTCGGATACCGGCACATTACGTAAATGAGCCTCAGCAAAACCAAAAACCTTTACAGCTTTGTCGGCGGGTAATTCTGAATCCAATCGCTGTTTGATTTGGTCCAAATAGTTATTTTTTTCCTTGCTTGTCCTTGGTTTCAATTTCTCCCCCTGAGACGTCCAGCAGCATGTTTTTTTTAGACCATTACAATAACGCAAAAACTTTTTTTTGTGTAGCTAAAACGGTTACTATCCCAACAATTTAGACCATTGATACGCGCTTTAATTTTTATTAATCGGGTACTATTTTCATTAAGGATATAAAAATCAATGTGGCAATTCTGGATCGATCGTGGCGGCACTTTTACAGATATAGTCGCCCGCAATCCCAATGGCCAATTTGGCACCATTAAGCTGTTATCTGAAAACCCCGGGCAATACCGGGATGCGGCAATCGAAGGCATCCGGCGAAGCCTGCAATTACTCCCCGAACAGGCCATACCCGGTGACATCATTCACTCGGTTAAAATGGGCACCACAGTAGCCACCAATGCCCTGCTTGAAAGGAAAGGCACACCAACAGCGCTGGTCATTACCCGTGGGTTCAGGGATGCATTGCGCATCGGGTACCAGCACAGGCCGCGTTTATTTGACCTCAATATCAACCTGCCCGAACAAATTTACAGTTCCGTAATTGAAGTCAATGAGCGACTCGACGCTCACGGAAAGGTAATTCGGCCCTTGGATGAAGCGCGCACGACAAGCGAGCTAAACAAACTTTATTCCGCGGGCATCGATTCGATCGCCATCGTATTGATGCACGCCTACCGATACCCGTCACATGAGCAACGTCTGGCCAAAATCGCGCAACAAATTGGTTTCAGGCAAATTTCGGTCAGCCATAAGATCAGCCCGCTGATGAAGCTGGTAAGCCGCGGCGATACCACCGTCGTTGATGCCTACCTGACGCCCATCCTGAGACGCTATATCGACCGGGTATCAACCGAAATTTCCGGGACACGGCTGATGTTTATGCAATCGAGTGGAAGCCTGGTCAATGCCGATCAATTCCAGGGTAAGGACAGCATATTGTCCGGTCCGGCAGGCGGCATTGTCGGTGCGGTAAAAACCTGCGAGGCCGCTGGTCATAATCACATTATCGGCTTTGATATGGGCGGCACATCGACCGATGTATCCCATTACAAGGGAGAATACGAACGCACATTTGACTCCCAGGTTGCCGGTGTACGCATGCGCGCACCAATGATGCAAATTCATACTGTGGCCGCCGGTGGCGGCTCTATCCTTAAATTCGAAAACGACCGTTTCCAGGTCGGCCCGGAATCTGCCGGCGCAAACCCGGGCCCCGCATGCTACCGTCGCGGTGGCCCGTTGACCATAACCGATTGCAACCTGTTACTGGGTAAAATCAACCCGGATTATTTTCCACACGTGTTTGGTGCTAAAGGGGATCAACCCCTTGATTCCAGAATCGTCGAGCGGCATTTTTCCCAACTGTCAGAAACAATCGAACAATCGACCGGGCACCGTATGACTGCCAGCCAGGTAGCCGAGGGGTTCTTGAAAATTGCGGTTGATAATATGGCCAATGCCATCAAGGAGATCTCCACCCAGCGAGGTTACGATATCAGCGATTATACCCTTTGCAGTTTTGGCGGGGCCGGTGGTCAGCATGCCTGCCAGGTAGCTGATGCGCTGGGTATGAAAAAAGTATTCCTGCACCCCCTGTCGGGAGTTTTATCCGCATACGGTATGGGCCTGGCTAACATCGGTACCCTCAAACAACTTCCTGTCGAAGCGCTGTTATCCGAGCCATTAATTAACAAGCTTGAAGATCAAATTTCCCGGCTGGAAATGATCGGCAGCAAGGAATTACACAGACAGGGCGTCCCGGAAACGTCCATATCCAGCCTTCGCCGGGCCCATATAAAATACAGCGGTACCGATGCACCCATAGCAGTCGAGTTAACTGACTACCCGGGGACGCATCAAAATTTCGAGCAGGCCCATCGGCAACGTTACGGGTTTATCGTACCCGGTAAAGACCTGATCGTTGAATCGGTTTCAATAGAAATCACCGGCGCTGGCCAACCGGTTTCCAACACCGCTTTTCGTGTAACGGATACCAGCGACCGGCTTCGACCCATCGAGGAAGTCAGCATTTTTACGTCTGAATCCGGCACTTTACATGAGTATAAAACACCGGTATTCGAGCGTGACCAGCTTCCGGCAAACCGCGAGATTACCGGGCCCGCCCTGATTATTGAAGCAACGGGAACCAATATGGTCGAGCCTGGCTGGCGAGCGAAAATGACCCCGGAAGGTAACCTTGAACTAACCCGCTATAAGCCGCTTGAACGTCGCCTGGCAATTGGTACCCGGGTCGACCCCGTGATGCTCGAGGTGTTTAATAACCTGTTTATGTCGATCGCCGAGCAAATGGGAGCTGTGCTCGAGAACACCAGCCACTCGGTTAACGTCAAGGAGCGGCTGGATTTTTCCTGCGCGATTTTTGACAGCTGCGGAGACCTGATTGCCAACGCCCCGCACATGCCGGTCCATTTGGGTTCGATGGGCGCCAGCGTCAAGGCAATGATTGTCAAATTTCAGGGCAAGATGTTACCCGGGGATGTGTTTGTCAGTAATGCGCCCTATAACGGCGGTACACACCTGCCCGATATCACAGTCATTACCCCCGTGTTTGATCAAACGGAAAATCAGATTCTTTTCTATGTTGCCTCCCGTGGCCATCACGCCGATATCGGCGGCATAACGCCGGGATCCATGCCCCCGCACAGCACAAGTGTAGATGAGGAGGGCATCCTGTTTGATAACCTCAGGCTGGTAGATAACGGCATATTCCTTGAACAGGAAACCCGACGACTACTCGGTTCCGGCCCTTTCCCGGCAAGAAATCCCGATCAAAATATTGCCGACCTGAAAGCGCAGATTGCCGCCAACAAGAAAGGGCAGCAGGAAATGTGGCGGATGATCGAGCACTTCGGTCAGCATGCAGTCATCGCCTATATGCAACACGTGCAGGATAATGCCGAGGAATCTGTTCGCCGCGTTATCGATAATCTCAAGAATGGCGAGTTCACCTATTCAGTGGATGATATTGCCACCATCAGGGTCAAACTGGCCGTTAACAGAGAACTTCGCTCGATTACCGTTGACTTTACCGGTACATCCGAACAGCTTGAAAGTAACTTTAATGCACCCTCCTCAGTTTGCCACGCGGCCGTGCTTTATGTTTTCCGCACGCTGGTACCCGCCGATATCCCCATGAACCAGGGTTGCCTGAAACCCATTGAAATCATTATTCCAGCCAACTCCATGCTCAACCCGGAATTCCCGGCCGCCGTGGTAGCGGGTAACGTCGAAACGTCTCAATGGATTGTCAATGCACTCTATGGTGCGTTGGGGGTCGTCGCTGCCGCCCAGGGGACTATGAATAACTTTACTTTCGGTGATCAACAATACCAGTACTACGAAACAATATGCGGCGGTACGGGTGCAGGTCCCAGCTTCAGGGGAACCAGCGCGGTACAATCGCATATGACCAATTCACGCCTTACCGACCCGGAAGTGCTGGAATGGCGTTTCCCGGTTATGGTTGATGATTTTACCATTCGTCCAGCTTCCGGAGGCAATGGCAAGTTCAGCGGCGGCAACGGGGTCATCAGGAAAATTAAATTCCTGGCACCTATGTCGGCATCCATTCTTTCCTCGCACCGCAAGACCCGGCCCTTTGGCATGGCAGGGGGAGGATCGGGCCTGGCAGGGAAAAACTACATGCCAGGGGGTGGTGGATACGGCAAGAAATAATACCTGCATTCACTAAAGATCAACACGGCCGGGCATGCAGGCCTGATGAATAATATTTTGCTGTTTGAGTAAGTTTAAAAGCCGGTTCGAACAGGATTAGCCTATGGAGAAAGAAGCCCGAAAACGCTTGTTGCCAATGTCCCGCCAAAATTAATCAGCGTCGGATTATAGATAAACAAGCGGATCGGCTGGGGTCGTGTTTTATACAGGTATAAACAGGAGTTGGCGTTCGCCAGTACCTGTCTGACATCAGCCGCCCGGGTAACAGGCCCGGCAATCGGGTTTACCGGGTCAGGCTGGACAATCGTTTCGTTGAAAAAAGTTGTACAGTTGGCGATAACTCAGGCACCACCGCTAGAATTTGTTGGTCAACCATCGCTGGTTATATCAACTGTATAGGTTCATGTTTTCCCAATCTTTGATCAATTTCAGGGCTGTTTCCGGAACCAGTTAGCCAACGATACTGGTAAAGAAAAGTGAATTTTCAACTAGTGTAAACCGGCATTGATTTGGTATGCTGACGGACCGTACGAACTGCCTGACTATGGGACTCTTAAATACCTGAATTATCGCGTATTTATCCGGGTTCTTAATAGGCGTTAACAAATATAAATCTAGATTGGATCAAGTTTATGACAACGAATGCAGAATGGCAGGCACGAAAAGAAAAAGCTATCGCACGTGGCGAAAGTAATGCCCAACAGGTTTACGTAGAGCGTGCGAAAAATGCAGAATTTTGGGATGTTGAAGGCAACCGTTTTATCGACTTTGGTGCCGGTATAGCCGTGGTGAACACCGGCCATACGCATCCGAAGGTGGTTGCAGCAGTCAAAGACCAACTGGACAAATTCTCCCATACCTGCCTCATGGTTAATCCATATGATTCTGCAGTTAAACTGGCAGAGCACCTTAACCGACTTGCACCTGGCGATACTCCCAAAAAATCCATTTTTGTTACCACCGGGGCAGAAGCTGTTGAAAACTGTATCAAGATTGCACGTGCACACACCGGCCGATCCGGCGTTATTGCGTTTAATGGCGGATATCACGGCCGCACCAATTTTACCCTTGGCCTAACCGGAAAAATCACTCCTTACAAAAACTTGTTTGGACCCTTTCCCGGCGAAATATTCCGCGCACCTTTTCCAATAGAATTTCATAAAATTTCCATCGAGGAATCCATAAAAGCACTGCATAATGTCTTTAAAATGGATCTGGATCCAAGCGACACAGCTGCCATCATCCTTGAACCCGTCCAGGGAGAAGGCGGTTTTTATCCCGCGCCTAGGGAATTCATGCAGGCGCTACGCAAGATCTGTGACGAACACGGTATTGTGCTGATTTGTGACGAGATACAGTGTGGCTTTGGGCGGACAGGTAAATTCTTCTATTCAGAGTATTGCGAAATTGAACCCGATCTTATGACCGCAGCCAAGGGTATTGCGGGTGGTTTCCCTCTGGCTGCAGTTGTTGGTAAAGCTGAAATAATGGATGCCCCCTTGCCCGGCGGTTTAGGTGGTACCTACGCCGGTTCCCCGATTGGTTGTGCCGCGGCACTCGCGGTAATTGAAGTGATCGAAGAAGAAAAATTACTGGATCGGGCGGTTGAGATAGGTGAGCGATTTATGCAACGACTGCAAAAGCTCAAGCAGCAATATCCTGATCAAGTGGGTGAAATTCGCAACAAGGGCGCCATGATCGCAATGGAACTGATTGAGAACGGCGATCCTGATCAACCCAACCCGGTGCTAACAAAAGCCATCGTTGGAGCAGCTTCCAAAAAAGGTGTAGTACTTTTGTCCTGCGGCGTGCGTAGCAATGTGATCAGGTTCCTGCCCGCACTGACGGCACCCGATGCAATCATCGATGAAGGCATGGATATCGTATCCGACTGCATGGCTGAGCTGACCGCCTCCCGCACATATCCGTGACACGGCTTTGCCTAATTGAAAAATGCGCCTGCAATTGCAGGCGTTTTTTTGCCTGCGTTTTTTATTTGGTTAAAATTGACAATCAATGCCCAGGCCACCGAATCGGTCTCCAATCTGCCAGGCATTTTCATCCGCACGTAACCCGGGCATATCCTGCCCGTAATTTAAATTTATTTTGTTCTGAGTAATTCACGCCGGGCTTGAAGATAACTTCTGCCCGCAATTTAAGGGATACTCGGACCTTGTTAGAAACCCACCTGGTTCCAGCCAAAACTAATACTTAATGATTATTTACTTTGACTTAAAATGAAGGAAAATGTGGCCCTGATCCTTACTCGCATTTGAGAATTACTTAAAAAGTAATAATTGATGAGAAGGTCAATATTCACGGAAGGCTCCGCAAGGATGCGGATTTTTTGTACACTGGAAGTACTTACCCTGATTTCCCCGAATCAGGGTTTTTTTTGCGTACATATTACCCGGTTGAGTTTTTCGATCAGCGCTTGCATCGAATCGATATCCCCATTGCCCTCAAAAAGGCAGTTATCAATTTCCTGCGTGATTTCCTGTATCTCGCCTGATGTTTGCCTGGCTATGGCAATGCCGCGCAATTGGTGGGTAAGAATTTTTACCTGCGCGAAATCCTTGCCCCCGGCTGCCCTGGTTAACAAATCAATCAGGCGTTTTATTTCAGCCTCCACAGCTGAATCGGGGAGACGAGACAACAAAGGCTTTTCCGGCATATCCAGCGCCGGAATACCCGGTGTTTTCCCCAACAGGTCGAGGATGACCTTGATTAATTTTGGCTCATCTATCGGTTTGTGTAACACCCGATTAATTCCTGCCTGTTTAAGCGCCTCGGCCTTGCCGGTAATTATATCGGCGGTCAGTGCGATAATAGGGATATCCGGGTTTACAAACCGGATTTCACGACTGGCATCAAGACCATTCATTACCGGCATGTGCAAGTCAATGATCAACACATCTACCTGGCTCTGGCTGCATAATTCGACAGCGGCCATACCATCTTCGGCTTCCAGCACCACTGCCCCGTAATGACCAAGGATAGTGACCAGCAAGCTGCGGTTAAATTGATTGTCTTCCGCTACTACAATATTGGAGTCTGCCAGCACAGGAGCAATAACGGCGCCTTCAATAGCTGCAGGTTGACCGAACAGGGGTGCACACAAAAGGCCATTTACCTTGTTTTGCAGGCCGGTTCGGCTAACCGGCTTGCACAGGTGCGCGATAATACCGGAGTACTCTATGTGTTTCGACAACCGGTTCCAGGCTGCCATAGTTAACCCTGAAACCACCATGATAATACCGTGGTAGTGCTCATTAATAGTGTTGATAAAGGGTATCAACTCCTTTTTTTGCCAATGGTCCTTGTCCAGGCTTAATACCAAAAGTGTAAATTGCTGACTCGAAGCAGACAAAAACTCGGCCGGGCTCAAGGTTTCAGGGCAAACCGATACAGTCAAGCCGAATTTTTTCAGGTGGCCGCTGATGGCCCTGCGGGATAAGCGGTTTGTATCATACAAGGCCACTTTTTTTGCAACAGGATAAAACTCGTGCAAATCATCAGGCGCCGGGTAATCCTGTGTTTCACATTTGATGCTAAACACCAGTTCTGCACCCGAATTATTGTCTGCATCAAACCAGATTTCCCCGCCCATCAAGCCGACCAGTTTTTTCGCGATAACCAGGCCCAGCCCGGTCCCTCCGTAACGCCTTGAAGTACTGGTGTCTGCCTGCTGGAAAGGCTCGAATACCCTGCCCTGTACATCCTTATCAACCCCGATGCCCGTGTCCTTTACCCGGAACTCCAGTGCCACTTCCCGGGAATTATGTTCCAGCAGGGAAACGCTCACCACCACATACCCGGTTTCGGTAAATTTAACCGCGTTATTGACCAGATTGTTAACGATTTGACGTAGCCGGAACGCGTCACCTTTAAGCCTCACCGGTACATCCGGTTCGACCAGCAAAATAAGTTCCAGGCCTTTCGTTTGGATAGCATAAGCATGCATGGCAAGAATTGCATCCAGCAAAATTTCCAGATCGAATGGCTCATTTTCCAGCTCTACTGCCTCGGACTGTAAACGGGAAAAATTGAGGATATCGTCGCTGGTGGTTAGCAACAGCGAGGAAGCCTGTTTAATGATTTCAATGTATTCCTGCTGGTCATCCTTGAGGGGCGTTTTCGATAACAGTCGGCAATAACCAAGCACTGATGATATGGGTGTTCGCAATTCATGGCTCATGCGGGCCAGGAAATCATCCTTGGCATTATTGGCAGCAACCAGTTTTAAACTTGTATCCTGGAGCTCAATGTTTTTCTGCTCCAACGATCGTAACGCTGTATGGAGACGTTCGGTGGCATGCTCCACCTCGTAGTGGAGCTGATCACTGGACTGCTTGACCCGGGTTGCCAGACGGTTAATTCCCCGGACCAGCATACCCACCTCGCCTTCGGCCTCTACATATACCCTTGCATCCAGTTGACCCGACTCCAGCCTGATTACGGTTTCGGACAAGGCGGCCAAGGGCCGGGTTATGCCTTTTGCAAACCTGAGCGCAATCATTATAAGCACGGCAAACCCGGTGATACCGATTAATACCCCGGTCATCAGGATTGATTGCTGGCGTTCAAGCAATTTATTCTCACTGACCACCATCTGCACCCAACCCGGTATTTCCGGGCCGACTTCGGAGGGCTGGACATCGCCCATGGAGAAATCATCAACCTGGATGTCTGATTCAATAACGGGCATCTGGTAAAACCAGTTCTTGCCCTTTTTTTCCCGGTACAACCCCTGGTGGGGAATAATTTTGTAACCATCGGGATTCCTTCCCGTAAACAATAACAAGTCACCATTTCGATCAAAAAATGCCACGGATGTAACATTTTCATTGACCATCGAGGCTTTTGCATAGTTGTCCAGGGCATTCAGATTGCCGGTAAATACGGCAATTTCCGAAATCCGTGATAGATAGCGAATGCTATCGTCAGCATGCACCAAAAGATCTTGCCTGGCATCATCCTGTCTGGCGACAATCAGATAACCGGTTAATATCGTGGTGATAATCAGCAGCGGCATAACCGTCAAAAGCAAAATCCGGCTTTTCAGGCCAAGCTTGCCGGGCGGATGTTTTAGCATGGCTTCCGCCTGTCATGCGGGTATTCACAAGGGTCGCCAGGCAAGGCTTCTCCTGTTGGCAGACGATTGGCAAAAACAATTCTGCGGTCAATATATGACAAAAGCTTATTCATAATTTATCTGGTCGCTCACTGGTCTTGCCGGTGTTGGTCTGGTTTAGCTTTTCAGTCGACTCTAATTGCAGCAGTTGTTTTTCCAGATCTTTTGCATCAGGCACCGCTATATTGAGTGATTTGGCAACCCTGTTATTGACACTGATTTTAAAATACATGGGGTACACGTATTGGGTGGTTTCCGGGTCAGCTGCAGTTAACCATTGATGAATCAACTCGGCCGTGTGCCTGCCAATTTGTTCGGCCGTGCTGTAAACCGAAATGATTGCGCCCGCCTGTGAATATTTACTGGAATAACCAACCACTGGCACTTTATGTTTGACGCTCAGGGTAATGATCCAGCGTGCGACTCGACGGTTAAAATCTGATTTGTCTGGAAGGATAATTAAAGCATCACTGTTTTCGACTACCGGGTGAATTTTTTTCAACGGGTTATCCTGCTCAGAAAGAACAACGTCGTTCACTTCCAGCCGGTATTTACGGGCCTGTTTTAACAGGTCTGCCCGGTTTTGAACGGACACAGCCCCGTACACGGACCCGATAGATGTCAGGTCGGGTTGTACCAGGCGCAGCAGGGAAATAATGCGCGAAACGGGCTGTTCCAGGTAGAGTACACTGATCAGCCTGGGCCGGTTGCCGGTATAAATTTCCTGGTCAACAATCGTATTTATAGCACTGCGGGTTACAAAACTGCTGATAATCCGGACATTTTTCTCCAGGGAAAGGGTAAATTCTGTTGCCTGTGCACCAAGCGCGACAACCAGCTGGTTGGCTCCAAGTGATGCCATCTGGTTTGCCTGAAAATCCTGTGCCTGGAGCGCGATGACACGCAAACGTACAGGATTACCTCTATCCCGAGAGTTTTGTTTCAGTTGCTTTTCCAGGCTGACAACCAGCTGCCGGTAATGCGCCTCGTACCTGGGAATCACTACAAGGACGTCTTCCGTTTCGGCGCCGACACCGTAACTGCTGGCGACAATTCCGAAACCAAGTACCAGGCACATCAGAAATCGTTGCAATTTTTGACGTCCCTGTAGATAAGAATTGCCTGTTCTGCTTTTAGCCATGACCTCA
>CAMYIF010000120.1 GCA_947258415.1 uncultured Pseudomonadales bacterium
AAGCATTTTTATAGCGGGTAAAATCCGACCCCTTGGGATCGATCATTACCGGAATGTTTGCCTTGCGCGCCTGCTCGATTAATAGCAGCGAGTTTTTGAGCGTGCCTTTACCGTAATCGGACAGGATCACGGCGTTGACCGATCCAACAATCTGGCCATATTGATTCAGTAATGCATCGGAATCGGCATCGGCAAAATTGGATTCAAAGTCCAGGCGTAATAGCTGCTGATTACGACTCAATACGCGCAACTTTGTGATGGTCGGCATATCGCTTTCTTCGACAAACTGGCAGTTGACACCCTGCCCCGACAAGTCTGTATGGAGCAACCTGGCAGACTCATCATTACCGACAAAGCCTATCAGGTGCGCGCGGCCACCGAGTGAGGCGATATTCAAGCCTACGTTGCCTGCACCACCGGCCCGATGATAAATATCTTCTATCTTGGTCACCGGAACCGGCGCTTCCGGGGAAATTCGACCGGTGGGCCCCGACCAGTAGCGATCCAGCATTATATCGCCAACAACCAATACATTGGCGGTTGAAAATTCAGGAATGGAAAGTTTCATTTTTGAGTAAACTACCTTATATCGACAAGCCGTTATCGATCTTGTTATCTGCGCTTTTAATAGCCTTGCCCGGCCAGACGCTATCTGTCCGCCAACATGATTCGGTCCCTGAACAGCCTGAGGCTAGATAAAATAGTGCCACAGGTCAGCCATGCGTGTCAGTCTATTTACAAAATAGCATCGATATTATTGTAAAAAATACAGGTTGGTGGTTATTCAGGATTTTATGCGTGCCTGAAAACATGAATATTTTAACCCTGTACGAACCGGTCAGGCCTGGCGATGTCAGTTTGGAAACTTAACCGATTA
Source organism: uncultured Pseudomonadales bacterium (assembly GCA_947258415.1). Lineage (GTDB taxonomy): Bacteria > Pseudomonadota > Gammaproteobacteria > Pseudomonadales > IMCC2047 > CAMYIF01. The sequence goes on from CAMYIF010000120.1 coordinate 878, forward strand.
TTCGCCCCAGTTTTTATAAAAACGCGCCTTGTCTTTGGCAAATGCTTTTTCGAATGATGATGCCGAATGATGCCAGCGCATGCCGTCTATATCGATCGGAGTGACCACGCCATCGTGCACAAAAAAATTGGTTGCTTTCATGTCACCATGGGTAATTCGGGAACGCTGGAAAGCGTCGAACAAGGGTTCAAACAATGCTTCCCCCTGTTCCCTGGTCATGCCTTGTTCGATCAAATCCGCAAAACAGGTTGACTCGCCCACTGCCTCGCAAATGAAATAGGCCTTTGACCGGAGCGGTCCGCGCCTGGTTTCGTACATTAGTACGGGTTCCGGCGTCGGTATGCCTACCGTTTTCAGCATATGTGCATTACGCCATGATATCCATGCCCTGCTTGGCTGAATGGCTCGAAGGATGCCGTGCATAAATGATTTGATATTGTAGCGCTTGATCACGCAGGGCTTGCCGTTTAACAGGGTTTTTACCACGGTAGAAGTATTACCCTTTTTGAGCATTTCACCCCGGTCAACAAACGCATCGGGGTCGCGTATAAAGTCCTTGAGCATTTGACTTTCCTGTTCGCGTGCGTAGACCACATACTGCTGCCAGTTATGCAAACAGATATGCGAAGTGGATTGCCGGAATACCTTTTTCAGGTATACCGCCATCCGGTTCTCCCTGAAACTGGCCAACCGCTGCTCCAGCGCCTCGAGTGTCACAGGCTCGGTTAAACCGTTTCGATGCTGCCGGTAATACTCAAGGGCGTCGGGAATCAGTCGATCGAAACTGGGATAAAGCTGGCCGAAAAAAACCGCCAGGTTATCAAGCGAATCCGACAAACCCAGTGATTTACCGCGATGCGTGGTATTTACCGTGGCGCCATCGATGGCATAAATGACGCCATCTTGCCAAAGGAAATTACTCAAATGCGCGTCGTCCTGGAACACGCCGCCATCGTGCATTTTACAAAATATTTGCATGACCTGCTCAAGCAGGGCCGCGCGTTGCTGGTCCGATTGATGCAACCAGACTGTATGCAAATCATGCGCATTATCTATGTAGTTGGTGGCAATATAGCCGACGTCGGTGGCCTCGCCCCAGTAGCTGGAAAAAAATTTTTGCGTCTCCACACCCAGAGTCTCCAGGGCAATAATACCCCGTTCCTCTGCTGCGCATTGTTGCTTCTGCCGGCGTTGCCCCTTGACCAGTTTGACAACAATATTCTTGTCCGACGTGGTCGCCAGGAAAACGATTCGCTTGTCAGGGATCAGGCGCAGCCTCTCGAGTGCAATCAGGTCGTGTAGCCCGATCAGGCCTTCGATCCGGCAGGGGAATTCCAGGTCGAAACCCTGTGCAACCAGTTGTTCGGGACTATAGGAAGGAAGTGAATTCATGGATGACGTATCAATCAATTTTTACCGCGAGCTCGGGAGCCTTGTTATAGAAACTTTTATACATTTTAACCGCCCGCGACTGGACCTTCATCCAGAAATCGCGGTGATCATTAATAGCCTGCTTTAAATTTTTCCCTGTGTATCCTTTTATAAACCGGTAGATATCCCGTTTGTGCAGGCCCAGTTCCATGGCCGAAAAATACAGGCCGCCAATATCTTTTACTACCCAGCGTTGTGGTGTTTTATCCCGTATCTGCATCCGGTGCAAATCGATCAGGTGCAGAACGATATCATCCAGAGTGAGGCGGGGCTTTGCATCCAGTCTGCCCGTGTTTAGATGAAAATGACAAATATAATAGTCCCGGTGGTTAAGACCATTGCCATGCATCCGGCCGCTGATTTCGGCGACTTTCCTGATTAGCAGGTATTTCAGGTTAGCGGGTGGCGGTTGTTTTTTCCAGTCGATACAAAAGTCCTCGAGGCTGACAGTACCAACCAGATCATCGGTCACCAGGAACGACTGCCGGGTGGCGGGATTGAATCCGCGTTCACCAAAAGCAGCGACAGTCATGGTATCAATCCCGAGTTCATGCAAGCGATTGATAGCCTGGTATTCTTCCCTCGCACCGAGAATAGGTAACCGTAGCGAGACCAGGTTCTTGATAATTTCCTGCCAGCCAACACCCTCGTGCCGTTTCAGGAAATAGGATTTATTATTAAACTCGAACCTCAGCGTAGTCCGTCCCTTTACCTGCCGGAAGACCTCGCCGGTCAGCTTTTCTACCTCTGCAAACGGGTCACTACCCCAGGCGTCCTGGAATTCCTCTCTCAAATACAGGTTCACGATTCACCCGCTTTGCCAACAACGGACTCGATAACGTCCACCGCTTTTTCCGGCAGGCTATACAGGTCTTCTGTCGCCGCGTATTCAATGCCGTTACGCTGCCATTGCTCATGCTGGTCGGACAACATCATTTGCTCGAAATAACTGTTAAGCTGCGACTGGTCAAACGGGGAATCCAGGACCAGGCCTGTATTTGACCGGGTGACGTGGTGTGCATAACCACAGATACTCGACACCAGTACCGGCAGGCCGGCAACTATCGCCTCAATGATCACGGTACCGGTATTTTCATTGTAGGCCGGGTGTAAAAGAAGGTCGGCGCCCAGCAGGAATCTTGGCACATCATCGCGGCCCGAAAAAAAGGTCACCTGTTGATTAATACCCAGTTTTTTGGCCATCCTGATAAATTGCCTGGGACTATCCTGGCCGACCACGAATAACCTTGCCCGGCTCCTTTCAGGCTCTTTGAGCGCGGCCATGGCAAGCAGGCTGCGATCGACTCCCTTGGTTTTAAAACCCGAGCCTACCATCAATGCCAGGAAATCATCGTCGGCCAATTCAAACTCATCCCGGAACTGCTTGCGGATTTCTGCTGCGTTTTTCGGCGCAATTCGATCGCGCCTGATACCGGGTGGCAACAGGTGAAAGCGCTCCGGTTCGGTTCCATAGTATTTTTCAAACAGCGGGATTTGCGTGGACGATATCATCAGAATCTGTGTCTTGCTGCCGCGACCAAATACGGCGTGCTCGAAAGACGAAAAGTGCTTATAACGCCCACTCAGGCGATAAAGCCAGCCCCGCATGGTTTGTGCACTGTGTTCAAAACAGGAATCGGCCGCGTAGTAGACATCCAGGCCCGGCATCTTGTTAAAACCAATGACCCCATCCACGGGATCGATGTCCAGGTCTTTTTCAACGTAATCCAGGAAAAACCTGTTTTGCGCCTGGCTCGAACTCCCCTTTGTGGGCACGAAATGAACGTCGAATGCTTCCGGGTTATCCCCTTGCCATGACTTTGTGTATACCCGGATGCTATGTCCGCGGGCCTTGCATACGGTGGCAATTCTATAAAAATCGTTTTGTAAACCGCCATAGGGAAAGTATTTATAAAGCACGAATGCAAGTTCCAAGCTAGCTCCCCTTACTGATTTGTGAAGTCAGCGCCTGCCAGACAATCCCCGGTTTTAGAGGCGCAAATATTTTTGGCTCAACGGCCTTATCACCCGGCTCCTTGTCCCGCGGGTACGACTTGGATTCCAGGTGCATCTGGTTATCGCCATAGGTGCCTACCAGTAACGGGTCGGTTGGGCCGTAGAGGGTGACATTGGGTGTTCCCAGTGCGGCTGCCAGGTGGGCCAGGCCGGTATCAACGGAGACAATGCCCCGTGCCTTGAAAAGATACCCGGCCAGGTGATTCAGGTTCAGTTTTGGCAAGACTTTGACATTGTCGTTTTCGTCGGCAATACGCTCAGCACGTTTCCATTCAACGTCATTACCCCAGGGAAGGTAGACTTGCATGCCTGCTTCTTTTGCCTGTTGGGCAAGTTCAACCCAGTATGGCTCGGGCCAATGTTTGGTCGGCCAAGTCGTTCCATGAAGAAACACCAGGTAATCACTGGCATCCACTTTGGGAAGCCGTGACGGATCAATGCCGTAGTCGCAGTCTTTACCCTTGATGTCGTAATCAAGCGCGGCAGCAAACAATTGGCGTACCCGCTCGACGGCATGCTGGGTTTTGGGCACCGGGATTTTATGATCGTAAAACAGGCTGGCCAAAGGTTCGCGTGCAGAATCCTTGTCCAGGCCATAGACTTTTCGACGGCTCTCATCTGAAATGTAACGAGTTAACCAGGCACTCTTGACCAATCCCTGCGCGTCAATGACACAATCGTAATCATTTACTTTAAGGACCTGTTTGAATTCGTGCCACTCGCCGGAGCGCATGGTTTTCAATATGTTTTTACGCCATCGCCTTATCGCTACGGGTAGTGTTTTGGCGACATTGGCGTGCCAGGCAGGAATTTCAGCGAAAGACTCTTCTACAACCCAGTCAAAACTGATGCCGGGGATAGCCTTTGCAGCATCTGTTAATGCCGGCAAGGCGTGAATGACATCACCCATCGAGGTGGTTTTAATCAACAGCACCTTCACACCTGGCGCACCTTCAATTGGGCGAGACCATCGAGCACCCAGCTTGCCGGCAGTTCTTTCAGGCACTTCAGGTGTCCCAACGGGCATTCGCGCTGGAAACAGGGGCTACACTCGATCCCGGTTCGCAGTATTTTGACATGATCACTTAAAGGCGGCGTAAAGTCAGGTGAAGATGAACCGTAAATTACAACCAGGGGCCTTCCCAGTGCCGCGGCGATATGCATTAAACCGGAATCGTTGCTAACCACGGCGTCGGCGGCCGACATCAGGTCAACCGCGTCGGCAAGGCTGGTTTTCCCGGCGAGGTTGATACATGTTTCCCGGGCATCGGGGGACAGCCGGGTTCTAATCTCCTCGGCTACAGCGTGATCGTTTTTCGATCCGAATAACCAGACCTGCCAGCCTTCGTTAATCTTGTGCTGGGCAACCGTTGCATAGCTGTTGGCCGGCCAGCGTTTAGCCTCGCCGAACTCGGCTCCCGGGCACAATGCGAGCACCGGCGCCTTGCTGGTTAGATGGTACCTGTCTCTTGATTCAGCAACATTTTCAGGATTTACTTCCAGGTGCGGCCGGGGCAGCGGGTCCGGCAAAGTCAAGTTGTTTTGCACACCAAGCGTGATTAAGCGCTCGATCGCCGGCAAAGTCTCGTTGTTTTCAACGCCAAGCGCGATAAAGCGCTCGATCATCAGCGGGTACTTTTTCTTGATAAGCAGCCTGATATCGTTGAGCAGAAAGAAACGCATCTCCCCGCGCCAACCGGTACGTTTCGGGATTCCTGCCATCCAGGGAATCAGCGCTGACTTTAGCGA
>CAMYIF010000121.1 GCA_947258415.1 uncultured Pseudomonadales bacterium
GGCTATAAATTTTAATCCATAGCTGACCCGCCAGTTTCCCTGTCTCGAAGTGGATGCCCTTGTCTAAATTCCACCTTCGTTTATATATCTGCCTGTCATACGAATACCCCGGGTAATATAAAACAACTGCTGAATCCCGAGCCTTGTTGAGCAGGACACTGATATAAGAGAAAAAACCTGCCTTAACAAGGATAAGACATTGTTTTGTCTTATATTATTTTAGTAGTATTGAGGGAGTTTTAAACTTTTGGCTATAAGCAACACAATTTAAGCGACGGGAATGTAGACAATTGCCTAACACCGGTTTCAAGTCTTTACCTGCTGTTTGATTTCCATGCCAATCTTGTCTATAGATTTACAGGGATAACACTGGTTCGATTTTTCCCCGGCAGATGCTAATTCGACTTCGAGTCATCAACCAATAATAAGGATACTGGCGCCCTGGAAGTAATTACACTCGATTTTCAAATGATAGTCGTACTTTGCGTACTATTCTTCACAGTTTACCTGTTTACCTCTGAAGTTATACGTGTTGATATCGCCTCTATCCTGGTCCTGGTGTTACTGGGTTTATTGACATTGGTCCCGGGTCTGGAAAATCTTGTGGAAACAAAACACCTGTTCGACGGCTTTTCCAGTAATGCCGTGGTTTCAATTATGGGTGTCATGGTGATCGGCGCCAGCCTTGACCGATCCGGTATCATGAGCAAGGTCGCGCACTTAATTTTGCAATATGGCGGCGGCACTGAAAGACGGGTTATCAGCCTTATTTCTTCCTCTGTTGCCGTTATCTCATCTTTTATGCAGAATGTTGGTGCGGCTGCATTATTTATCCCCGTTGTTTCCCGTATATCCAACCGTACCAAGATTCCCGTTTCTAAAATACTGATGCCCATGGGTTTTTGCGCAATCCTGGGGGGGACCATGACCATGGTTGGTTCCAGCCCGCTGATTTTGCTCAATGACCTGATGGCAACCATCAACCACTCCCTGCCCGCCGAGCAGCAAATGGAGCTATTTCACTTATTTGATGTGTCCCCGGTAGGCATTTGCCTGGTGGCCGCCGGCGTACTCTACTTTTTGTTTGCGGGCAAGTTTATTCTCCCGCACGCCGACGAGGATGAAGATAAATCCGATATCCACGAACATGTAAGGTCCTCTTACAACCTTGATCCGGCTATATACGCAGCTAAACTGCCCAACTCGAGTGAGTTGATCGGGCGTAAAATCAATGATATTGAGCAGGAAGAAGATATACACATTGTTGCCTTGCAAACCTTTGGTAAAAATCAACTTTCACCGGTACGTGATATTAAACTCGTCAGCCCGACGACCATTGCAATAATGGGCACGGAAGAGGCCGTTGAAGCCTTTTCCAAAAAATACGAACTGTCCCTGGGGACAGGCGAAGAGCTATTCCCGGAACTGGCCAATGAAACATCGGGCATCTCGGAAATTGTCATACCTGCTGGCTCGGAACTGATCGGTCAGACAATAGCGACCGCGCTTATCAGGAAAAAGTTTGGTTTAACCGCCCTGGCTATCCACAGGGGCGATACAGTTTACACCGAGGCACTGCAAAACATTCCTCTCGAATCAGGTGATACTTTGCTGGCTTTTAGCAGTTGGGACTCATACGCCCTGTTGCGACGGGACAGGAATTTCATCCCGGTCACCATGAATTATCCGAAAGATACGACCCGTGCGAGCAAAGCCAAATATGCAATTTTTTTCTTCACAATCGCAATTGGCCTGATCCTGTTCTCGAACTTCCCACTATCACTTTCGCTTTGGGTCGGTGCCGCCGGCATGATTATTACCGGGGTACTTACCGCCGAGGAAGCCTACCTGTCGATTAGCTGGAAAACCGTGTTCCTGCTCGCCTGCCTGATACCACTCGGTCGCGCAGTTGACACCAGCAATACGGCCGCCTGGATCGCCCAGGAAACCCTTGCCGTTATGGGTGATGTGCCGGCATGGGTGCTGCAGGCGTGCATTGCAGTTATTGCCACCCTCGCTACCCTGGTCATGTCGAACGTTGGCGCGACCGTTTTACTGGTTCCATTGGCTGTTAATATTGCTTTATCGACGGGTGCCGATCCGGCAATGTTCGCGCTGACCGTTGCCATTTCAACGTCGAATTCATTCCTGCTGCCCACTCACCAGGTCAACGCACTGATAATGGGTCCGGGAGGTTACAAGGTCTCGGATTTCATGCGCGTCGGGGGGGGTATGACCATTCTTTTCCTGGTCGTTGAAATAGTGGCGTTGAACCTGTTTTTCTAGTGTGGCTGGCAAAAACCGATACGGTCATCCGCCGGTAGTATTCATAAAGCGAAGAATTTTTGGCTTTTCATTCAAATCAAAATAATGACGCTCGGGCTTGATCGTCATCGCATTAACAATGGTGTCGGTTAGACGCGCATTGTCACCCGGGTGGCTGCGGATAACTGCGCGCAAATCAACCGAGTGCTCATTTCCCAGGCAAAGCAACAATTTCCCTTCGGCTGTCAGCCTGACCCGGTTACAGTCGGCGCAAAAGTTTTCGCTGTGCGGAGATATAAAACCCAATCGGGATTCATACCCGGGTACGCTCCAGTAACGGGACGGTCCACCCGTTGTTATCGTGCTTGGCACCAAATCATACTTTTCACCGATGATTTCACGGATTTCCCGGCTTGAACAAAAAGTCAATGCCCGATTATGTTCATCTATCTCACCCAGCGGCATTTCCTCGATAAAGGAAATATCCAGATCGTTATCGAGTGCATATTCGGTTAAATCGATAATCTCTTCATCGTTGCGATTTTTCATTACAACCGTATTGATTTTAACCCGTTGAAACCCGGCCTTCTTTGCCGACGATATACCTGCCAAAACATGATTCAAATTACCGTTACGGGTAATTTTCCTGAACTTTTCGGGCTGCAAACTATCCAGGCTGACATTAATGCGCCGGACACCTGATTTTTTTAGCGGTAAAGCCAGGCGTTTTAACTGCGAGCCATTTGTAGTCAGGGCCAATTCATTAAGACCCTTGTTGTGCCCCAACCGGGTCAACAAAGTCAGTACATTTTTACGCACCAGCGGTTCGCCACCGGTGACACGAATTTTCTTTACACCCAGGTTGATGAATGCCCTGCCTATAATGTCAAGTTCTTCCAGGCTGAGTATTTGTGAGCGCGGCAGAAATGTCATGTTTTCGCCCATGCAATAGACACAGCGAAAATCGCATCGGTCCGTTACCGACATGCGTAGGTAAGTTATTTCTCTGCCAAATTGATCGATTAATTGTGCCAACGCTTCGCCCTGTCCAGATCTTCAGTTTTTTCTTCCAGCCAATGGCTACCGGATTCACCCTGTTCTTTTTTCCAGAAAGGCGCACTGGTTTTTAATATGTCCATTAAATATTCACAGGCTTCGAAGGCAGCATCCCGATGCTCGCTACTGACACCGACGAACACGATTTGCTCACCCGGCTTCAATTCCCCGACCCTGTGTACCAGTCGAACGCCGATCAACGGCCAGCGCCGGCTTGCCTTATTGACCGTTTCCGCGAGCACTTTTTCGGTCATACCCGGATAGTGCTCCAGAACCAGGCCCGTGACTTTTTTATCCAGGTTCAAGTCGCGAACAAGGCCGACAAAGGTAGCAATGGCCCCGGCTTCCGGTGCGTCCTCTCTCAGGGTTGCATATTCAGCTGCAACCTCGAAGTCCTGCCTTTGTACGCTTATCCGGACTTTAGTTTTTTCCATGCTCTTGGCCTCGCCTGAAATAACTAGCCACCGGTGACCGGCGGGAAAATTCCCACTTCGTCACCCGGCTTGATGCGGGTACTGACATCCGCCATGGCATGGTTCACCGCCACCAGCAGGTTGTCCGCGGTGAACACTTGCCGGCTAACGTCATTGCGTTCACCCAGCATGGCTTTCAGTTCGGCTACCGAGCAGCCCGCCCGGGGTATTTCCAGCTGTTCCTGATCCAGTCCCAGCTGATCCCGGAACCGGGAAAAATAAATGATTTTGATCATGCAAGCCTCTATGCTTCTGCCTTTCGCCAATGCCCTGATTTACCGCCCATTTTCTCTACCAGGCACACCTGTTCGATGCGCATGCCCCGGTCGACAGCCTTGCACATATCGTACAATGTAAGTGCTGCTACCGATACGGCTGTTAATGCTTCCATTTCGACACCTGTTTTACCGCTGACCTTGCACTCGGCCTCTATGACTACCGTTGATTCTGCTTCGTCCGGTTTTAAATCTACCGAAACAGCGTCCAACATCAACGGGTGGCACAGGGGGATCAGATCCCAACATTTCTTGGACGCCTGAATCCCGGCGATCCGGGCCACGGCCAAAACGTCGCCTTTTTTATGGCCACCTTCAAGAATCATGCTCAGTGTTTCCGGCTGCATGCGAACCGATGCCCGGGCTCTGGCCACGCGCCCTGATACCAGCTTATCACCAATATCTACCATGTGTGCCTGACCTTTATTCAAATGGTTAAAATTTTTCATAATTTTTATTAATCACTGTATTTCTTCAGGTTTCAGGCAGGCATCACGCCAAAATCAGTGCACGATGCACCCATGAAAAAGCCTGTTCAAATTATATTATAACGCTCAATGATAATGAAAAAGGAATACAAATCGGTCAACTTCCCGGCAACCATGCTTTGCCATGATATGACATTAGTTTGCGAATAAGGCGTATAATTTGAACAAACTCCGCATTAGACCCGGGGCATGGCGTGATAATAACAGAACAGTTCATCGATTCACCTTGCATCAGAAACTGTTGCCTGGATGAAAATGACATTTGCCAGGGGTGTTTTCGAACGTTTGATGAAATTATCCACTGGCAGCAGACCGGCAACATCGGGCGCGAGCAGTTGCTGGTTAGGGCCTCGAAGCGCAAAAAACAGAATATTCAAAATTTCCACTATTCATGACGAGTCGAGATGCTGGTAAAACCTGACAGGCAAATCTTACTGGCTGTAATATACGGGATTGCAGCCGCAGTCATTTGGGGACTGTTTCCATCAGTAACCCGGCTCGGATTGACCAGCCAATTATCGACGTACGATATTATCGCGCTTCGATTTATCGTAGCCGGCGTAATTTTATCCCCACTTGTTTACAGGAAAAGGCTCGGGGGCATTCCCTGGAAGGCCGCGCTCATTCTTGCCTCGGGTGCCGGTTTCCTGTATCTGCTTTTTGTTATAGGCGGCCTGGTCTACTCATCGGCAGGCCACATGGGCATTATCACCCCGAGTTGCATGCTGCTTTTTTCCACCACAGGCAGCTTGCTCCTATTGCAAACCAAACTCGGCAATAGACGGCTATTCGGTATTGCTATTATTGTTATTGGCATCGCCTTTATTGGTTGGGACAGTTTTTCGAACAGTTCCGGCTCGTTCTGGATAGGCGACCTGATGTTCATTGGTGGCGGATTCCTGTGGGCCTGCTATACACTGGCGTTGAAGGTATGGCCCCTGCAACCGTTGCACGCCACGGCTATTGTGTCGGTGATATCCTCGCTATTGTACCTGCCCGCCTATTTTATATTCGCCGATGTGGGTATTTTTAAAGCCCCGGTTGAAGATGTCATTTTCCAGGGTTTTCTGCAGGGAATAGTCATTGCCATCGTAGCCCTGCTTTTTTACAGCAAAGCGGTTAACACCCTCGGGGCTGCTCGCGGCGCTGTTTTCGGCGCACTGGTGCCGGCAACTACCATCATATTGGCCATTCCAATGCTTGGCGATATACCGAATAATATTCAAATTATCGGCGTAATCATCGTCACGACCGGAATGATATTTGCCCTCGGTCTGGCGGAGGCAACAAAAACCGGGAGAAAAGTCGGCAACGCTCCCTGATCCGCCAATCAACCAGGTTAAAACAGCTACCCTCAGCTGACGGCCTGGTTCCTGGAAAATTTCACTGGTTATAGGGTCAACCTGTCGCCAATGATATAATTTTTAAAATGCCTTCGGTTGACTGGAAAACCTGGACTATGAAACTGATTATCGGCAATAAAAACTATTCTTCCTGGTCGCTCAGGCCCTGGGTACTTATGCACGCTTTTAAAGTCCCTTTTAACGAACAACTTATTCCGCTGTACCGGAAAGATACAATTAAAAACCTGGCCAGGTTCTCACCCACCCTTAAAGTACCTGTGCTGATCGACAATGGCCTTACCATCTGGGACTCACTGGCCATTTGCGAGTATATTTCAGAACAGTACCTGGACAATCGTGGCTGGCCAACCAGGGTCTCGGCGCGCGCCGAAGCAAGGTCCGCCAGCGCAGAAATGCACTCCGGCTTTTTCGCGGTGCGCAACGAGATGCCGATGGATTGCCGGGCACGGAAAAGCGTCGACCTGTCCAACCAGGCCAAAACCGAAATAGCCCGGATAGACGAGCTATGGTCCTCGCTGCGTTTAAAATACCTGGTTGACGGTGAAGGCCTGTGCGGCCAGTTTGGTATTGCCGACTGCATGTATGCGCCTGTCGCCTTGAGGTTCAGAACCTACGGCATATCCCTGACAGAAACCAGCACTCACTATATGAACTCATTGCTGGATCACCCCAGTGTCCGTGCCTGGGTAGATGCGGGAATGAAAGAAACATTCGTAATAGATACCACTGGCTGACCCTTTTCAGCTAAAAAATGATCCACAAGGTAACCCTGGAGAAGGCAGTCATGTCGATTAATACGATACCTGAAGACAAGTGGTCCGACATCGTCGATCTTATCTGCGATATTGCCGAGGCCAGCGATGAGGGCGATACACGGGTTGCCGATGAATACACCTTTGACTTGCATTGTATGCTCGATAACCTGCAGAAATCTTACGGGCTTCAGCCGTTGATCGTCTCGACCCGGGCAGATTTTACCGACGATATAGGTGAACAAATCAGTCTGTACGAGCAGGCTATCGCGCTCGCAGAACAGGCCAATGATCCCATTTGCATTCTCCAGTCGACTGAATCCCTGGCTCAAATCTACATCGAAGAACTGGCTGACCCGGCAAAAGGTGCAGAATGGCTGGCGCTCCTGAAAAAATGTGTATCACAATACAGTGATGAATTTTTATGCGGCGAAATTGTCGAACTCGAGCAGGTATTGCATGAAATTTCATGACACCTGTATGATAAAATTAATACAGGAAACGGATTTTTATTAGCCAGGAAGCATTGATGTCGATGGTATCGGCCGATTACAGCATCATATTCTCTCCCCCACAACGCGATGCAATTGCCAGCGCACTAAGACAATTGTTGCCCGAAGATTGTATATTACTCAAAAAAGAAGATCTTGGACCCTACAGTTGTGACGGACTATCCGTCTATCGCCAGTTGCCACTGGCGGCCGTTTTACCAAAAACCGTTGAACAGGTTCAGGCGGTTGTTCGCTATTGTCATCAACAGACAATCCCCATTGTCCCGAGGGGTTCCGGCACAGGTCTTTCCGGGGGGGCGTTACCGCACCACCAGGGAATTTTACTGAACCTGGGCCGGTTGAATAAAATCCTTGATATCGATATCGATGCGCGCTCTTGCCGGGTGCAACCAGGTGTCAGGAACCTGGCCGTATCCGATGCCGTTCGGCCACAGGGGCTTTATTACGCCCCGGACCCGTCATCACAAATTGCATGCACCATAGGGGGTAATATTGCCGAAAATTCCGGTGGCGTTCATTGCCTGAAATACGGCTTGACCGTGCACAATGTGATGCAGATAAAACTGGTTCTGGCAAACGGAGAACTGGCCACTATCGGCTCCGGCGCGCTGGATGCTCCCGGCTATGACCTGCTGGCATTGGTCACCGGTTCCGAGGGGCTGCTGGGTATAGTCGTGGAAGCCACGCTCAAATTACTGCCTGTACCCGAACACGCCCAGGTATTAATGGCCGCCTTTGACGATGTCGTCAAGGCAGGCAATGCGGTCGGGGATGTCATCGCGGCGGGTATCATACCGGCGGGCATGGAAATGATGGACCACATGGCGATCGGTGCAGCCGAGGATTTTGTCAATGCCGGTTACCCCAAGGAAGCACAGGCGTTGCTGTTATGCGAGCTCGACGGAACCCGCGAGGAGGTAGAAGACGGCATCAGCCAGGTCAAGGCACTCATGATGTCAGCAGGGGCCTCTACCCTGCGTGTTTCTGAGGACAACCAGCAGAGGAGCCGGCTATGGGCGGGAAGAAAAGCAGCATTCCCTGCTATTGGCCGCATTTCCCCCGATTACTACTGCATGGACGGCACCATTCCCCGCAATCAGTTGCCCCATGTCCTGTCCAGGATGCAGGAATTATCGGCGCACTATGGCTTGCGCGTAGCCAATGTATTCCATGCGGGTGACGGTAACCTGCACCCGTTAATCCTGTTCGACGCCAACAAGAGCGGTGAATTGCAAAAAGCCGAGCAGTTTGGCAGCGACATACTGCAAATGTGTATCGAAGCGGGCGGGACCATTACCGGGGAGCACGGTGTGGGAATGGAAAAATTGAATAATATGTGCTCGCAATTTGCCCCGGCAGAGCTGGAACAGTTTCACGCGGTCAAGCAGGCATTCGACCCGAACCATATACTCAACCCGGGTAAAGCCGTACCCACCCTGCACCGTTGTGCTGAATTCGGTGCCATGCACGTCCACGAAGGCAAGCTGCCATTCCCCGACTTGCCACGTTTTTAAGCCGGTATCGAGATTCATATGTCTTCCGATCAAACTGACAAGTTAAAAACCCGGATACTCGACGCGCTTGAAAACAACCATCCTGTCAAGATTGTGGGTGGAAATAGCAAGGCGTTCCTGGGCCGAAAGCCGGTTTCTGATAACGAAATCAATACCCGGGTTCATAACGGTATTATCAGCTACGAACCCGGTGAATTGACACTCACAGCCCGCAGTGGAACTCCCCTGAAGGAGATCGAAGCCGTGCTGACCGATCACAATCAAATGCTGGCTTTCGAGCCACCGCATTTTGGTGACGGCGCTACCCTGGGAGGCACCATAGCCTGTAATTTATCCGGACCCCGAAGACCCTATTCCGGCGCGGCGAGGGACTTTGTGCTGGGCACACGCATCATTAACGGCAAGGGCGAGGTTTTGCGATTCGGCGGCGAGGTGATTAAAAATGTCGCAGGCTACGATGTATCCAGGCTAATGACCGGGGCAATGGGCACGCTTGGTTTAATCCTTGATGTCAGCCTGAAAGTATTGCCAAGACCGGAAACCGAAATAACCCGTAGCTTTGAATTTAAACCCGGCGAGGCCATCGCGCAAATGAATGCATGGGCCGGGCAATCATTGCCTGTATCGGCAACCTGTTTTTATGACGGGCGACTGTATCTCCGATTGTCCGGATCGAAATCGGCCACTTTGAGCGCAGCGCAACGCATGGGCGGAGAACCCGTGTTGAACCCTGATCGGTTCTGGATCGATCTGCGCGAGCACTCACTGCCCTTCTTCGAAAGCGACCGCTTACTCTGGCGATTTTCATTACCCGGCATCACCGAACCCCTGTCAGCAAGTGATGCCCCTATGCTGATCGAGTGGGGAGGCTCGCAACGCTGGTGTTTTTCCAGTCTGCCACCGGCGGAAATCCACCAGATGCTGGAATCTGTCGGGGGTCACGCAACACAATTCAGGCACCACAATGGTATCAGCGAGGTTTATCATCCATTAAAACCGGTGATTAAACTGTTGCACAGGAACCTGAAAAACGCCTTCGACCCGAACAATATTCTAAACCCCGGACAGCAGTACCTGGAGATATGATGCATACATACCCTGAAACCCTGCTGTTACTGTGAACTAATTATCATGCAAACCAACTTACCCGACACGATTCTTGAAACTGACGAAGGTCTTGAGGCCGACCATGTGTTGCGAAAATGCGTGCACTGCGGTTTTTGCCTGGCGACCTGCCCGACCTACCAGGTACTGGGAGATGAACTCGACAGTCCACGCGGGCGTATTTACCTGATAAAAAACATGCTGGAAGGTGAACCGGTTACCGAATCTACCCAACTCCACCTGGACAGGTGCCTCACCTGCCAGGCCTGCGAGACGACCTGCCCGTCGGGGGTTGAGTATCATAAGCTGCTTGAAATAGGCCGTAGCCAGGTCGTGGAAAAATTACCCAGGCCATGGCAAGACAGGCTGGTTCGCCGTTTAATGCTGGCCGTGCTGGCACACAGGAAAAGATTCAACTTCCTGCTGGCTATCGGGCAATTCTTCAGGCCTGTAATGCCCCATGCGCTTAAACAGAAGGTGCCTTCGAAGCAAACAATTGATCGTTACGGGGAAAAAAATGTAATTAACCCTACCGGATC
>CAMYIF010000122.1 GCA_947258415.1 uncultured Pseudomonadales bacterium
GCACTAAACACCCGGTATAGGGCCCTGGTTTTCAGATCACTCAATGGCGCAGATACCAACAACCTGCAGACTAAAGAATCAAGTGGGGGCAGATGAGACTTTTCTAGACGCTCCATCTTGGTCGCTTTGACTCTCCGACCGGAAAAGTGTGTTCTGACCCCACTTATTTCTGACCCCACTTATTTGACGGTGTCAGAGTTATTACTAGACCCCGAATATCTGCGGAAACTGTCGCAATTCTTTACACTTAATATTGCTTCCCAATCTCGCTTCTTTGCAACTAAATGAAATTGCAGAATTTTTTGATTTGGCACGGCTTTTGCGTGTTTAATCGAGGTCAGTAAAAAATTTGGCTCTCCGACTATCGGATAGCTGCAGAACAATGAGGAAGTTCTACGATGAAGTTTCTAAAGACTATTCGAACACTGGTAGCGACCGGGTGCCTCGTGCTCGCGCCATGTCTCGCCCACGCTATCGATATCAGTTTCCAGGAGGGCGTTAGCCCAACCGCAGGTTATACAACGGGCGCGGTGACGGTGCGTAGCAATGTGCCTGCCACAAATCAGAACGGCAGCCCTCAAATCATCGTTGGCGAGAACAGTAGCCATGAGTTGCGCGGAATACTCGAGTTTGACCTTTCGGAAATTGAAACGCAGGCAGGAGCCAACCCTTTCATTATTGACTCTGTGTCTCTGTGGATGGTCGCACTTGGGACAAACAATATGCAGAATACGGGCCTCCCGAATACGGGCATAGACAGTATTGACCTTCGAGTACTTTTGCTGAACGAGGATTTTGATGAATCGACGGCCACCTGGAACAGTTTGACTCCGGACGGCGGCGATACGACGGCCACCGAGTTGTCTGCATTGACTTTCGATCCATCAACGATGTCCGACACCCTTCGCACCTTTGGCACGACGGCCGCTTTTGAGTCAGCAGCTGTAAATGCCCTGTCAAACGACAATTTCCTGCGCCTGCTGCTTTTTAGACCTGACGACAAGCCGGGGAATGCGCAGCAGGTGTTTGCGCGTTTCTTTTCAGATGAACAAGCTAACACAAGCTTTCGTCCTGAGTTGAGGGTCAGTTTCACTATTCCCGAGCCCTCCACCTTGCTGCTGCTCGGCTCTGGATTGGCGGGTTTATTTTTCTTTCGTAGGCCAAAGAAGGCAGCCCGATAAAAGAGTGTCCTTGATTAAATAAAGCATATTTGGGGGCAGATGAGGCTTTTTTAGACGCCCCATCCTGGTCGCTTTGACCCTCCGACCGGAAAAGTGTGTTCTGACCCCACTTATTAAACGAGTTTGTAACCGCGCAGGAACACGGCGAAATCCTCGAGCGCGCGGATTCCGCTTTGTTCCGAAGCGACGCACCAGTCTCGCAGGCGCTCGACGTGACAAGGCCCGTCTTTTGAACTGCGGGCCCATACTTCTTTCAGCTGTTGCTTGAAACGGTAAATCGTCGCCAGGGTTTCATCTTGTAGCAGCACGCGATCAATGGTTTCCTCCGAGCGCTGGTCGACATTAATGCCTTCGTGTGTGATGAGCTTGCGTGCCTGACGGATCAGTCGACGACCCATCCGGTCTGTATCTCGTTTGGCTTCTCGCATTGCCGGTACTATCACCCTCTGTCCGTAGCGCTTGAGTATGTAGAAACGCTGGCTGATGACCGCCTGTGCCGTATCGTGGTCGATCCGGCTTTTGCCGGCCTGGCTGGTTGCGCGTGGCGCCAGTCGTTTCACCTTTGCCAGTTTGCATATCGCCAACAGGCGAATATAGGCCCAGCCTATGTCGATTTCCCACCATTTGCTGGATAGTCGCGCCGAGGCCATGTAGGCATGGTGATTGTTGTGCAGCTCCTCTCCGCCGACGAGAATTCCCCATGGCACAATATTGGTGGACGCATCGGGGGTCTCAAAGCTGCGATAGCCCCAGTAATGGCCGACACCATTGATGACTCCGGCGGCCCAAAAAGGTATCCAGACCATCTGAACCGCGAAAATTGCTAGCCCGGGCAAACCGAACAGGGCCATATCAATGAGCGCCATCAGCAATATGCCGAGGTTACAATGACGGGTGTATACCTGGCGTTCCAGCCAGTCGTCAGGCGTGCCCTGGCCGAATGCAGCAAGGGTTTCGCTTTTGGCCGCCTCGCGCCGGTATAGCAGGAGCCCGCCAAAGACGACCCCGGCGATTCCCTTGTACCTTGGGCTATGAGGGTCGTTCTCGGTTTCGCAGGTGGAATGGTGCTTTCGGTGCACCGCCACCCATTCGCGTGTAACCGTGGCGGTTGTTAGCCATAGCCAGAAACGGAAAAAATGGCTGACGACCGGGTTCAGGTCAAGCGCGTTATGAGCCTGGTGCCGGTGCAGAAAAATAGTAACGCTGACGATGGTGATGTGGGTTAGCAGGAATGCGACTCCAGCATAGCCCCATAATGATAAATCCAGTAAACCTTCAATTGACATATAGTACCTTACCGCTGGGCGAAGTTATTTTTATTATTTCTTCAGCAGGGGCGCCCGAAGAAGAAAACCATCAGGAAAATGGTAGCGCGACCAGGACCGCTGAATATTTATACCGCTCTTTAGAGCGGATTTGTTGCTAACAAACAGTTTATCTCAAAAAGACCGGCAACTGGTGGAAAAGTGTGTTCTGACCCCACTTATTCTCCACTTATTCGGCCAGCATGTTCATAATTAACCGGATTAAGGATGGTTTCTGAAAAGGCCTGGATTCGGCCACGAGCAGGGTGAGCGAAGCCAGGCCTATATTGTTAATACAAGGGTTTCCCCGATTATCCATTAGCCGATTATTTTTGTGCAGAAAGTCTACAAACAGGAAGGCACCGCTGCGCTTGTTGCCGTCAGTAAAGGGATGGTTTTTTACGAAGAAGTAAAGCAGGTGCGCCGCCTTGCTCTCAACGGACGGGTAGGCGGGTTTACCCAATACGGTTTGCTCGAGGTTACCGAGAATGGAGCCTAACCCGTCACTACGCTCATTGGCGAATAGCTGGGTAGCTTCACCACGGGCAATAAGGTTAGCTTTTAGTTGCTTTATCGCTTGTCTCGCTTCTTTTTCCGTTGGCAGGATTCCGCCGCTCTGGCCTTTTGGTTCTTCCAATGGTCCTTCGTCAAAACGCTGCAGCCAGAGGAAGGTATCGGTATAACGGCCGATGATATCGACCAGTCCCCGACCCGAATCGCTGGCCAGTTCAGGCGACCTGACGACAGTCCGGATAAGCTGGATATCCTGTTGCAATTGTTCAGCCTTTTCGTCAAGACGCTGTTGATCGATGCTGTAACCCTGGACTAAATACTCGCGCAGGCGTTGGGTGGCCCAGGCGCGAAATTGGGTACCACGCAGTGACTTTACCCGGTAACCCACGGCGATAACCACATCGAGGTTATAAAGTTGAGTGCGGTATTGCTTGCCATCAGCTGCAGTGGTCAAGGATTCCCTGACTACCGCCTTTTTATCTAACTCACCTTCTATAAAGATATTGTTGATATGCAAGCTAATGTTTTGCCTGGTTTTTTGAAACAAATCCACCATCTGCGCCCGGGATAGCCAGAGAGTTTCCTTGTCCAGACGTACTTCGATATGAGTCTCGCCATCCGGAGTTTGGAAGATTTCTATTTGCTGTTTATCCATTGCATTTTCCTGCATGACTATGCAATTCAATATCCATTGAGCCCATTAACAAACGGTTCCAGCTCATTGGCAAACAGCTCTTCTGCCTGTGAAAACCCGTCGAGTGGCTTGCAGGCGGCTGTCAATTTCTTTACGGGTTTCGGCTGCGGGGTGTGGATTCTGGCGACACGGGTTATGTGTTCCACGCCCTGTTGCCTGGAGGATGAGTGTTATTACCCATAGCCCCTGACTCTATTCCTTTGTTCTTGTTGGTATTCAGTCCATAGTACAACATGGACATTAATGTAAGCCAGCTACCCTTTGGTGCGATGCCATGAAAACGACTATTGAATTAAGTGGGGTCAGATGAAACTTTTTTAAAACTTCTTTTAAGAGCCTTGCATCTATTGTCTTAAGTAATTGGAAAAGTGGAAAAGTGTGTTCTGACCCCACTTTCTCCTGACCCCACTTTCTCGTGGCTAATGCTGATATATGGATTGGCTTGTAATCGCCAGATATTCGAGACTGTTGATGAACACGATTTTTCCGCGTATTTTACTTGTCAGCCTTGTATTCCTTTTCAGCATTTGTCCAGGCTTCATGCAGCGCCTCGTAGGCAGACGAAAAGCCCTGCTTCATGTGCCCCCAGGCACTGACAGAACTATTTTTCATGCTGCCATACCATTCCGCCACCTCGGTTCGTTGCTGACGCATTGCCTTCAGGCTGGCATGGGCTTTTTCGCGCGCAGCCTGGTCCATTTCCCCCCATTTGTTGACCATTTCGTTTTCGAGTGCCTCAATGCGTTTATCCAGTTTATCGAGCGCGTCTTTGGTTTTCGCTATTGCCTCGTCGCGCTGTTCGGCGCTATAGTCCTTAAGTAATGCAAGCAATTCCCTGGTTTGCTGGTTAATTTCTTCAATTGTCGTTTCATTGCCGTGGTGGGCAGCCAACACGGGTGCACCAAGGCCAAGTCCTAAAACTAGTACCAGTATTGTTGTGACAAAACTTGTTGCATTGCTTTTCATTGTTCAACTCCTCAACAGGCTGATGACTTAATTCAAGTAATAATTCGTTGTTGCTTCACCCCAATTCGCCCTGGGAAAAGAGGCAATTGCGGCAAAAACATAACAGGTTAACTAACTTTAAAATTGATTTCCGGGGACTGAGACCGTATTAAATAATTTCAGTTCAGCGTTACCTGTTCATTTATATTATGGGGCATAATATGCTTTCTTTTCAATTGGTTGCGATCAAGATAATAAAATATCGACAGCTCAAGCAGAATCTGGTTTTTACTCTGCAACCAAATTAAGTGGGGTCAGATGAGACTTTTTTAGATGCCCCATCTTATGGCCGGAAAAGTGTGTTCTGACCCCACTTTCTTCTGGTGTAATTGCCAGAGCCGCAATTGAAACTTATGCTTTGGTATTAATTTCAGTCAAACAAACCAATTCAGCCAGGCACACCCTTCACTCGTTTCCGGAGACTTCACACCATGCCCGACTTTCAGCCCGTAATAGACAAGATCATTGACCAAGTAAAAACGACGAACGACAGGGGGACGGTGGCCTCCTATATCCCCGAATTGGCCGGCGTGGACCCGAACAGGTTCGGCATACATGTTACCGATGCCGGGAATAATGAATACAGCGCGGGTGATGCCGACGAGGGTTTTTCCGTGCAAAGCATCGCCAAGGTGCTGACGCTCTCCCAGGCATTGCCGATACTGGGTGACGCGCTATGGAAACGAGTCGATGTCGAGCCGTCCGGCGATCCATTCAACCGCCTGTCGCTGCTGGAACTGGAACAGGGTATTCCCAGGAACCCGATGATCAGCCCCGGCGCCATCGTGGTAGCCGATGTGCTGGTTTCACATTTGAAAAACCCAAAAGCAGACTTCCTTGCCCATGTCAGGAATATTGCCAACGATGCCAGCATCGATTACGACGAGCAGCTTGCGATTTCGGAAGGCAAGGCGGCGTTCAGGAATTACGCGGCGGCCAACCTGCTGAAAGCCTTCGGCAATATTGAAAACGATGTCGAGGAAGTGCTCGATTTTTACTGCCACCAGTGCGCGTTAAAAATGTCATGCCGGCAGCTGACCCATGCTTTTTATATTTTCATGAACGGCGGCAAATGCCGGCAGGGGCGAACCTGCCTGACCAGCAGCCAGGTAAAACGGATTAACGCCATCATGCTGACCTGTGGTTTTTATGACCAGGCCGGTGAATTTGCATTTGAAGTGGGCCTGCCGGGCAAAAGCGGGGTTGGCGGTGGTATCGTCGCACTGTTGCCGGGTAATTTCTGCGTGGCCACCTGGTCCCCCGGGCTTAACCAGAGTGGGAATTCGCGGCTGGGTATGCAGGCGCTGAAGCAACTGA
>CAMYIF010000123.1 GCA_947258415.1 uncultured Pseudomonadales bacterium
CCCGCACTGCTGATCTGCACCACGAACATGCCAATGAACAACAGCGTCGCATAGGGCATCACGGTGACCAGGAGATCGACATCGAAGATAATCTTGGCCCCCAGGTCGACGAAGAACACCGGGCCGACCCAGGAGAACGCCGCCTTCTCGACAATGTTGCGGGTCTCCGCGTATACGCTATCGACCTCCGGCGAACGGTCGGCCCTGTCAAAGCGGAAGTATTCTTCCTTGGCGATCAGGCCCGCCATATAGGCGCCGACCGCGGGATGAAACCCGAAGTAGCTGGCGATTAATCCTACGACAAGTGCCACCAGCAATATGGCCAGTGTCGCGTGCCGCCCTTCGTCAAAGGTCAGCATATGCCTGACGCCGTAGTGGCCGAGGAACGGTACCTTCGCGACCCAGCCCTTGAGCGGATGGGGAAAAACCCAACCACCCAGCAATGTGACCAGCACAAAGAACAGGACGGCCTTGCCGGCAATAACCGCCACGCCAGACAGGGTCACAGCGTCGCCGCTGACCGCAATCGGCACCACGATTGCAACGGCAACAAGCGATCCAATGTCGTCAATCACCGCGGACGTCATGACCCGGGTCGCAACCACGGATTTCTGCAGTCCCTCGCTCCTGAGCGACACCATGGTGAGCGACACCGCCGTTGCCGTCATTGCAAGGGCGCACATCAGGGAAACGTTCGTGTCGTTCCAGATGTAATCGGCCACCAGGTAGGTAATGACGAACGGGCCAATCGCGCCGAACAGCGCGATCCCCCAGCTCTTCTTAACGCTCGCAACGAAGTTGTCAGTGGATTCGTCGAATCCGAGCGCGAACATGATAAAAATAATGCCAAGTTCCGCGAACTCGCGAATGAACTGGTCAGACTCCTGGGGCAGAATGCCCGCATTGACCAGCGTGCATCCCATAAACAGGAAGAAAAGGACAGGCGTCAGCCTGGTTTTTTTCGCACCAACAACGGCTACGAACACCGCCGCCCAAATAATCGCAAGGTGTGTCAATGGATGCATGGCTGATCCTTAACCTGCCGTGCTGGCGGGCCCAAATGCACTACACGTTCGCCCCCATACGTGGTACACATAGCCCCACCCAGGCGAGCAACGCCAGGGTACCCAGTTGCAAGTCAATTGATCGACGCTTCCACAACCACCAGGCGATAAAAACGAAGGCAATGCCCATCGCGGTCCTTGACTGGGATAAAACCACCCCGATAAACAGCAAAACACCAAGTAAAATAGCCAGGCTTTTTCCCAGGAGTTTACACTGCCAGCAGTAAAGCAGGGATACCAGACCCAGGCATTCGAGCAAGGCAAAATTATTCGGCTGACCGAGGTTGGCGAAAGGCCTGCCGCCCAGTGAAATATCGGCTACCCAGCTACCCAGGGCGTTTAAACCAAGCCACTGGTAGAGGGCCAGGAATGAAGACAGGGTCGCCCCGGTGACAAAACAAACTGCAATGGTAAAAAATAACCTGTCCTGATAAATATCATAAAGTTGCCTGGCAACGAATATGGCAAGAAAAAAGCCTAACAGGTAGGCGCAGGCCATAATGGCATCACCCGCAAAAAAGATAATCCCGGTTATAAACTGAACAATCGGAATAAGTGCAACCAGCGCAAGCCACAAAAAGTAAACAGGAATATCAAAACCGATATTACGAATGATTAAACCAAGCAACAATAGCCAGATGGCCAGCGCCGCGAGGAAGTCGTTATAAAAAGTCGCCCAGGGAAAATAGTGGTTAGAAACCAGCCAGCTAAGCAGGAAGCAAAGCCAGGCAAGGATAAACGCCAGGATTGAATATCGAGAACGAAGCTCTTGCATTAACAAACACCCACAGGTTCAAACAAAAAACCCCGCCGAGGCGGGGTTTTTTTCCAAAGTCCAGTATCGGACTCTAATGGCAGCTAGCCAATTAGAGTGACCGACAAGAACCAGGCAGGTATTTCTGGTTGCCCGCAGCTGTTGTTGCAGCTGTAGGACCACAAATCCACTGTTGCACCAGACCACCGGCAGCAACGTTGTTACAAGTTGCAAAAGTAGTGGCAGTGGCGTTACTGCAAGGCTTCATCTGAATTTCAACTGTACCTACACCCAGGTTTTGTGAAACAACGGTAATAATACCCGTGGTAGCTGTTGTTGCGATGCTTAACACGTAGCGGCTGGTTGAAGATGCGCTCTCACAACCCCACGAGTTAGCGGCAGCTGGCAGAACAATCGCAGATTGGACTGTTTCAGTAATCGACGTACGGCAAGCAGACGCGGCCAGAATGACCTCGGACGCTTTAGCCCGCACCGTATAATCCTGGTAAGCCGGCAAGGCTACCGCCGCCAGGATACCGATGATCGCGATCACGATCATTAATTCGATCAATGTAAAGCCCTTTTGGACCTGTTTAATCCCTTTATTCATCATAACTTTATCTCCGGTTAAAAAAATCAAATGCAGAACCTTAATAGTCTGTCGCAAATAAGTATGGCAAAGGATATGCCAAAATCAAAAATTCGTTAGGAATTATCTTATGTTATTGATATTTAAGTATTTAATAGCTTAAAATCGGCAACCGAAATGCATATAAAAAATTAGTGTGGCAATCCACAAAGGTCAGAGAGTGACATTTTTTGTCAGCTTCTCCCTGATTACAGGCACAACTCTATATCATGTTGATTCAAATAAAAACATCGAATGGCTAATTTCCGCCCGGAAGCCATTCCTGCAACAAGACTATTTATTGATATCCACTACAATTTTTATAAAAAGTGCTATTCTTTTTCTTATTACCTGCTTTTATAATACCGATTGATTAATTATGGCATCAAAGGATACAGCAACCTCGCAATTAAGCGGATTGGCCAAACGCCTGGTCAGTGACGCAATCCTCCAGGAGCATCAGGCCCTGGAAGCCTACCAGTACGCGAAAAAGAATAAGATTCCCTTTGTTACACACCTGGTTCAAAACGGGATGGCCAATAGCCGGGCAATAGCAACCGTAGCGTCGGATGAATTTGGCACACCCTTGCTGGACCTGTCCGTTTTCGATACACAATTGCTGCCCAAGGACCTGGTCGACGCCAGGCTGATACGCAACCTTCATGCCCTGCCCCTGTTCAAACGCGGTAATCGACTGAATGTTGCGGTTTCCGACCCGACCAACCTGCAGGCGCTTGATGAATTCAAGTTCAATACCGGTATAACGACCGAAGCCATCCTGGTTGAAGAAGCCAAGCTGGCGTCGGCCATCGAGAAATTCCTGGACGAAGCGGAAGATACCCTCGGGGATCTTGACGACGCCGACCTTGAAAACCTGGATATTGCCGATGATACAGAAAACAAGGGTGACGATGATGACGCCAGTGGCGCGGATGAGGCGCCGATTGTTCGTTTCGTCAACAAGATATTGTTAGACGCCATTAAAACCGGTGCGTCTGATATTCATTTCGAGCCCTATGAAAAGCGCTACCGGATACGCTGCCGGACCGACGGGGTGTTACACGAAGTCGCCAATCCACCTTCGAACCTTGCACCGCGCCTGGCAGCCCGCTTGAAAGTAATGTCGCGCATGGATATTTCAGAGCGACGAGTACCACAGGACGGGCGTATTAAAATGAAGCTGTCCCGACAGCGGGCAATCGATTTCCGGGTCAATACCTTGCCTACCCTGTGGGGCGAAAAAGTTGTTTTGCGTATTCTAGATCCAAGCAGCGCGAAAATGGGCATCGAGGCACTGGGTTACGAAGCTGACCAGCAAGAAATGTATTTGAAGGCCCTGGCCCAACCCCAGGGTATGATTCTGGTCACCGGCCCTACGGGTAGTGGTAAAACGGTTTCACTTTATACAGGCCTTAACATTCTCAATACCGCTGAACGAAATATTTCGACAGCAGAAGACCCGGTGGAAATTAACCTCGAGGGTATTAACCAGGTTCACGTTAATCATAAAGTAGGCCTGGGATTTGCCGAAGCCTTGCGCTCCTTCTTGCGCCAGGATCCGGACGTGGTAATGGTCGGTGAGATTCGTGATCTGGAAACCGCTGAAATTGCAATTAAAGCGGCGCAAACTGGACATTTGGTTCTTTCTACACTACATACTAATAGTGCGCCTGAAACCTTAACGCGTTTGCGTAATATGGGTGTTCCGGCATTTAATATTGCCACATCGGTCAGCATGATAATTGCGCAGCGACTCGCTCGAAGATTGTGCGAGCACTGTAAAAAACCAGCCGAAATTCCGCATGACACTTTGTTGGCCGAAGGCTTTACCGATGACATGCTGAATGGAGCAGAAATATTTACCCATGGTGACGGTTGCAGCCAGTGTTTTAATGGTTATAAAGGGCGTGTCGGTGTATATGAAGTTGTTACTGTGACGCCTGAAATACAGCGAATTATCATGGAAGAAGGTAATTCTCTTGAAATTGCCAAAAAAGCAAAAGAGGAAGGGTTTCGTAACTTGCGTGTTTCCGGCTTGATGAAAGCGGCGCAAGGCATTACCAGTTTGGAAGAAGTTAATAGAGTGACCAAGGATTAACCATGGCAACAAATGCAGCAAAGAGCCATACATTTAGCTGGCAAGGTACCGATAAACGTGGGCAAAAAGCCAACGGTGAAATCAATGGCACAAACCTGGCGCTGGTAAAAGCCCAGTTACGCAAACAGGGTATTAACCCGACAAAGGTCAAGAAAAAACAAACTTCTCTTTTCAGTGGAGCAAAGAAAAAGAAAATAACTGCTGGCGACACCACCCTTTTTACCCGGCAGATGGCGACCATGATGAAGGCGGGTGTACCGCTCGTACAGTCCTTCGATATCGTTGCAGACGGCCTTGAAAATCTTTCCCTGAAAGAATTGATTTTAACGATTAAAAATGATGTTGCCTCGGGAACCAATTTTGCCACCGCGTTAAGGAAGCATCCGCGTTATTTTGACGATTTGTTTTGTAACCTTGTTGAATCCGGTGAGCAATCGGGTGCACTGGAAACCATGCTTGATCGCCTGGCCACCTATAAGGAAAAAAGCGAAACACTGAAGAAAAAGATCAAAAAGGCAATGACTTACCCGATATCCGTTATCTGTGTAGCCATAGTAGTAACAGGTATATTGCTGGTCAAAGTTGTACCAACATTCGAAGACCTGTTTAAAGGTTTCGGGGCCGAGTTGCCCGCTTTCACCCAGTTTGTTATCGGTTTGTCCAACACCATGCAGGAATGGTGGCTGGTCGCGCTTGCTGCGTTAGTCGCTTTTGCATTTGCCTTCAAGGAGGCGCACCTGCGCTCCAAAAAAGTGCATGATGCCACCGACCGCTTTGTTTTAAAAATCCCGGTCATCGGCGACATCCTGGTTAAATCCATTTATGCCCGTTTCGCCCGCACCCTGTCGACTACCTTTGCCGCCGGCGTCCCCCTGGTTGATGCCCTGACATCAACGGCCGGAGCCGCAGCCAATGTGGTTTATACGGATGCCATCCTGCGTATTCGTGAAGATGTTTCCACCGGCATGCAGCTGAACTTTTCCATGCGTAATACCGGTGTTTTCCCAAACATGATGATCCAGATGACATCCATTGGTGAAGAGTCCGGTGCGCTCGACGAGATGCTCGACAAGGCCGCTGAATTCTATGAAGAGGAAGTCGATAACGCGGTAGACAACCTGACCGCCCTGATGGAACCAATGATAATGGTAGTACTGGGTGTGCTGATTGGCGGATTGATCATTGCCATGTATTTACCAATCTTCAAAATGGGTTCTGTTGTCTAGGCGTCCGAGAACCGGTAAATACCTGTCACTCCATGCAGATAATCGATTTTTTATCCTCTACCCCGCTTGCCTTTCTATTGTTCTGCGGCATTCTCGGGTTGATGGTCGGCAGCTTCCTCAATGTTGTTATTTATCGCCTGCCTGTAATACTCGAAAGCG
The DNA here is from genome assembly GCA_947258415.1 of uncultured Pseudomonadales bacterium. Taxonomy (GTDB): domain Bacteria; phylum Pseudomonadota; class Gammaproteobacteria; order Pseudomonadales; family IMCC2047; genus CAMYIF01. The sequence continues at coordinate 5,930 of CAMYIF010000123.1, forward strand.
AATGGAAAAGTCAGTGCAGGTTACTGCTGGCTGAAGCCAAGGAAGTCACTTCTGACGAATCTCC
>CAMYIF010000124.1 GCA_947258415.1 uncultured Pseudomonadales bacterium
GCTTCCTTCTCCATGCTGGTAATGTTCATCACTTACTGACAGACCCGGCATTTCGGAACCAAACCCCGCTGAAAAAAGCAACGCATGATTTGTGCCTGATGAGCGATCCGTAACTTAAAATTACTAAACGTATTAATCTTGCGGTATCCAATAGATGCGAAGCATTATCGTCTAAATGCGACCAAACATCTGTCAGTTCCGAGCATTAAATAAATACGTGCCAATTTCCCCTTTTTGCTGTTCCTCAGGTAAAGTAATCCATGTGTAAGCCTTCCCGGCTGAATCATTGCGGTACAGGTAACAATGTGAATTTTGAAGAAATATTTGACAGCAGCTATGAGCGAATACTAGGCATCGAAATAGATGGAAAAAAATTTTTCGAGGCATTTTATGATCGATTTCTGAGCGTGGATAAAGACATTGCCAGGCGATTTGCAAATACCGATATGGAACTGCAGCAAAAGATGCTAAAAAAATCTTTTTACAGCCTGTTCGCTTTTTATGCCAGCAGTCATGCAGACGATTATATTAATCGCATTGCTAAAAGCCATAATCGAAAGCACATGGATATTCGCCCGGAATTTTATGATACCTGGCTCGATTGCCTGATCGCGACGGTCGAACAGTTCGATGCTCAGTTTTCAGAAGATGTTGAATTAGCCTGGCGCCTGGTAATGACACCCGGGATTACCTATATGAAGTTCAAATATGACAAGGATACGGATTGAAACACTTAAACTCGAAACTTCACATTTTACAATCTACCGTTGCAAAACCGGGTAAATTATAAAACTCAATTTTGAGGCGTTTAAATCCATTCAAGACTCAACCATAACCCGATTTCATGGCAGGGAAATACAATATGGGTGACATCAATCAATACCAGTTTGTGCTGAGAAACAAGGAGAACTTATCCGGGCCATTTCTGGAAATAGGATCACGCGACTACGGCAGCACTCAAAACTTGCGCTCATTTTTCCCCGGCGAGGAATATATAGGCCTGGACATGAGCCAGGGTGAAGGCGTTGACGTCGTCGCGGATCTGGCACAGCCTTTCTCCACGGTCGATGAAGCGCTCGGCAACAGGCGATTTGGAACGATATTTTCCCTGAGCGTCATGGAACATTGTGAAAACCCGTTCCTGATGGCCAAAAATATGGAGCGGTTATTAAAGCCGGGCGGCACACTTGTATTATCCGTGCCTTTTGCGTGGCGTTTTCACGGGTACCCTTCCGATTATTGGCGGTTCACCAGGGAAGGAGTAAAAAAATTATTCCCGGGTATCGCATGGAACGAAGAAGGCGGCAGCTGGCACGCATCCAGAACGGTTGACGCCGCTGCCATTGATGAAGATATCGGCTTGTTACCCTTTAGCGGCAAACACTATCGCAAAAAAGGGATGCTGCTAAGAAGCCTTGCGGTTGACCTGCTGAAAATCCCGCGTGCGCTGGGTTTATACCGATGGCTGCTGGGTAATCGTTACCTGTTACTGCCAACCATGATAGATATGGTCGGGATCAAGCCGGAAGATGCCTAGCATAAAAGTGGAATCTGCCCTGCACAGGAAATAACGGGACCGGGTATTACAGGAATGATTCAGAGTTTGCCGGTTTCCACTTTTGCACATGGCCGGTAATCCAGGGTTCCCGTACCGGTCTTTTTAACTGCTTTCCAACTTTTCCGATTTCCCACTTTTCCACTTTTCTGCCGATCCGGGTTACCGGGATATCGGCAAACATATCAAGGTCATCGTCATAATTGAGCAATATTTCCAGCTCAAAGCGACTAACATCACGCGATGATTTGGCCGCCATTTCCAGGTATAACTCGGAAATTGCCATAAACTTTTCTATATTCATGTTCCATTCTCCATATCTTGATTTATTACAGGAGAATAGGGCTTAAATATGAAGCCAGTATGACAAGTATATGAAATTATTATGAAAATGGTGCTGTTTAGGCGTCAGATTTCCAACAATAACGAAAATGAGGACGAACGCGGCCTGGTTGAGCGCTTTGTAAAAAATCAGTCCAGGGAAGAATCAGATAAAACCTGCTTGTAGTTTAATGCGTTCATCTCATTCATCACGCGCCTGTATTGCTTGGGTGAGCCCGAACCTTTCCCCGCGATTTCGGGGTTGAGCACCATTGTCGCATGATTGATATGCCTGACATATTTTGATAGTTCCTCCGAGGGCAGGAAGACCATATCGTAGCCGGCTTCGACCAGTTTCAGGTGTGGTGCTTTACCGGCCGTTTCTTCCCCATCCATAAAGCCTTTGGTGTGCTTCTTGAAAAGTTCCGTATCGTAGAGCGCGCAGTGACTTCTTAAATAGTAAACGTTATCCCCGACACCCATGACCTTGTGCGAATCGCTTTTGCCCGTTAACGGGTACCATATCCTGATTTGCCAGAATTGCTCCAATCGCTTGGCCAGGAGTTGAGCCGGTGATTTATGTTCCAGCTTCCAGCTTCCTACACCGGCAATACCGGGTTTCTTTTTGATGGCATTTAACAGGAAATCCAGCCACTGGTCCGAAACCACGATAGTATCCGTGTGAAAAGACAGGAAATAGGGGGTATCGACCATAGCCACGCCGGCATCGAGCGACTTGCAATGAATGACGGGTCCCCTATCGCCGGGTGTGGGTTCCCGTTCCACGAGGGTGATCCAGTCAAGGGTACGCAGGTATTCGGTCGACTCATCCTTTGAACCGTTATCCAGGACAATTACCTGCACCTTCTCAAGGTCCGTGAACTTCTTCAGGGAGCGCAAGCAAAATTTTGTGAGTTCAAGTGTTTTGTAATGAGGAATCAGGATGGTGACCAATGGTTTTGGTGAACTTTCCATTTTTTGCACTGCCCCCTAAATTGGTGCCATGAAAAAGGCTTCATTAAAGCCCGCTCAACTACAGTGTATCGGTAACAATCAACCCTGGTAAGGATAAATGTCAAATATTCCCGGGACAAGTCCTGACTGCCGGCCTTGCATCGATCGAATTACCAACATTGGCTTGTGAAAATACCGTTTTTTTCGGGTCAGTTTCGCTTCGGCATCATATTGCACTGCCCGAGGATATCCTGCCAGTCCTGGGTATGACGCCTGACTGCTCGTTGCCATTGTTGCCATAACCCGCCTTCTGCGCTTATGGAAACTACTCGAAGGCGATACGCCTGCATTGCCACAGGAGCAGGCAACAGGCCCATTATTTCATCATGCCGTTGCAACCACTGCCGACCCTCTCGCTGTACCTGTGCCAGATAGGGCTGAATCTGCCCGGCATAGTATTTCCGGAATACATTGAGCAGGTTATTAGCCCGTGGAGGACGATGACCAGGGTAGCAAAATGGTTCCTGTTCCAGCCGTTTGTTGATGGCCGTGGCGGTTCTGTCCAGCACCTGTATGAGCATTGGCAGGGTGGTCAGCAAGCGAGCACCTAAATGGTTGCTGTAGAAAGCGTAATAATTATCTTCAATATTATCCAGCCATTCGGGAGCAATGACAGGGTCAGCGTTTGCCAGCTTCGCCAGTGCATGCATCTGCCCGAGTGCCCGTTGCACCTCGCCCGTGGCCTCTTCATTTAGGGCAAAAGCCGGTTTGCCGCGGGCAAATTGCTCGCTCATTTCCTCCGAATTATAAATACCGTTCCAGATTTCGGCGGGTAAATTTTGTCGCTTGATTTTATAAATGTTTTCCAGGCGTTTTATAAAGCCAAGTTGTGACTCATCCGGAGCTGGTAGTGCCAGCATCTGTGCGCGGCAATCCTGCAGAGCCTGGAAAAAACGAATCTCGTAACGCATTTTCTGGCTGGGAAGCATCATTTTCCCAAGCGAGCTGTTACGCTCGGCAATAATCGATATCATTCCGCACTGTTCAAAATTCCAGACATCAATAACGCCTTCGCGCAAATTGATCGTTGGTAAAACCCTGTCTCGCCTGGCGGGTAAAGCCGGTATTTCCTGTGCTGCGGCAGGCAGGTCGAGCCGGATATCGACTTCAAGCACATTGCTCACGCGACTGGCGTAGTCTTCCAGCAATGCCTGTCCGCCGGGCTCAGCGCAGGCCGTCAACAGCAGGGCGCAACAAGTAGCCAACCCAATCCACTGTATCGATGTTTTCATTCCTTAAGAGTACTCGAGTTAATAAAGCCTGGTCGAATACACTTGCCGCTAATTCTGGCTAACCGGGTTCAAAAATTTATTCCGAAGGAAAAAATATGCGCACAAGACAAGGGTCGAGGTGCCCACCAGCATGCTCATAACCATTATCTGGTAACGCACGGCAATTAGCGGAGACGTTCCGGACAGGATTTGACCTGTCATCATACCAGGCAGCGAAACCAGGCCCACCGCGAGCAGCATGTTCACGTGGGAAATGGTCGCGGCATTAAATGCAGCGCGTTGCGCGTTTTCCCGGTTATTGACCATCTCCTGCTCGTAGCGCTCAATGGCTACACTCAGGCTGTTCATGCCCGCAGAAAAAACCATCCCCGCCAGCGGAATAACCATGCGCGGCTGGTACCAGGGGTCGAGCTTCAGGACCGCCAGCAGAATCCAGGCCAGATTCAGTCCGGCACCGATTAACAAGGCAGAGAACGCGAGGCCATATGTTTTCGAACATTTGCGGGTTTGCGGGCGAATACCGATCCACGCAGCCACTGACAACATAAAGGTGAGTACCGCTAATCCAAGCCAGACCTGGTCGTATTCAAACAGGAAAGTAAGCAGGTAACCGATGGCCACCAACTGGAGCACCATGCGTGCTCCGGCAACGGTTAATTCTGTTGCCTTACTCAGTTGCCAATAGAATATCCCTATACCGATAGATAAGGGTAACAGTGCGAGCAGTGTGTCAATAACAGTTAATTCGATCAAGGTACAGCAAGAATAAACGCCCTGTTAAAGCGAAGCAAGCATCTGGTTTACCGGAACAGGTTTTGAGTTTCCAAATTACCTGGATGCGGCCAACTGTTCGGAAAACAGTTTCTTTAAATGCTCAATATTCCTGGTACCCGCGTAATTGGGTCGAATCACAAATGCAATAGTGCGATGCGGTCCCGGCTCATCGATATGAACGGATTTCAATTCGTGACTGATGGATAATAAATTTTTCAGCGCCATTTCCGGCACCAGGGTTGTACCCATCCTGCCGGCAACCATTTGCACCAGCGTATTCATACTCGACGATGAAAACGTATCATCGATTTCACCGAATTTGAAATGACACGCCGCCAGCGCGTGATTTTTTAGGCAGTGTCCGTCTGCCAGCAGCATCAGGCCGGTATCTTTTAACTGGTTACTGTTGATTTCCTTTTGTTGCGTATGCGGTTCTGTTTCATGCGCAATCCAGTAAAAATCTTCTTGCCAGAATTCAAATGCAAGCAAGCCGTCGATGCTGTAGGGCAAAGCCAGTATGGCAGTATCTAAATCACCTTTACGGACCTTGTCGACCAGTACGTGCGATTGTTCTTCGATGATATGCATCTTAAAGTCCGGGTATTGCTCGTATATCGCTGGCAATACCCGGGGTAACAGGTAGGGCCCAATAGTCGGGATTACGCCCACGGTCATCGGGTAGCTTAAAGGCGGTTTTTTACTTTGTGCCAGAAGGAGCAGATCGTCGGCCTGTATCTTTATTTTCCTGGCTTTCCTGAGTACCTGTTTGCCCAGCGGGGTAACCAGTACTTTACGCGTATCACGCTCGAATATCTGGATATCCAGCTGCTTTTCAAGCTCTGTTATCGCCGCACTCAGCGCGGATTGGGATACCGAGCACAACTCGGCGGCTTTCTTGAAATGCCTGGTTTGGTCTACCGCGAGCGCATAGTTCAGCTGCTTGATCGAAATCATCTTTTATTCCAATAAAACGAACATAATATCAAATATTATTCGCTT
>CAMYIF010000125.1 GCA_947258415.1 uncultured Pseudomonadales bacterium
CTGACCATACCATTGTGATGATTTTAAGCGAGGATAAGTCCTTTCTTGTCGATTCAACGCGGATGGAATTATCCCGGCGGGAAACCAACATACATGCCGTTTCGAGCATGGTTGCGCAAGTCAAACGCGATAAAAAACACCGGTTGGTCGATTTAACCAGCATTTATCTGGAAGAAACCCAGAAAGCGGCCATAGGCTATAGCACAGAAGCCTTTTTATACTTCGAGATCGATCGTATCGCGCGCGCTGAAGACCATGCAGAGCTCACCGAGGCCATTGCCGATATACTGGCGGACGTTGATATAGCCACTGCTGACTTTGACGCCATCAAGGGGATAGTGGCCGGTCTGGTTACCGAACTGGGAAAGGCTGTACTGCCAGTTCCCGGTGATGAAATCAAGGAAACCCAGGTTTTCCTGGAATGGTTGTTGAATAATCGATTTACCTTTCTTGGTTACAAGGAATATAACCTGATCCGGAAGGGAAAGAATATAGAATTCCATCTCCTTCCCGATACCCGCCTGGGTATTGCCAAGCGTTTGTATAATTATACCGATGAAAACCCCCAGCCGCTGAACCCGAAGGCCCGTAAACATATTCTTCAGACAGAACTGCTGAGTTTTTCAAAATCCGGAACCATGTCTCGCGTGCATCGCCCGGCTTACCCGTTGCGCATCGGTGTGCGTAAGTTTAACGCCAAGGGTGAAGTAGTCGGTGTACGTGTATTCCTGGGTTTGTATACCCTGCCCGTATATACCGAGCGTACCCGGGATATCCCTGTTGTTCGAAGAAAGATAAAACAGATCATGGATTGGTCTGGCTTGTACCCTGGCAGTCACGAGAGTAAGGAACTCGCAGGTGTAATCGAGACCTATCCCCGTACCGAATTATTCCAGACTGAAATTGACGAGTTGTTTGAAAACGTCACAGGCGTCGCCCAGATCAAGGAGCGGCTGCAAACACGATTATTCGTTCGAAGTGACCCACACGGCAAGTTTTATATCTGCCTGGTGTACATGCCCAGGGAAAGTTATAACACCGAAATCCGCAAGAAAATCCAGAATATTTTATCCAGTACGTTCAAGGCTGAAGATGCGCAATTCACCACATTCTTTGGTGAGTCAGTACTGGTACGTATTCACTTTGTGTTGCGTGCCAACCCAAAAAATAAAATTAATTATAATGTAAAGCAATTGGAGCAGAAAATGATTGACATCACACGTTCGTGGCAAGACGAGTTTACCAGGGGGTTAATTGAAAAATACGGGGAAGAGGAAGGGAACAAGCTTGCCAAACGTTTCGTGGACGCATTCCCGGCCAGCTACCGCGATAATTTTGGGCCAGATGTTGGCGTAAATGATGTCGCGCAGTTAACGACTCTGTCCGAAGATAATCCGATCAACATGAATTTCCACGAGAAGCCGGATGATCCTGATGATACTGCACATTTCGAACTGTTTCACGCCGACACCCCGCTACCGCTTTCCGACATTATCCCGATTCTTGAGAACCTGGGATTAAAAGTCATCGGTGAGCATCCCTACAAGGTTGTAGACAAGAAGGGTAACACTGTCTGGAACCATGACTTCAGCATGGTTTATCGCATCGCGCAACGAACCGAAGTCATCAAGGTGGCGGATACTTTTGAAGATGCGTTTCGCAGTATCTGGCGTGGAGACTCAAGCAATGACAGCTATAACAGGCTGGTATTAGCCGCTGGCCTGGATTGGCGCCAGGTATCTTATTTACGCGCCATTGGCCACTATATGAAACAGATCCGGGTGGGGTTCAGCCAGGAATATTACGCTGATACCCTCCTGCAATATATCGACTTGACCAAAGTACTGGTTGAGTACTTTATGACCAAGTTCGACCCGGAAAACAAGTCATCGGTAACCGATCGTAAAAAACAACTGGCCGCAATTGAAAAGCAATATATTGGCATGCTGGAAAATGTTACCAGCCTCAGCGAAGACAGGGTCATGCGCCGCTACCTGGAAATTACCAAGGCCATACTGCGCACAAATTACTTCCAGGCTGATAACGAAAACAAGCCGAAAAGCTATTTTTCCTACAAACTCGACCCGCACCAGATACCCGAAATTCCGCTTCCACGGCCGATGTTCGAAATTTTTGTTTACTCCAATCGTGTCGAGGGTGTGCACCTGCGTGGTGGCAAGGTCGCCCGAGGTGGTTTGCGCTGGTCCGATCGACTGGAGGATTACCGAACCGAGGTGCTGGGCCTGGTTAAAGCGCAACAGGTCAAAAACTCGGTAATCGTACCGGTGGGTTCGAAAGGCGGTTTTACACCCAGATTCCTGGCCGGCTTGACCGACCGGGATGCCATCCTCAAGGAAGGTATCGCCTGCTATAAAATCTTCATTCGCGGCTTGCTGGATGTCACCGATAACCTGATGAAAGGCAAAGTCATTCCACCAAAATCTGTGGTTCGACATGATCCGGATGATCCCTATCTGGTGGTCGCAGCCGACAAGGGCACCGCTACCTTCTCGGATATTTCCAATGGCCTGGCCGAAGAATATGGTTTCTGGCTCGGTGATGCGTTCGCGTCCGGCGGCAGCAAGGGTTACGATCACAAGGGCATGGGTATTACCGCCAAGGGCGCGTGGGTTTCTGTGCAACGTCATTTCCGTGAGCGTGGCATCAATGTCCAGGAAACACCGTTTACCGTGCTGGGAATCGGTGATATGGCCGGCGATGTGTTCGGTAACGGCATGTTGCTATCCGATAAAATCAAGCTGGTGGCTGCTTTTAACCACATGCATATCTTCATTGACCCGGATCCGGATCCGGCCAAGAGTTTTGCCGAGCGGGATCGTCTGTTCAAACTGCCGCGCTCGAGCTGGGAAGACTACGACGCCAAGTTAATATCGAAGGGAGGTGGCCTGTTCAAGCGCGGCGCCAAGTCGATCGATATTACCCCGGAAATGCAAAAATGCTTCGGCCTGAAAGCCAAGAGCCTGACCCCGGGTGATTTGCTTCATGCCTTGTTGAAAGCGCCGATCGACCTTATCTGGAATGGTGGTATTGGTACCTACGTGAAGGCATCCACTGAAAGCCACGATGATGTTGGCGACCGGGCGAATGACAGTATTCGTGTTAATGGCACGGAAGTTAAAGCCCAGGCCGTGGGTGAAGGTGGTAACCTGGGTTTGACCCAGCTGGGACGGATCGAGGCGGCTTTGAACGGAGTCAATTTGAATACCGACTTCATCGATAATGCCGGCGGTGTGGACTGCTCTGATCACGAAGTAAATATCAAGATATTGCTCAACACCATTATTCAAGACGGAGAAATGACCGGCAAACAGCGCGATAAGCTGCTTGTTGATATGACCGATGACGTCTCCAGGCTGGTCCTGAAGAATAATTACCGCCAGGTGCAGGCGCTTAGTATTGCCCAGAAGCAGGCTGTGCCTTACATGAACGAATACCGTAATTTCATCAATAAGCTCGAGAAAGCGGGCAAGCTGAACCGTGAACTGGAGTTTTTACCGAGCGACGAGATCCTGATAAAACGTGCGCAACGCGGTGATGCGCTGACACGGCCCGAGCTGTGTTTGCTGATATCCTACGCCAAGGCCGAATTGAAGGAAGAACTGGTTGACTGCGGAATTCCCGACGATGCTTATATTGCCCGGGAAATTGAGACCGAGTTCCCGGAAGTGCTGGTCAAGAAATACAAGAAAGCCATGTACGCGCACCAGCTCAGCCGTGAGATCATTTCCACCCAATTGGCCAATAATGTGATCAATAACATGGGCATTACCTTTGTGACGCGCATGCGCGAATCAACTGATACCAGCTTTGAACAGGTATTGAAGGCCTACGTTATTTCCAGGGACATTTTTAACATGAGTGAAACCTGGGAGGAAATCGAAGCCCTGGATAACAAGGTGCCCGCGGAAATCCAGCTGGAAATGATGATGATCATCATTCGCCTGGTTCGTCACAGTACCCGCTGGTTGCTCAAACACCGCAAGGCTGAAGGCAAGGTTGAAGATGTTGTTAATCGGTTCTCCAAGGGTGTCATCGAGGTATACAAGGACATGCCTAACCTGCTTTACGGCGAGCCATTACAAGACATGCTGACCATACAGGACAAACTGACCAAGGCAGGCGTCGCAGAGCCGTTGGCCAACCGGGTTGCGACCGCCGGAAGTCTGTATTTCGCCATGGATATTATCGAAGGCGCATTGTCAGCCAAGGAAAGTGTCAAAGACGTATCGCGTACCTTCTTTAACGTATCGAACAAGCTGGATATGCACTGGTTCCGTCAGCAAATCAACCACATAACCGTCAAGAACCAGTGGCATGCGAAAGTGCGTGATGCCTTCAGGGATGACGTGGATTGGCAGTTGCGCAGCCTGACCAGGGCAGTGCTTAAATCCAAGACCCGAACCGATAGCCCGGATAAAAGCGTGGATGCATGGATGAAAGGCCGCCAGGAATTGCTTGACTCCTGGCACAAAATGCAGAAAGAACTGCGCAAGGAAAGCGCCGGGGACCTGGCCATGTACGCCGTTGCCATTCGCGAGTTGATGGAACTCGAACGGCAGGGCTAACCTAGATGTACAAGGGTTTGTATTGCCTGAACCTCCAGAAATGACCGGGTTGTGTCGGCTACTTGGCTGGCACAGCCTGCTAACCTACTGACAGAAGGGTTGTAGCAATCAGTTGCAGCAATATAATTCGGGCCGGGACATTCATCATTTCGGGATTTGTGTGAAACATATTTGATGAAGGTGGTTGTCGAGCTTAACGTCTCTGCCGGGGATTACCTGGCCCATTACCAGGGTATTGCGCGCACAGTTGTGACCACGGATATTCATGGAAAAAGTGTTCGTTTTCCTTCAGAAATTTTGCGGCCATTCGTTTCACACAACGGCATCAGGGGTACCTTTGAAATAACATTCGATGCCAATAATAAATTTAAAAACATACGCAAACTTTAGTCTGCATGGTCCTGGTATCACGTATACTGTTTGCGAATCTAGTGTAAACCAACACCGGCCAATATCTTGACACGCCGGTTTTTTTAGGCCTGTCCCGGCCAAGTGGAATCAGGCAACAGTCTGTACTTAATATACGGTGTATATGAATCACAACTTACTTCGTTTTTTGTTGTTTAAACTTCCACCGGAAACATCCCATCATGTCGCCTTATCTGCGCTCAATGTAGCCAATACCCTCGGATTAACGGGACTAATCGCACCAGAAGTTCCTGCCAGCCCGGTAAGGGTAATGGGCCTGGATTTCCCTAACCCGGTTGGCCTGGCGGCGGGCCTGGACAAGAATGGGGACTATATTAAAGGCCTTTCCGCCCTGGGTTTTGGTTTTATTGAAGTTGGAACAGTGACGCCCAGGCCGCAGCCAGGCAACCCCCAACCCCGAATTTTCCGTTTGCCTGAATTTCAGGCGATCATTAACCGTATGGGATTTAATAACAAGGGGGTTGACCACATGGTTAACCGGTTGAAACGCCGTCGAAGTTCGGGCATTGTTGGCGTCAATATTGGCAAAAATTTTGATACGCCGGTAGACAATGCATTGTCCGATTACCTGGTTGGTTTACGCAAGGTTTACTCGTTGGCCGACTACATTACGGTTAACATCTCATCTCCCAACACGCCCGGCCTGCGCGACCTTCAGTTTGGCGAATCGTTAAAAACCCTGCTGGCAGGACTGAAAGAAGAGCAAGCCAGGCTGGCTGCCCAATCCGGGAAATACAAGCCACTGGCGGTGAAAATAGCACCCGACATGAGTACCGACGAGACCGGTCTGGTGGCNNNNCGAAAATGATATTGATGCCGTTATTGCCACCAATACGACCCTTTCGAGAAAAGGCGTGGAAAATCACCTTCACGGTCAGGAAGCGGGTGGTTTGAGCGGGGCACCCCTGGCCGAATTATCGACCCGCACGGTACGAAACCTGTCCTCGGTACTGGCCGGTAAAATTCCCATCATCGCAGCGGGTGGTATTGTCGATGCAGCGTCGGCCCTGGTGAAGCTCGACGCCGGTGCAAGCCTGGTCCAGATCTATACCGGGTTTATCTACCAGGGTCCGCAATTGATTGAAGATATCGTTGAGTCGATAAATACACCCGTAGCCAAGGCTAGTGTTGGCGAATCCTAGACCTGCCAAAGGTGTAAATAAATGGATAACATTGATTCGGAGTAAAAAAACAAGGTACAAGGAGAATTATCTAATGATGTTTACAGCAGAAGTTCTGGAAGAGATAAATGTATTGGCCTGTTTTAGCCTCGACAGTTCACAGGAAGGGATCAAGGTACATGCCAGCGCGGCCCCCGATGTAATTAGCGCAACGAAGCGTCTTTTTGAAAAAGGTTTGATTACACAGGTAGACGGGGGTTACCTTACGCCCCTGGGTCATGAGGCTGCTGAACATCTGCGCATGGCCACTAATATACTGACATCAGTATAACTCCGGATTGCCCGGTGGTTTATGGTTGGCGACTTACAATTTACAGATCAATTAATAGCATTAAATAAGGATTCATAAATGGCACTGGTTACCTATATCGATCATAAGGGCGGCGCTTACGAAGCGGAAATTGAAAATGGCGATACGGTCATGCAGGGTGCCGTTGACAATATGATTGATGGCATCGTTGCCGAATGCGGCGGATGTTGTAGCTGCGCGACCTGTCATTGCTATGTAGAGCCGGAATGGCTGGATAAAACGGGCAAGCCAGGCGACGTAGAAAAAGAATTGCTCGAATGCGTACCCGAGCCAAAAAGCAACAGTCGACTCAGCTGCCAGATAATCATTTCGGACGAGCTTGACGGTCTGGTCGTCCGCCTGCCGCAATCACAGTATTGACAGACTGGTGATTTTAATTTGTGCGTCCATTCAGCCGAGAAATATCAAGACTGATTAAACAGTGACCGATGGCGACTGCTACTTGCTAAAAATTGTGCGAGCTATGGCAGTACCTTGGCCATTTTTGAAATACCGGAGACGCCGGTTAATCCATCCCAATTATCCTTGCGCCCCTCGCGCCATCCCCTTAACCATTCCTGTCTTTCGGGTTCATGCATGATCGGACATCCATCTTTTGGTTTGCCGTTCAGGCCTGCTTGATAACCTTTTTTAAAAGCTCGAACGGACGGATCACGCTTATGGGTTTTCATAGAAAATTACTCCTTTGTGGATGCAGGCAAGTGCTCGAGGCCGAGCATTAAAAAAATCTAGAGTATTCAGGCAGAAGAAGTGATGTTTACAGCTTTTGTTCATTACCTATTAGTAATAACCAAAATTGTTCGTGCTGTCGACTACTTATTATTTATAAAGAAGACCATTTTTATTGTCATTTGGAATAGGCTTAACCTGTTGAAAATAATAGATAATATGGTTGAACGAATCAGCAGGGCAGCTTGCTTCGACTGCATGTCATCGGGTAAAAGCGAGTTAAGATCCGGAATTTCCAGCGGTTTCTCCGTCGTAATTTAATGACGGGTAATGTTGATTCAAGTGCAAAAAACAGGCGGACCTGGACTAATCCAATATCCTGTAACGGGTGATATATGTTAAAAAGAAGCGCCGAACAACCGACCGGGTTAACCGGCGAGTGCTGCGTGTGACGCCCGTGTTCAATACACGGCTATTAAATAAAAAAAGAAAAGGGTGCGAGGTCTTTGTGGATCAAAATAAAATAACTGAACATGTAGTCTTCGCTCAGTGTGTGCTTGAGCGAGCGGGTGACCTGGCGCTGAAATATTTTCGCGCGTCGTTGAAAGTTGACAACAAGAAGTCGGGTGCTGATTTTGATCCTGTTACCCGGGCTGACCGGGAAGTTGAAGCCTATATCCGTAACCGGTTATCCGAGTATACGCCCGGGTACTCGATTATCGGCGAGGAACAGGGTTTTGAACGGCCGGTCGAGAATATCAACGCTGAGATTAGCTGGGTTATCGACCCTATAGATGGTACCCGCGCATTTATCAGTGGTTTCCCTACCTGGGGTATTTTGCTGGGTTTAACCGAGAAGAAGCGCTGTCTGGCAGGGTTAATGCACCAGCCGTTTACCGGTGAAACCTTTGTATCCGATGGTAAATCAGCATGGATGTCACACAAAGGGCAGCGAACCGAACTGAAGGTGAGCCAGGAGAAAAGCCTGGACCGGGCCATCATCTACAGCACCGACCCGGACATGTTTACCCGTAAATCCGAACGGGCTGCTTTTGAGCGTGTGGCCGGGCGATCAAGGCTGCGCCGTTTTGGAGGCGACTGTTATTCCTATTGCATGCTGGCCAGTGGTCACATCGACCTGGTTATTGAAGGTGACCTGCAACCTTACGATGTGATAGCCCTGATCCCGATCATCGAAGCCGCCGGCGGCGTAATCAGCAATTGGCGGGGTGAGCCGGCCAATAATGGTGGCCTGGTAGTGGCAGCGGCAACCAGGGAACTGCACGAGCAGGCGATGACCCTTTTACAAAACGAAAATTAATGCACTTCGAGCGTTTCGTTCGCCGGGTATTAATGCAGGTGTTCTGCAACCAGTTCGACCCAGTGTTTGACAGGAGTATCGGTACCTGACTTCATATGCATCAGGCAGCCGATGTTGGCAGTGGCGATCATTGCCGGTTTATTGCACTCCAGATTAGCCAGCTTTCTTTTACGTAATTCCATGGACAGGTCTTTCTGCAATATTGAATAGGTTCCGGCCGAACCACAGCAAATCTGGGCATCGGCGACAGGTAGCAGCTTGCAACCCAGCTCACTGAGAATTTTTTCCACCACGCCCGTGAGTTTCTGGCCGTGTTGCAATGTACAGGGTGAGTGGAAGGCGATAGGTGTATCCGGCATTGTTACCAGCGATGCCAACGCCCGCGCGTCGATGATTTCGCTGATAACCTTGACCAGGCCACTGACCGTTTCGGCTTTTTCGGCGTATACCGGGTCGTGTTTTAGCAGGTCGGCGTATTCCCTGGCAAAATTACCGCAACCGCTGGCCGTGTGGACAATAGCCTGGATTGATCCTGCTGCACCAGGGCCTGGCGGGTCGATGTAGGGCCACCAGCTATCGATATTACGTCTGGCGGTTTCCCGGGCCCGCTCCTGTGCATCCAGGTGATGACTGATTGCCCCGCAGCATAACTCGTTGGTGACGGTGACTGATTCAATCCCCATTTTTTCCAGAAGCAGCCGGGCTGCAGCATTAATGTTGGGGGCAAGTCCGGGTTGCACACAGCCCTGGAACAGGATTACTTTTTGGGCGCAGGATCCGG
>CAMYIF010000126.1:0-2877 GCA_947258415.1 uncultured Pseudomonadales bacterium
TTAGCAAAGTAATACCCAGCTGCGCAAGATTTATACATATAGAGCGTGCGTACCAGCCGGTTGAATTGGGCAGATTTCTGCCCGGGATAATCCTTTCCCACGACAGGAAAACCAGTGTAGAGATAATAGTCAGCAGAGTGGGTAGTGTCATGCGCCTGTATCCAGGGTTTTACACTAGGGGCTCTCGTTTACCGGAACAATCAGGTTAACCATTCTCCATGACAGCCCGTTCCTGTGAAGGATAAACCTGGCATCACTCCCCTTTTCATTCGGCACGCTGACGGTAAAGCTGCTGATTGAATCGTATGAATACTTGCCATACTTGAACAGGTTTTCTTTTTTGGGCGGCGCTACATTTTGACCCCTATCGATCGCGGGAGGTTGCCTGCCTTGCATTAGTGCAGCCAGCCCCGCGGGTGAAACAATCGAGTCGACAACGCTGTTAACGTACCTGGAAGCCAGGCTGGCGGCAATGGCTGCGAAAGGGTTTTCCTCCGGGTCCTCTGCTATAAAATCCTTGATCGAATCATTAAGCTGTTTTTGCACGTTTTTGCGAAGCGTAACAAATTCAATGTTATCGGACAGCTTATTTGAATCGTTGTCAACGACGCCCTGTTTAATCGCTGCAACGGTCAGGTATGGACCTGCCGCTGCATAGCCAACGATCAACGCCAAAACTAATCCGGTTATCCATACAACTTTTTTCATTGGGTATTCCTGTAAAAAATAATTTGTTGTAAATTCCAGCTTGTATAAAGAAGCCGCTTTAAATACGAAATTCCAGCACAATAACGGCTCCGGCTTATGCTTGCACGCTAAAAGCCAGCTTGATACCGAACCAGGCAAATAATCCGCCCGCCGCACGTCGTAACCATTTGGCCAGCGAAGAGTTCCTTTTAATCCTTGCACCCAGCGAAGAGGAGGACCAGGCCAAAAGGTGGAACCATACCATACCCCCGATATTAAAAATCAGGCCAAGAATTAAAAAAGCCAGCGCCTTGTTATCTGAATCGTATGAAATAAACTGGGGGACAAATGCAAGGAAAAATAAAGCCACCTTGGGGTTGAGTACATTGGTTAAAAAGCCCTGGTAAAATATTACGGATATGGATTCACCCTGTTTAATTACGCTTGTATTAGCATCCGTGTTTGTTTTGCCGAAAACCATGGTATAGCCCATGTATAAGAGGTAGATGCAGCCAATAATCTTTACCAGGGTAAAAGCCTGCGCAGAGGTCGCAAGAATCGCCGACAGGCCGAAAGCTGCCGCAAAAATATGTATAAAGGTACCCGCACCAATGCCCAGGGCCGCCACCGACCCCGCCCGGAAACCCTGGCTCGCGCCACGGCCGACAACATAAAGTGAGTCCGGACCTGGGAGGATATTCATAATAATTCCGGACGCGACGAACAACCAAATGTCTTCTATTCCATACATCAGGCAGGATCCTGGTTTAAGCAAAAAGCCATCATTGCAAAGTGTATTGAGCCATCTTATGTCGCCGAACTGACCGCAAAAATCATCTCGTGCCGGGTCTATAGGAAGGACAGGGTTGCCATTTGAGAGCGAGTCGAATCAGCATTAAAAATTCGGGCTCAGGTTATTCGAGCACTTTACTTAAAACCCGTGACAATTCAACAAATTCATCGGATTTTAACCTGGAACCAAAACACTCCTGGATCGTTTGTCCGTATACAGACCACATTTCCCTGAGTACTTTTTCGCCTTCCGCGGTAATTCTTATTAGATTGCCACGACCATCCTCGGAGCATGTATGGCGCTGTACCAGTTGTTTTTTCTCAAGCCGGTCAATCAGGCGTGAAAGATTATGTTTGTTCAGTAATACTTTCTCACCAATCTCGAACTGGCGCAGGCCGTCTTCGCTGGCTCGATGCAACTCCAGCAGGACATCATACCAGCTCAAAGGCGGCAACCCGTTACTTTTAAGGGAATGTTCAGCATATTCCAGTAACAGTCGTTGGGCCCGGTGAAGTTGAATCCAGGCCCGTATCGCATTTTTTGTTGGTTGTTTTGACATAAATAAAGCCTAATTCATTATAGTTGCATTTGCAACTTAATACCGCTACACTACTTATAGTTGCATTTGCAACTTGTTAACCTGATGAAATCAGAAGGAGGCCAAAATGACCAATACGATTACCCGCAAACAAATCAGGGAAAACCTTGATAACAAGGTGCCCATGACGATAGTAGAAGCGCTTCCCGGGAAATATTTCGATGACTGGCATTTACCGGGTGCGGTCAACATACCGCACGACCAGGTACGCTCACTCGCAGGCGAAATGTTACCGGACAGGAACGCTTTGATTGTTGTGTATTGCGCCAGCACCACGTGCCAGAACTCAAGGATAGCGACGCAGACCCTGCAGCAAATGGGATACAACAATGTCTTCGAGTACGTAGAAGGCAAACAGCACTGGCTCGAGGCAGGCTACCCGGTTGAACCGTCTCAACTGGACAAGGCTTCCTGTGGATAGATGAAATAACCGGCTAAGCCTTTCGCTTGCGTGTCGAGCGATCTACCGATGCGGCGCCCCGCGCTTCAGTGCACAGGGGTGCCGCATCAAAGCCGACGGGCTTTGATTAAACCCGATCGAAGACTTTAATCTATCTCGATTGAAAATTCGCTGGATAATTTAGCCACACCGCCGGCCATAAGCGAAGCAATGGCCTGGTCTTTAATCTCCAGGTTGACCCTGATTACGCTTGGTGATGGTGTCGGCATAAAAAACCCCTGCTCGATGGTAAAGGTAGTTTTGCGATCATTTAATTCATCATACAAGTAACAGGCCAACGGGCCCGCAGCCATACCCGTTGCCGATTCCTCGTTAATGCCGTACCGCGGTGCAAACATC
>CAMYIF010000126.1:2932-8679 GCA_947258415.1 uncultured Pseudomonadales bacterium
AATCAGTTCCAGTTCATCGGATACAGAGCTGATAGCCTCAAAGTCCGGCGTTAACCGGGATAAGATTTGTCGGTTGCCAACTCCCAAAACAAGGAATGAGTTGCCGGTATTGACCAGTTTGGGGGTGCCAATTAATTCCTGGCCACTCAAGCCGATCGAATCGAGTATTTTCTGTTGCTGTTTTTCAACGGACCTGTAACCGGGTGCCATTTGCTCCATATAGGCCATGCCATCTTTTACCAGGATTTTCCGATTACCATCGATCGTCTCCTTGGACAACCAGCCTGGTCCAATCCTTCCTGTCTGGGCAAGGTAATTAAATACTGCGATAGTCGCATGACCACAGTGCGCGATTTGACGCGTCGGCGTGTAAAAATCCAGTTTGAAATCAGCCGAAGTCGAGGCTGAAACGAAAGCGGTTTCCGATAACCCGACCTTTTTTGCGATAGCCAGTTTCTGGTCGTGGCTAAGATTATCGGCGTCCAGCACGATGCCGGCAGGGTTGCCTCCCGTTGCACCATCGATAAAAGCGCTGACTACCTTGATGTTCACGTTCATCATGGTCTCCTTACGATTCTGCCATTTAACCTGAAAATTAGAGTACTCGATAAACCAATGGTTTTATTCAGGATTGACAATTCCATGATTCTTTCCCTGGCGCCGCCTTCAAATTCGGGCTTATCGATTTCGTCCTGGAAAAATCAGTCGGTCTAGTTACACTCAACCCTGGCGCATTGAACATTATCCTTGTTGTCATGGCCGACAACCAGGTCCTGCCATGAGTCCAGCAGATTTTCGTCGGCAGGGGAAATTTCCAGGCCGCATCGAAGTGCCGTCTTCGCCTGCAGATGACAGCCATTGGCATTCAAGGCATAGGCAAGGTTATTCCAGCTGACAATAGAATTCGGTTGAAGCCTGGAGGCAGTACTAAAAGCACTAATCGCCTCTGGCCAGTTATTTTTTTGATAAGCCATGTTTCCCAGTGTCATCCATATATCAGCAACATTTGGCCATCGTTTGCTCGCTGACCGGTAAGCTTTGAGTGCCAGGGCTGAGTGTCCTAATTCCTCGAATGCATGAACCGTTTTCAGGTAATTCAGGGGCTTGGCTGTTTTGGGTATCTCACCAATGGGCAAAATGACCAGCGCCCAATGATCTGCGCGCTGCCAGGTACGCTCAAAGACCTTAATGGGAGTTATCCAGCGTCTTGTAGTCCCGGACCGGAGGATAATTTCTCGTTTCTTTATATCGTATCCAACAACGACCGCATAATGCCATTTCGGATACCAGTTAAAACTAAGGTTTTGCAGCACAAGCACCGGATTACCGGCGGCTATTTCTGTAAACAGATCGATCAATTCCGGCTCTAATTTGTACGGAAGCATTTCATGACGCCGGGTTGCCACCGTCATTTCAATTTGCAGGCTGCCCTTGCGTTCTGGGATATAAATTTGTTTGGCTAATTCTTCCGGCGTTGTTTCGACACCATGGAATTTCAAAAGCGTCGCCATTGTAGCAGGGCCGCAATAGTTCTCTGTCTGTGGGTAAAATGGTGTATCTGTCAACTCTACTGCGAGCGGCAGTGAGTCCGGAAACCGGGTTCCGATCTGCCTGCTTTGTGGTGTTGACGCGCAACTACTGAGGACAAACACACACAAAAGCAGGCTTAATGTTTTAATCAATGCAATTAATTATTTGACTGGATGAATGAATGGGAATATATCCGTTGCGCCAATCACGTCTGTTATCACAAACACGATGAACACAATAAGAAGTACACCCAGCACATCAGACCCGGCAGGCAGTTCAGCCATTTGTTGATTTAATTGTGAAATTTCTTCATAGGTCATCTGATTAATACGGGATTCCAAATCAGCAGGGTTTACACCCATGTCAGATAATTGCTCCTGCACGTCCGCACGCATAATGGTCTGCAAAAGGGATTGTTTATCGTATGCCTGGTGCATTTTATTGATAATCTGGTCATTCGAAACCATGGCTGCCTGAGCCGTACCCAGGGGGATGATGATCAATGAAATAGATAATATCAGGGCTATTGTCCGTTTTAATAACATCATGATTGATGCTCCTTATCCAGTTGATTAGTTTTATTTATATGGCGTGTACAGCGACTTTCGATTGTAACATGACAGATATTAAAGCAACTAATACCAAGTTTAAATATCACCTTCCTGTTGAGTCACTGGCTGGATACCCGTTTGATTAAAGCATTCCTGAATATATTGACTGCAAAGAACAGGATAAAGGCGCCTCTCGTTGCAGTATTAAAAGTGCCAGGCAAACCGAATAAAAAACCAGCCGATACCGCGCTGACAATTTCTGCAAATATGTTGCCTGAAAGACCGAACCCACTGTGTTTTATTAATAAGTTACTGCATGGCTTTCAAGCCGCTACAGGTCATGCACATTACCCGGCGATACTTCTTTAATAATCCACATTAAATCCCCCTGGAAGGGATGCCTGGTACCATAAAGCTCATAACCGCCATCCGAGGTCGGAACAACCGTTCGACAGTGCTCATTATCTTGTCGCTTGAATTGTATACAGAGCTCGCCATTATCATTAACGTGCCACTTTCCCTTCCCTGATTTTTTATTTTTATCGAGACTTTTGATCTGGCCTGACGTGCTAAAGTACCAACTGGCCTGTTTTTGCTTCCATTTGGAATTTTGTACTTCAGCGGTATTTCCCGTTACCAGTTTTTCCACCGTTTCCTTGTTCAAAGGGTTTGAAGCAGAAACTGGTATCGACATCAGGCTGGCAAGCATGGTGAAAAAAACCAATGACTTCAATATAAGACGCATTATTCGTTCCTCTCCCTGGGATTTATCTTCCTGAAAACAACGCTGAATATCAAGGGGGTCAGCCAAGCAATCCGCTTTGCTTAATCCCGTCAAATATAAACTGAACGGCCAGTGCCGATAACAAAACCCCCATGATACGGCTCAGGACGTGCATCCCGGTCACGCCGAGAATCTGCTGGATCCTGCCAGCCAGCAGTAAAGAGGCCAGGGTAAGTAATAAAATAGCCAGCAGGGACGCGATAACAATAAATTGAAGCTTCAAATCCCCCTCGGTATTAGCCATCAACAGGATAACCGAACCCATCGCCCCCGGGCCTGCAATCAGGGGCGTGGCCAGCGGGAATACTGAAATATCCGTTTTGGTTTCGGCTTCACGCTCCTCCTCTTCCGTGGTCGAGGTGCCGCCGGAGGTGCGCGCGAAAACCATTTCAATGCCAATCAGCATCAGCAAGATACCACCTGCCGTTCTCAATGCGGCGAGCGATATTCCCAAACCCTGCAACAGGTACTCGCCAACCAGCGCGAAAGAGACCAGGATAGCGGCAGCGATCATCGTCCCTCGAATCGCCATCGAACGACGATACTCTTCACTCTGTCCCGCCGTCAGGGCAACGAACATGGTGACCAGGTTTACCGGGCCAACCAGGGCAAAAAATGTGGCCATCGCTACTGTTGCAGTTTCAAGCATACGCGTGTCTTCCGGAACCAGCCAAAGGTGGCCCTTTTAGAACTGAATATACAGACGGCCACCCGGCGTTGATTTTCATGCTGCCGGCAACCGGTAGGAAACATTGCCTTCTTTCACGACTATAAATTTTCTTTCCTGCATGTGTTCAATCAGGGAAAGCAACTCCTTGTCTGCCATTTTCCTGGTAAACAGGGAATTAATAGTATTTGAAAGTGTTTTTACCTTTCTTGGTTTGGATTGACCCCTGCCAACCAGGTTCTTTACGATAACGGATACCTTTTCGTTTGTGCTGGTCGAGCTGGATGCTCTCAAAACAGGGATTTCGGCCAAATCACTTTCCCGCTTAACTTTAATTTTCCTGCTTTTCAGATGATTAATCAGGGGGTCAAAGCCGGTATCTTTGGAAATTATATGAAAAAGGGCTTCAGGATCTTTCGACGCCATCTCACCTATGTAATAAGCAATATGAAAGTCCAGGGCATTGGGTCCATTCCCCGAAATCTTGATGTATTTGGCATCCTGCCCAAGTCTCTGCATGGCGGTAGCCAAATCGAATGAAACCTTGACCTGGTTTGCACCAACAAAGACGTAAACCTTGAAAGGGTGCTTCGATAGAATTTCCAGGTTCTTCGGCTGAACATTCTCAAAGTCGATGAGAACATAATTTGTTTGCATTTGAACTTACCAGTTATGTAAAAAGTTGATTAAGCGAAATTTAGCTGAGCATTAGAAGGTTGAATAAAATTGAGGCGCATTGTAACTGTATCAAGCCGGATAGTGTAAACAATAAAAAATTAAGCTGCTTTGATATGGATGAGGCCCGAGGTTAACAACTCGCTAATTCCGATTATTCCATGGTGTTCGTCGTTCAGGATAACAAAGCTAACACCTCACCCCTTTTATCACATTCGCCCCGTCCTGTCGGGCTTCACCCGGGTTAAAGTTTTTGCAGGATATCGAGGGTAACCTGGTCCGGTTTACCATCGTAGTATTTTTCAAGCACCTCGCGGAACGGGGTGGCGTCGTCTGCGACTTCTGCAAACAATGTCATCGATGACCGCAATTTGAGCGCATCGATAGCACCGAAGATTTGTTCGGCCGAACGACCCTCTATACTGCTTAAAATCCGGGTACATTCTTCCAGTCTCTGGCCCAGTACCGAGTGTCTCAGGTAGGCAACAGCCTCGGACCGGGATTTTATTGAATACAGCCTTGCAGTCCCGCTTTTTCCCAATCCGGTGATCTGGGGAAATACAAACCACATCCAGTGTGTTCGTTTTTGGCCCCTCCTCAGCTCGGATAACACGTCACTGAAAACCGGCTCCTGGGCTGTAATAAAACGTCGTAAGTCATTTGAATCGTTAAACATGGTCCCTGCCTCTGATAAATTCCTGTTTAATAAATGAGCCATCATCAGCCCATCCAGATTAAATTCTGCAACCGCCGATTGATCTCTCCCCAACCCGGCTTTCATCGAGTATGCCCTTACTTTACCCAGGCAATTCGTGCCTTAAAGCCTCTATCAAATAATCGTCTTATAAGGATGTTTCGGTCCCTCCCAAAAGGGCATATGCACTTTCATTGAGATTTTTTCACATCGCTGGCGAATCCAGTTCGCATTCCCATTTACCGGGGTAATGTCACTTGTGATTACGCAGCTAATACCAGTTTTTTACTTTTAGTTTTCGTAGCCCGGACTCCTGACTTTGCTCGAAGGGCTATTTGATAGTAGTTACGTGGTGAGGTAAACCCAAAGCCTGCGCCTGTAATTCAATCAGGCCCGGCGAGTGTGCCAGGACTTACGGATTTGGTGACGCGAAGGTGACAAGGTTACGAACACGCAAGCCGTCCAAACCGGCTTCACACAGGGCCAACGAAGAATCTTTGCCGCAGGTCCATAACATGGCCGCGTCTTGCATGGCTCCTGCCTTATTTTTGCTACAAAGTTTTCTTTTTGGTTTATGTTTTGTTTGTCGCCTAAATATTATTTTCGACCGCATCACTTTTCTTTTGCATAAGGGTTGCTCTGCAGGCGAACCCCCATATATGTCCAATCTTTAAATCCTTGAGGATTTCCTTCTTCTTTTCCTTCTTCTTTTCTTTCTTCTGTTCCATCGACCGAGCCGAAAAGAAGACCCGTACTATCCAGGTAGAAGTCTGTGCGCCCGGATGTACATATCTTCAACTTTGGTTCACTGCAATCATCGAATTTCCACGTATAGTATCCATACTT
>CAMYIF010000127.1 GCA_947258415.1 uncultured Pseudomonadales bacterium
GATCTTCCCGACTGGTACGCGGGGCAGATCCGCCATCTCGCACAGGACAAGTTTCGGGTAGCCTGGCTGGGTCTGTACATTGCCACCGACGAACCCGTCCACCTGTATGACCCCAAGGAACTCTCGACCTGGGTCCATGACCCTGTCGCCGGGTTGCCGGGCTTTTTCTTTACCCAGTCGAACATGGACCCCAGTACCGCGCCGGAGGGTAAACACCTGCATGTGACAGGTGGCGTCATACCCGGCAGCAAGGGTCGTGACCAGGCCTATGTCCGCGAAACATTCGACAAGTTTGAACAGGGTCTTGGCGTGATGTACCCGGCCCTGAAAAAACCGGTCTGGAAACGCCGCACCCTGGTGTTTGACCCTGCCTTTGGCGTGATCCAGAAACCATACCTGGTGGGTTCATACCGCCCGCACTGGCGGGCGCCAAATGTTGACGGCCTGTATTTCGCCAGCGAAACCTTCAAGAGCCGGGGCATTGGTGTTGACCGTGCCGCCCGTGCTGCTTTGACCTGTGTGGAAGATTATCTGGGCAGGCGTTTAAGCGGCTACGAGGAAACCTGGCGTTACTGACCATAGCTGAACAACCATGGTTCTTAAGTTCAGGCCATATCCGCCCGGTGGCGGCTGAGATCACCGATCAGATCCGGGGAAATTTCCCGGGAGACAAAACGCCAGCCCGTGTCAGTCTTTTCAAACCGGTCGTGATAGTGACCGGCAAAGATGGGCTGTAATGGAAAATCCGGTGGTAGGGCCTGTAGCACTGTGATGTAACATTGGGCGCTGGCTTGATCGCCGGCTTCTCCGATATCAATTTGCACATTGCTCATTACGTGCTTGGTGTGGGGTTTGCCATCATAAATAATCACGTTTTGCAGGGTTTCAAGCACTGCCGCACTGCCCACATCCGCACCACTGGGATCACCCAGTACGTGAAAAGAACCGTGTGCGAACAGATTGGCGAAACCTTCCAGGTCACCGGCATCGATGCGGTAACAGTATTCGTTCATCAGACGTAGAACTTCTTCTCTGGATTGGCTCATGACAGATAATTCTCCGGATTTCGTAATTAATTAACCGCAGTTCCTGGATGGCGCTACATCCGCAATGCACCATCCAGCCGTATGGTTTCTCCGTTGATATATTGATTGGTCACAATATGACTCGCCAGCTCGGCAAAATCATCGCCCTCCCGGGCCTTCTTGAGTGTGTCCAGGGCTTTGGTTTTTGCTTTTTCAACTGCCTCAGCATCGGCATCCTGACCGACCTTTATGAGTATGTGGCGGGCATCAACGGTTTTAGGTGTATAAAATTCTTCTTTATGGGTGTCATAATAATCTTGCAATTCATCACGGTTGACCCCAACGGCCGACGTGTGGGACGTCGGATCAAAAAATACATAGCGCACCTTTACTTCGGCTTCTTTTTTATAGGACGACTTGTTTTTTTCATAGTAGGCGTTGATTTCTTCCTCTTTGGCATCAATATTTTTATAAATGACCGGATTAAACAAGACGAAGTCAAGATCCACCGATACATTTTGCCAATTATACCACTGCAAGGCTTCTGCGTCGGATACCGTTAGATTATTTAAGATAAAGGATCTTACCTTATTTATCAGCATGGACTCTTCGTGTTGTGCTTCGAACTGTTCCTTGGTAATCCGATTTCGGTCTAAGATATATTCGTAGCGGCGGGGATCAAAAACGCCGCCAGTCTGAAATACTTCAATTTTTGCGATCGCATCTGCAACCTCTGCTTCAGAAACCCGAAATTTTAGACGTCTGGCTTCCGCCAGCATAAGCTTGGCCTCGATAAGCTGATTCAAGGCGCGATCCTTTAGCCCTAATGACTTTATCATTTCGTCATCCAGTGCGGTTCCAAAACTCTGCCTCATTTGTTCTATCAAATTGCTGTAGATTTGACGGTAGTCAGCATATGAGATCGGTTGACCATCGACACTGGCAACCTGACTGTCCCGTTCGTCCCGATAGAGCCCGTATCCAAACGGGAGAAAGGCTAAAATTACAGCCCCCAGAATAAATTTGATGATCCAACTGCCGGCATGTTTACGCATTAAACTGAGCATATGTTTCCTTTCCAATCACTTCAAAATTGCAGTCATCCATTGCCCGATTTTAGACAATTATGGTCAATGGTTTTTGATTTCGCTCTATCTTGGTTCCGACCGGGCTGGCACAATAGGCACAAAGATATTCGTACTTGTCGCCCTCCGGCAAAACCAGCAGTAAGCGTTTTCTGACCGCAACCGCTTGTCGGCATTTCTGACAATAAAGCTCGGTAGCCTCAAAGTCCTTGAACATTCCTTCAGGCTGAAGCTGCCGGTCCTGTGTTCCTTCCGGATTTATAAACTTTCTTGTATCCATTGATCTGTCCGTGCTACAAAAGTGTATGCGTCTTCATTATTCCAAACACTTCGAGTGTTCTTTGTCCAAACTACCTGAAAGGTTAACAATTATATTATTGTCAACCAATAATTTTGTCAATAAACCTTCCCAAAATAAATATTGACACCGAAAAGGGATTTTGTTAGTGCCACCTGGTATACGGGGCTGTAGCTCAGCTGGGAGAGCGCATGACTGGCAGTCATGAGGTCGTCGGTTCGATCCCGTCCAGCTCCACCAATTAAAATCATAATTTGCGGGGTTCGATGAACCCCGTTCTTATTTGCGGTTGACCGCACGATTTTTTTGGATTTCAAACCGCCGCCAGGCCCGTGCGCAACATATCAACCCCATCTATCCTTGACAGACTCGACAGATTACATTTATAAAACGGAGCATTCTTTTCCAAAATTCATTAATTATGAATACTCGCTGCATCATTACAGCAATTTGGGTGGGCCAGCTGGTCCTGGGGCTGTATCTTGCCAAGCCCAGCCTGGCAGCAGACCCCGACGCTCAATCTGCCGGGCTGAAACAATCCGACAGAAGCGTCGTGCATCTGTATTTTGCCTATAAAAATATTGCCTTTCTGGCTTCGGAAGAAAGGGTTATTGTTCATTCCGATGACATCATAGAATTTGGCAAACGTATTATTGAAGCGCTGATAAAGGGGCCAAAGAGAGATTTTATGCGCACCATCCCGAGCGGTACGGCACTCCGGGCTTTTTATGTTACATCCGATGGGACTGCTTTCGTTGATTTAACCCAGGCTGCTGCCGATAACCATCCAGGGGGCAGCATTTCAGAAATACTCACAATCTATTCGATCGTTAATTCATTGATATTAAATATTTCTGAGGTTAAGACCGTAAAAATCATGATTGCGGGACGCGAATCAATAACTTTGGCGGGACACATTGACATTCGTTTCCCGTTTAAAGCCAACATGCTGCTTATACGATGAACGCAAAAGGTAATATTAAAAAAATTAGAAATATCGGGATCATTGCACACATTGACGCCGGTAAAACAACCGTAACCGAACGGATCCTCTATTATACGGGTCGCTCGCACAAAATGGGTGAGGTCCATGATGGTGAAGCGATCATGGATTGGATGCCGGACGAGCAGGAGAGAGGTATCACGATAACGTCGGCCGTTACTGCCTGCCGGTGGAAAACAAATGAGATCCAGATAATTGATACCCCGGGACATGTCGATTTTACCATCGAAGTGGAGCGATCGCTGCGGGTGCTCGACGGTGCTATCGGAGTCTTCTGTGCCGTGGGCGGTGTCGAACCTCAATCAGAGACAGTTTGGCGTCAGGCAGATAAATACCAGGTACCCAAAATTGCTTTTATCAATAAATTGGACCGGGTGGGGGCCAATTTCTGGGGTACGATTGAAATGATGAAGGATAAGCTAAATGCAACCCCTTTGGTATTACAACTGCCTGTGGGTGCCGAAGATGATTTTGAGGGTGTCATTGATTTAATCGATATGAAAAAAATCGTCTGGGATGATGAAACACTGGGCGCCAATTTTCAGGTTTTGGAAATTCCCGACGATCTGATCCAAAACGCCATGGAATACCGCGATAAAATCATAGAATCGGTTGCTGAAAATGATGATGAAATTATGGAAGCCTATCTTTCGGAAACCGAAATCGATTCTAAAAGACTGCGGTCCGCCATCCGCAGGACTTGCATCGATCTGAAACTGGTTCCGGTTTTATGTGGTTCGGCTCTAAAAAATAAAGGGATTCAGCCTCTGCTGGATGCGATTGTGGGTTATCTGCCGAGCCCGGTTGATATTCCACCCATTCAAGGCATAGATCCTGAAACCGGAGAAATCCGATTGTGCAAAGCAGTCGATTCTGATCCTTTGGCAGCACTAATTTTCAAAGTATCCATGATTGAAGGCAGAAAACTTTCCTTCGTCAGAATCTATAGCGGCAAAATAAAATCCGGTGGAGACGTATATAATTCATTCCGTAAAAAGAAAGAAAAACTGTCGCGAATATTAAGAATGCATGCCAATAAGCGGGAGCGAATCGATGAATCCGGCGCAGGAAGCATCGTCGGCGTGATTGGCCTAAAGGAGTCATCCACGGGAGAAACGCTATGTTCGACGGATCATCCCGTTTTGCTTGAAAAAATTGAGTTTTACGAGCCGGTCATTTCGATAGCCATAGAGCCCAAAACATACGCCGACCAGGAAAAGCTTAATCAGGTTCTTGAGAAATTTACGGCTGAAGATCCGACCTTGCAGGTTCGAAGGGATGAAGATACCGGTCAGACTATATTATCTGGAATGGGAGAGCTTCACCTCGAGGTTATTATCAGCCGCATGCAGCGCGAATTTCGAACCCAGGTGAATGTCGGTAAACCCCAGGTGGTTTACAGAGAAACGATTGCAAACGAGGCCCAGGCCACCGCTGCATTTGACAGAGAAGTCGTCGGGCAGCGTCATTTTGGCCAGGTTGTCCTCAAGTTAAATCCACTGGCACGGGGTACCGGTAACCGATTCAGATCGGACATATCGGATGAGACGATCCCGCAGATATTCGTAGCAGCCATCCAAAAAGGCGTGATGGAATCTCTGGAGAGCGGGGCATTAATGGGATATCCCGTGGTCGACATTGAAGCTACGCTTATAGGCGGCGCTTACAAAGAATCCCTGGCTTCGAATCTGGCCTATACCGTCTGTGCTTCTATGGCCTGCAAAGAGGCACTGGCAAAAGGAGATCCTTTTTTGCTAGATCCGATAATGGCAGTGGAGGTCTATGTGCCTGAAGCGTATGTGGGAGACGTCATTGGCGACTTAAATTCCCGGGGCGGAAAAATTGAAACCATTGAAACCCGTAAAGGAAGTCAAATGATAAAAACCATCGTCCCCCTGGCTTCCATGTTCGGATATTCAACTTCTTTGAGATCCGCAACCCAGGGAAGAGGTACATTTACGATGCAGTTTTCGCATTTTGACCGAGCCTGACATCGGATCTTTAGGGACTGTTGCCCGGCTCCTTGTTATCTATTTGGTGATAGTTAACTGAGGGGTTGGGGTGTTTTTTTCAGGGCAAGATGATCACCCCGGTGCTTCGAATAGGCAATTGGCTATTGCCGTCTGGATAGGCAAAAAACGAAGTTGGGATTGGGGACAGTGGAAGTTGCATGCGGCAGGCAGTAAAATGTAAGCCAGTTGCCGCTGATAGACCCAGCAGGCGATAACCCGGTATCTTG
>CAMYIF010000128.1:0-2220 GCA_947258415.1 uncultured Pseudomonadales bacterium
AAGAGCGCAAATTGTCCAGGATGAATTGACCACCCTGTTGAGTGACAAGCTCAACAATAATATGTACCTGTTGTCGGTGATTGCTGCGATCTTTTTACCCCTGGGATTTTTTACCGGGTTGCTGGGTATAAACGTTGGCGGCCTTCCCGGAGTTGATAACCCGCAGGCATTCTGGATGTTTAGCCTGTTGCTGGTAGTAATGATGGCGATTCAGATCATAGTATTTAAATGGAGAAAGTGGTTTTGAACTGCCTCGGTGGCTTTTGTAATGGCCCGTCATTTGTGTCATATCAATGTCGGCAGGACCATGACGCACTATGCTTTGATTCATCAAATTTTATATTCGCATCGCAGGGTGGGAGAGTAGATGGAATTTAAAGATTATTACAAGATCCTTGGTGTTAAGTCCGATGCCGACAGCAAGGAAATTAAAACGGCTTATCGCAAGCTGGCGCGCAAGTATCACCCGGATATGAATCCGGAAGCCGGCGCGGCGGACAAATTCAAGGAAGTCGCCGAAGCCTACGAGGTATTAAAAGACGCCAATCGCCGGGCAGAATTTGATGAGTTGCGCCAGTATGGCAGCCAGTCCGGCAGGGGTTTTGAGCCACCTCCGGGCTGGCAGAGCGCCAGCGGTTTCCAGAAAGGGGCGGGACAATCCGGGGCTGATTTTTCAGAATTCTTTAATTCCATTTTTGGCGGTCGGGGTACAGACTTTCGCCAGGCGGGTGGTTTTCAACAGGATCATTACCGGGGCCAGGATGTCGAAATAGAAATGCCGGTATTCCTCGAAGAAACCATGGCAACCAATGTCAAAACGGTGGAATTCCATATCCCGACCTACGAAGATGGCCGTGTCAGCCAGATCAAAAAACACCTGAAAGTGAAGATTCCCGTCGGGGTAATGGATGGGGAAAGAATTCGGGTCAAGGGTCAGGGTGCCCCGGGGCACGGAGATGGCGCTGCCGGCGATCTGTATTTGCATATTCGCCTGGTGCCACATCCTTTATTTGATGTACAGGGCCATAATCTGATTGTGACAGTACCCGTCGCTCCCTGGGAAGCTGCTCTGGGCGCCAAGGTGACCGTGCCAACGCTAGATGGAAAAATAAGCCTGACAATTACACCCAACAGCCAGACAGGTAAAAAGTTACGCATTAAAGGAAAAGGCCTGAAGGGGAAAAATGTGACCGGGGATTTATACGCAATATTAAAAGTGGTCATGCCAGCCGCAGCCGATGAAAAGACACGGCAACTGTGGCGCGAACTGGCTAAAACGGCCAGCTTCGATCCACGATTAGAATGGAGCCAATAGCTATGGCCGAGACATTATTAAAAATCTCAATCAACGAGCTGTGCCAACTGGAAGGCATAGAAAGCAATGTCGTGGTCAAGCTGGTTGAGTACGGGATTGCCAAGCCGATCGAGGGTCATATTGAGGCTGAATGGGTTTTTGATACCAGCAGCGTTCACTGGATAAAAACAGCCATACGCCTTTACCAGGATTTTGAAATCGACTGGGTTGCGGTCGCACTTGTCGTGGATTTATTACAACAGAAGGAAACCCTTGAAAGGCAGAATGAGCGTTACCAGCAACAGCTAAAACGATTTCTATCTGGCAATAAGGATACCGATTAACCCGAAACGTACCCGGGCATATAATTTAATTCTGGTTAATCGTATTTTATCCTGGACTCAATAAGAAACAGCCGCATAAGCGGCTGTTTCTTTGTTTAAGGTTAAATAGCCAGTCGGTTATAACCTGTCATGGGTTGAATGAACTGCGCCAGCCAGTTCATCACGTGCAGCCGGATCAATGTGCACTTCCTTGTGTGGATCAAAAATGCCCGCGTCTGGATCGTTAAATACAGCCAGATCCAGTTTGCCTTCACTTTTGGCGACGACTGTGGAAACCACCGCATCACCGGATACATTGACAGCAGTACGCACCATATCCAGCAAGCGATCCACACCCAGGATTAATCCGATGCCTTCCATTGGCAGGCCAACCTGTGCGAATACCATCGACAGCATAATCAGACCGACGCCGGGTACACCAGCTGTACCGATTGAAGCCAGTACGGCCATCAGGATCACGGTCAGGTAACCGGACGTGCCCAGGTCAACACCGTAAATGTTGGCAATAAATACCGTGGCTACACCCTGCATAATCGCGGTGCCGTCCATGTTGATGGTAGCGCCGAACGGCACGGTAAATGA
>CAMYIF010000128.1:2245-7819 GCA_947258415.1 uncultured Pseudomonadales bacterium
GGAGCTTGAAGTACTGAAAGCAAATATCTGCATGTTGCGAAGTTTGCCCATCATCCTGAAGGGATTTAATCCGGAAAACAGTTTCAGTACCACCTGCAAGGTAACGAACAAATGGAACAGCAGGATGAATATCAGCACAATTACGTAACCGGCTAACTGCGCCAGCAGGTCCATGCCAAGGTTAGCCATCGCTTTTGCCAACAGGCAGAACACGGCGTAAGGTGCCACTGCCATGACGATTCCAACCATTTTCATCATGGTCTCGTTAAGCAGTTCAACACCTTCGACAATCCCTTTGGCTTTCTTGCCAACCAGCAACATGCTAACGCCAAACAGGATCGCGAAGAAAATAACCTGAAGCATATCGCCTTTGGCCATGGCGGCGATTGGGTTGCCCGGAATGATATTGATCAATACATCCGATAGTGGTGGTGATTCTTTACCGGTAAATTCGGCAGTTGAGGTAATATTCATGCCTTCACCAATACCGAGGCCGGCTGCGATAGTGATCGCAACGGCAATCGCTATAGCTGTGGTCAGCATATAAAGCACAAATGACTTGGTGCCGATACGGCCCAAAAGTTTAAGATCGCCGATGCCGCAAACACCACAAATCAGTGAAAACAGTACCAGTGGTACAACCAGCATTTTCAGCGAGTTAACAAACATCTTGCCGACGACATGAAACAGGCCTTCGGTCAAATAGACATTGACGAACGAGCCGGCTGTGTTTAATTCCAGCACATTGAACGCAAGGCCAACGACTATGCCGAGTATCATGCCAATTAGGACTTTGACAGTTAAATTCATGATTTACCCCTCTTTATAATAATTATTTCGCTTATCAAATTGGCGCAACCAACTGAATGTTCAAGCGAATAAGGTTTATCCAAACCGGGTTGCAATGAGAATTTTTGTTATTGCAATTAGCTTTAAACAACAGGTTTTATAAAACTATAGCTGCTGTTCCGAGCAGATATTCTTCCACTATCCAACTCGGCCAGACAAACATCCTCATACTATATAACAATACAAAATATTTTACATGCACAAGATGCCTGAAACCGTTATAAAACATTTGGATAGATTATGGCTGGAACAGAAGTCAATCCGGGTCTGCCGGGCGCTAAGGATTCGTAAATGCCGAAAAATTTCCATCTCAAACCGCGCCTGACCAAAGTTTTAGAATCATTGCGGCCTGAAATATAATACGGCAAGCAGTTATTCATTTTGGTCTGACTGCTCTAAACATTACCAGTGTGCATTCTGGAGGCTATAAGTTTTTGGGAGTCGATAGCACCGGGATTAAACCAGAAGATACGGATTCTGTGAAAGAGAGTATAATCATAAACTACCGGAAATTTATTAAAGGTACCCGGTAAAAGAGAATCAGAAATTAAATGGAAAACCAAAAATTATAATAAATTCGGGACCAATAAATAAGGAGGAAATTATGACGGATATCAGAGTTGAATCAGATTCATTCGGCAACCTGGAAGTCCCCGCCGACAAATACTATGGCGCACAAACAGCGCGTTCATTGATCAATTTTAAAATCGGTGGTGAGAGAATGCCGCAGCCGTTAATCCGTGCCCTGGCGCTGGTTAAGCGCTCGGCGGCCGAAGCAAACAATGAACTGGGCGTTCTTCAGGAGGACATCAAAAACGCCATCGTTGAAGCGGCTGATAATGTGCTCAGCGGTAAAATTGGCTACGATAATTTTCCGCTGGTGGTTTGGCAAACCGGGTCGGGTACGCAGAGTAATATGAACATTAACGAGGTTTTATCCAACCGTGCCATTGAAATCATGGGCGGTGAGATGGGTAGTAAAAAACCGGTACACCCGAATGATCATTGCAACATGGGCCAAAGTTCCAACGATACTTTCCCGACGGCAATGCATATAGCGGCAGTGCTTGAAATAAATGAAACACTGTTGCCAGCATTGAAGGATTTTCTTGCCAGCCTGAACGCCAAGGCCGAAGAATTCAAGGACATTATCAAGATAGGGCGAACCCATACCCAGGATGCAACGCCATTGACCCTTGGTCAGGAGTTTTCCGGGTATGCTGCCCAGATCAGCTCCAATATAAAACGGGTTGAGCAAGGTGTTCTACCCGGTTTATACCGGTTGGCACAAGGCGGAACGGCGGTCGGCACGGGTATCAATTCCAAGAAGGGGTTCGCTGAAAAGTTTGCCGAGAAAGTAGCACAATTTACGGGCTATCCTTTTCAAACGGGTGATAATAAATTCGAACTGCTGGCGGCGCACGATGACATTGTTGATGCCAGTGGCGCAATGAATGTCATCGCCACCTCGGTAATGAAGATTGCCAATGATATCAGGTTCCTTGGAAGCGGTCCGCGCTGCGGTCTGGGCGAATTGAGTTTGCCTGAAAATGAACCCGGTTCATCCATCATGCCGGGAAAGGTAAACCCGACTCAGTGCGAAGCGATAACCATGGTAGCCTGCCAGGTGATGGGCAATCATATGGCGGTGACTGTTGCCGGCAGCAACGGCCATTTCGAACTCAATGTTTTCAAGCCGGTGATGATCTATAACCTGCTGCAATCGATCAGGTTGCTGGCCGATTCGATCAATTCGTTCAGGGAAAACTGCCTCGACGGTATCATTGCCAATACCGAAACGATCGAAAGACTGCGCGATGAAAGCCTGATGCTGGTAACCGCGTTGAATCCCTATATCGGCTACGACAACGCGGCCAAAATTGCCAAGAAAGCTCATAAGGAGGGTTCCTCGCTCAAGGAAGCAGGAATCGCCCTGGGCCTGCTAACAGAAGAGCAGTTTGACCAATGGGTCAGGCCCGAGGAGATGATCGGCCCGCGCAATTAACAGGTTGGCGAAAAGGTTACATTGCCAGACTGTTACAGTCTGTCACGGTGCCTCGAACCGGGTGTCCCATTCCGGCAGAGCATCTATATGCTCTGCCGGACTATCATTCTGTCCAGAGCGATGGGCGCATAGTCGCTGCCTGCAGCAGCCGGTACAAAGTTCTGGATTCACAGACCGCTGGGAACCGGTTTGCCATTCGCCATCAGCGTTGTTTTGCAGATAAGGTTATCAAGGGTTATCAGCAATCTACCATCGGCCATACAGACAGCCTGATTTCAGAGATAGTCGACTTCCTTGCTATCGACTTTTAATAAAATTTGGTTCCTGACAGGCCTGAATTTAAACTTATGGATTTCTTCCATGACTTTAAAAAGCATATAAACTTGTGGTCAAAATTTGAAACTGTCATTTCCCTGTATGATCATTCGTATATGTACAAAGGCGAGAGATTAAACAGTATCACTCATTTGGTTGGTGCCGTGCTGGCCCTGATGGGCTTTGGTGCATTATTGACGGTGAGTATTCAGCATCGTGATCCCTGGATGATTTCAAGTTTTTCGATTTTCGGCTTTACCCTTGTCCTGCTGTATACCATGTCTACCCTGTACCACAGTTTTTACACGACAACGGTAAAACGAATTTTTCAGAAACTCGATCATGTTTCGATCTACCTGTTGATCGCCGGTACCTATACACCCTACATGCTGGTTTCCTTGCGAGATGGAAATGGCCCGGTGATGCTTGGCCTGGTTTGGGGCTTGGCCGTGTTTGGAATCTATTGCGATACTTTCTTCCTGCGCCGGATCGAGGTGTTGCAATTGATAATCTACCTGGTGATGGGCTGGGTTTGCACCCTGGTCTACCCGGGCTTGCAGGCCAAAATTCCTGCCGCCGGTATGATGTGGCTGGTGGTGGGAGGCATTACTTATACCATCGGCATTATATTTTATGTGCTGGATAACCTTAATAAATTACGCCATGCCCATGGTATCTGGCATTTCTTTGTATTGTTTGGTTCCTTAAGTCACTTTATTTCCATCATTGGTTATGTCCGTTAAACGCCTCGGCCGGATAACTCCTGCCACTGATACTCCAACGGACCTTCTATTGTTACGTTGAATTTTCTTCTCCCCTTGACATGCGGATGAATAATTTTAATTATTTCAGGGCAACATCTCATAATTTGGGGATATATAGGAGAATAATAATGAAAACACTAATAATTGTTGCGGTAATTCTTGTCTCGGGCTGCGCAAACACCCACCCATACATAGAATACGAGCACTACAGCAAGGGCTTCAATGATGACCTTTTCGTGGACAGTGATCATTCCAGCGCCGCGGTGGCCGGGGCAAGGTATCGAAAAAAAGGCTACTATTTTGATTTTGGTTTGGGCAGTCGTTTGAGCGGGGCAATTGACGGCAAGGATCCTTTTACCAGAACCCGAATCGGGAAAGAGTGGTAATCTATTAAGCTGGATAAAATATATGGTTGTACATAATACCTGTTGCGGAAAAAATAAAGAGGGGTAATACCTCCCTTTAAATAAATGCTTGCCTGGCAAGCGCTTATCCATGGAATTCCCGAGTGAACCGGTAACGCTTTAACCAATGGAATGTCAATTATTTAATTTTGGAAATTATTTGTTAGAAATTTCATTTTGGTAGTCGAGTCTCGTTAGCTAAAGATTAGCTGCTTGGCAGCACGTAATGATCTAAATGCCTTGATAAAACCTCAGGGTTGCCTTAGTTTGCTCATCTGGTGTCTCTCAGAAGACATGTTGCTATGTTCAACAGCTATAGGGGCAGGTATTGCATATGTTAAAAACAACAGGCGCATCAGCAATTGCAAAGTTTTTCTTTTGTATTGCATCAATTCTGGTTTTGTCTGCGTGTACTACAACCGAATCGCATAAGACGTTAACACCGCAAACGGTTGAAACCTATCGGACAACCTACTCGGGAGAGAAGTCTGTGATCGTGGTAGGCCAGTTTCAAAATCGTTCGAATTATCTGCAAGGCGTGTTTTCCTCGGGAACTGATTACCTGGGTAATCAGGCCAAAACAATCCTGAAAACCCACCTGCAACAAACCAACCGATTCAAGGTTGTTGATCGGGAAAATATGCCACGCCTTGCCGAGGAGGCCAAGCTGAGTGGTGTGACCCAAAACCTTCAGGGTGCGCGCATCGCCGTTACGGGTGATGTCACCGAGTTTGGCCGCAAAAATACCGGCGACAGGGGATTGTTTGGCATAGCCGGGGCGGCTAAAACCCAGACTGCCTACGCCAAGGTTGCCCTGAACCTGGTCGACGTCACCACCTCGGAAATAATTTATACCACCCAGGGTGCGGGCGAGTATGCACTCAGCAATCGTGAAATACTTGGTACGGGTAGTACCGCCGGTTACGATTCGACACTTAACGGAAAAGTGTTAAATCTGGCGATTACCGAAGCAGTCAATAACATGGTTCGCGATCTTCAAAATGGTGTTTGGTCAATCAAATAACCAAAGGAAACTGCCATGCAGCAAATTCTTGTTATTTTGCTACTTGCCTTGATAGCAAGTGGCTGTGCCAGCAATTCTCAGAAGTACTACTGGGGAAGTTACGAAAATCTTGTATATAAAATGTATAACAAGCCGGGTGCAGCAGACCCCGGGTTACAGATAATTACACTTACACGCGACATTCAAAAAGCACAAGATAGTGGCAAAAAAGTA
>CAMYIF010000129.1:0-2813 GCA_947258415.1 uncultured Pseudomonadales bacterium
GTAGTAGTCTCGCGCGCCGTTATGCAATGGCGCGCTCAATCCTTCATGTGTCATTGTAGCTGGATTCAGTAGGCCGAATGCGCCATGCATTTGCCTGAAGGCAGCCAGGTTTTCGAAAACTGCTGCCACAACCTGGCGCACGATGACAGGATCCACGTTGGCACTGGTAACCATTGTCAACCTCACTCCAAAGCTGGGCACCGGGTCGGGAACACCCTCGTAAATACCACCCGGTATCCTGGTATATTCATAGTAAGGCTTGTTGGCAACGGTCTTGTCAATCTCCGGTCCTGAGAGAGGCGCAAGCGTTGCATCGCACAACCCGATTGCCCTGGCTACCAGCGGGTTGGGATGTTCTACCCTGTACAAAATTGCCTGGATGCGGTCATGGCATAAAGCCAGCGATTGTTCTGCGGAATTCAGTTCCGCCGCCAGCAGGAAATCGTTTTTGTCCCAGCCCATTGCCTGCATGATGACTTGCATTGCGGCACGGTCACTGGAACCCGGGTTGCCAATATTTACACGATGACCCGGCAGGTCGGCGAGTTGGCGAATACCCGAATCACGGCGAACAACGAGGGTAAACGATTCATTATGAAATGAAAAAACAGCGCGAAGGTTATCGAAAGAGGCACCCATAAACGCGATCGGTCCGGTGCCATGTATGGCATGGTATAGCCAGTCAGATTGCACCAGCGCGAAGTCCAGCGCACCAATACGCAGGTTGCTGAGGTTGTGCAAGGAACCTGTCGTAGCAATAGCCCTGCAATCTGTATCCAGTATTTGTTTATTCACCAGGCGGCAGATTGCTCGTCCTGCCTGGTGGTAGAAACCGCCCTCAACACCCGTACCGATGATGATTTCCCTGCCGGGAGCCTGACCAGCAAGGCAAAAATACAGAAACAGGCAAATGGTAACCTGTAGAGGTTTTCTTTTCACGAGCCGTGCCTCCCGTGACAAATGCGTCTTGTGAAGATAACACTTGCCACTAGACCACAATGGGCGAATGCCCATTGTGGTCGGGAACAGCGAGTTACATCAGGCCAGCTTCCTTGTAGTACCTGACCGCGCCATCATGCAGGGGTGCGGACAAGCCGTCCTTGATCATCTGCTTTTTATCAAGAATGGAAAAGGCCGGGTGCAGATTGCGGAATTCGTCAAAGTTTTCGAATACCGCCTTGACCACTGCGTAAACAGTATCAGCGGGGGTATCGGTAGAACTGACAAAGGTCGCGCCTACACCGAAGGTTTTGGTGTCACTATCGCTGCCGCGATACATACCACCGGGTACGACAGCATCACGGTAGTAATCATTCTCCTTGACCAGCTTGTCGATGGCAGGTCCGGTGACCGGCACAAGCACAGAATCACAGGTAGTTGTCACTTCCTTGATAGACCCGTTTGGATGGCCTACCGTAAACACTATCGCGTCAACCTTGTTGTCGCACAGCGCAGAAGCCTGCTCGGCAGATTTCAACTCGGATGCCAGCAAAAAGCTTGACTTGGTCCAACCCAGCGCTTCCATTACCACTTCCATTGTGCCGCGCTGCCCGGAACCCGGATTACCGATATTGACGCGCTTGCCTTCCAGGTCAGCAAACGTCTTGATGCCCGAATCGGCTCTTGCCACCACTGTGAATGGTTCCGGGTGAACCGAGAATACCGCGCGCAGTTTCTTGTTGGGGCCCTGGTCGGCGAACTTACTGGTGCCGTTATAGGCGTGATACTGCCAGTCGGACTGGGCAACACCCATATTCAGTTCACCTGCGGCGATGGTGTTCAGGTTGTAGATTGATCCGCCTGTGCTCTCAACCGAGCAGCGCAGGCCGTGTTCCTTGGTGTCCTTATTCACCAGCCGGCAAATTGCGCCACCCGTCGGATAATAAACACCCGTTACGCCTCCAGTGCCGATAGTGATGAATTCAGCGGCTACTGCTATGCCCGCCACAAGTGCGAAAACAACAGAGGCGGTTGCCAATAATAGAGTTTTCTTGAACGACAGTGCTGGCACAGACACGATCGCTGTTGCAATGGATTTATCCATAGTGCCTCTCCTTGAGTTAGTAACCGGATACAAATCCCGGTTTTCCTGTTTAATGTGAACGGGAAGCTCACCTTAAGAACAATGAACAAACCATCCACACAACCACGTCTGTCGAATTCCAACAGGAGTGGATATAATAATTCTAATTGAGTACCGAAAAAGTCAAGATGATCCCCATCATGTAAAAGGCAGAAATGCTTTTTTGATAAGGATCAAGGCAAAAATTTACATTCCTGCCAATTATCATAAATCAGGTGCTGGGGAAGCCTGATTACCGAAATTAGGAAAATATTGTCTAAAGACGGGAGAAATCCGTATCAAGTCCCGAAAATTTCTTTAACAGGCTTCCTATAACCTGATTTTGCAGCAGTATCATGACAGGCTTCTCCAACAGTTGTCTGCGATTACTGTTGTCTTAAACAGGGTGTTCACGCCTGGCTATTTTTGAACATAACAGTTTTGAGCATCATTGTTATCCGCAGTTTGCCGCACACAAAATTTTGGCTCAAAGGAAAACCCCTTCTTTCTGAATGGTTATGATATTCAGGTAAATGACCGTTTAAGTTTTTTGATACTTTTCCAGACAGGCCATTGAGTAAAGCATTAAAAAGTCTTGCCGAGTAATGGTCTTGTGTTTTTCCTGTACTCCAGCTTTATCTCGTTTAATATTTACCATCTGACCCCAAATAATCTGGATTGATAAGTGAACGAACTGGCGACCATTATACTTTCGGTTTTCGGGCTAATCGGCGTAGGCTATGCCTCTGTA
>CAMYIF010000129.1:2843-13337 GCA_947258415.1 uncultured Pseudomonadales bacterium
GACGGACTTTGTATTCAGCGTTGCGATACCGGTTTTGCTGTTCAAGACACTTGCTACCGCCGATTTTTCAGGTGTTGAGCCCTGGTCTATATGGATTACCTACTTTACCGCCGTAGGAGTGACCTGGCTGCTGTCGCACAAACTCATCCGGATCGTATTTGGCCGTGATGCCCGATCAGGCGTCGTGGCCGGAGTCTCGGCAACCTTTTCCAATACGGTGTTGATAGGTATACCACTGGTGCAAACGGTGCTTGGTAGCAAAGGTGTAGTTGCGCTGCTGATCATCCTGTCCATTCACCTGCCGGTGATAATGCTTGCGTCCGTGATACTTTTCGAATGGGCGCTGCGGGCAGATGGTGTCGATGCCGAGCCGGTCCCTTTCCTGACCCTGATTCGCCGGTTTTTCCTCAATCTTGCAAAAAACCCGATCATCGTCGGAATAGTTATCGGTGGATTCTGGCGTCTTGCCGGGTTACCGGTTACGGGTATCTTCGGGAATATCGTTACCAGCCTGGCGCAGGTCGCGGGACCCATGGCCCTGTTCGCAGCCGGCATGGGGCTGGTCAACTATGGTATCACCCGCAATGTCCCGCAGGCGCTGATGATCACCACCTGCAAACTGCTGGTAATGCCTGCTTTGGTCCTGCTGATCGGTTGGCTGATAGGGCTGCCGGAGGTTTTCCTGGCGACCGCCGTCATTACAGCCGGATGCCCTACAGGTGTTAACGCCTACCTGATCGCCACCAGGTTTGGAACCGGTGAGGCCATTTCGTCGAATGCGATGACCCTCTCGGTTTTGCTTGGCACGCTTACTGCCGGCTTCTGGGTCAGCATTGTCGCCCTTTAGTAAGCAGAATAAAAAAAGAGGGACCAGAACGGGGTTTTCTGATGATTTTCTTTTTACGGATACTTCCAATAAACCCGGGCAGTCCCGCTATCGTCAATGCGAGCGTTCCCGGCTCGGGAACTATCTGCCCGCGAATTTCAACGTTTCCACCAGCGTTTACCGGATGCACGGCAACCAAGAGCTGCCTGGGGAAGAGCTCATCAATGAAGTCGGAAAATGCCTTCGTGGACCCCGGTAAATTCGGGTCTCCGAAGGTATCGCTTGCGCTGGCCAGATCAGATATACCAGTTAAACTAGTGACCCGAAATTTGTTTCAACAGTTGCCTGAACCGGGCAACCGGGCGCAACCTCAGCATGCGCCATTTCCCGGGGTAGTATCTTTCCAGGAAGGCAGATGCCTTCGGTGACAGGGCCGGGTGCAACTTCTGCAGGTTATAATTTACGGTATTCGAGCGTTGGGCTACCTCGATCGAATTGGCAACCTGGATATGGGCAAGGTCCTGGTATTGCTGGCGGCTGACAACCAGCGGCTCTCCGGTATGTGAAACAAGTATAATCTGCTTTTTTC
The DNA here is from genome assembly GCA_947258415.1 of uncultured Pseudomonadales bacterium. Lineage (GTDB taxonomy): Bacteria > Pseudomonadota > Gammaproteobacteria > Pseudomonadales > IMCC2047 > CAMYIF01. The sequence goes on from CAMYIF010000129.1 coordinate 4,259, forward strand.
CCCGAACAAATGCATCAATTGCGCGGGTAAGGCTGTTTCGTTCCAGTACCGACCAGAGCTGAACCAGGTTTTCTGCCTCTTCACCGATTAATTCCACAAGGTCAGGTTCCTCAGGGGAGCAGATAGACCCGCGTCCACCCGGGTCACCGTATACCGCGTGATAACGTCCGGCAAGCTTTACGCTGTCACGCTGATCCCACAGGTCCAGAAGCACCGCCGTTCCCTCAAGATGAGCTGCAAGGGTGGTGCCCGTATATCCTTTCGATCGGAGTACTTGTTCCCAGATATGGTTCACTTGTTCAACGCCGGTGACTTTTCAGTTTCAATATACTGCAATCATTAACCGTATCATATGTCACTTTATTACACCTCACCGGGCGGTTTTCAACGTAACCGGGCAAGTCTGCACGGTGAAACTCGAAAGGTTAATAAAAGCGGCATCGTGGCAAGGCGCAGAAAAAGACAGTAATAGATTTTTAGAAACAGGGTGTTTATCCTGTCTGTACTCTCAAGGAGGTGAAGGAAAAGACCATGGGGCTCATATTCAGGCAATTACTTGACCAGCGCTCATCAACCTACACGTACCTGCTCGCCGACCCTGAAACGCGCGAAGCCGTTCTGATCGACCCTGTGTTCGAGCAATTCCGGCGCGATACAGCGCTGCTCAATGAGCTCGATGTTGATCTGAAATACACCCTGGATACGCACGTGCATGCGGACCACATTACCGGCGCCTGGCTGCATAAAAAGACTTCCGGTAGCCAAATTGCCCTTTCCGCCAGGGCAGGAGCAGAGGGTATCGATGTGCCGCTTGAGCACGGTGACAGGGTTACTTTTGGCAAGCGTTCATTGCAGGCTCGCTCCACGCCCGGACACACCGACGGTTGCATGAGCTTCCTGCTCGACGATCACAGTATGATCTTTACGGGTGACGCCTTGTTGATTCGCGGCGCCGGACGCACGGATTTTCAGCAGGGTAACCCGATGACCCTGTTTCACTCGGTTACAGAGCAGATATTCTCGCTTCCCGACGAGTGTGTGATCTATCCTGCGCATGACTATCGAGGTTTGACTTCAAGCAGCGTAATGGAAGAAAAGGAATTCAATCCAAGGCTTGGGGGTGACCGCAACGAACGCGATTTTGTCGGCTATATGAAGAACCTCGGTTTACCGCATCCGAAGCAAATCGATGTTGCCGTGCCTGCCAATATGAAATGCGGGCACGTCGAGGTGACCCCGGATGTCAAAGGCGAAACATGGGCGCCGTTGCGATATACATACGCGGGAATCTATGAAATCGAACCGGACTGGGTCGCCGATCATCCTCAAGACGTGCAAATCGTCGATGTACGCGACCGGGAAGAATTCACCGGAAAATTTGGCCACATTAATGGCGCAAGCCTGATGCCGCTCGGCGAGCTAAACAAACGCTGTGAAGCACTGGATCAAGAAAAGCCCGTGGTCACCGTCTGTCGTTCCGGCGGTCGCTCGGCCCAGGCCGTATCCCTGCTGGAGAAAGAAGGTTTCAAGCATGTCGCCAATCTTGCCGGCGGTATGATCAACTGGCACGAACAGGGCTTGCCTGTGGTTGACCAGCAATAGTTAAAAAACACACCGCTGATCCCGAAGGTAACAAATTAATCGGCAACTGCCATGTTCACCATAAGTGCGAGAATAACAGAGGCCGCTGCCATTAATAGTGCTTTTTTGGACGACAGATTTGGCCCGGACGATATTGTTATTGTATTGTATTTTTTCATTGCCCCACTCCCCAAATTATTACCCGGATAAAAAACAGTCCGGGATGTTTCCATTTAGTGCGAACATTATGGCTTTTTAGTTTTCTTAACGTGCCGCGCTAAACCCCAACCGCCGTAATTTCAGCACAAGCGGATAAATAATTTAAAGAAGTATTGGGAAGGGTAAACTGACCTAAATCATGTAATCGGTAAAAATGCTTTTAACAATGCTGCTCTTAAATCGCGACTTGGACAGGAATAGATTTTAATGAACAGGCTGTTTTTGCTTCCTGTTCTGCCTTTTTTTGACAAACTCAATTTATCCGAAAATATGTTCTATAGCCAATCCAATGTTGCTTGCCCTATATATCAAGGCTGTTTATGCTTCCTGTTCCTGATCGATACGAATAGACATTAAAGTTTAATGAATTTAAGCCATACTATTGTTTATTGACGAATATCTGGCAGAGCGGAACTGGTCATCGAACGGGTTGCATTCCTGCAAAAAGAGGAGAGAATGTAAGTATGAACAAGGCTCAAGGCGTTAGCGAATTTAAATCGACTGTCAGCATGTCGAGTGATGATGTGCCCACGATCGATATGCGGGTAACACCTGAAGGCAGCCTGGAGATACTATCCCAGCTCGAGGTCAATGCATTGCTCGATTCGACCGCTACAGGTTTGTACAAAATGTACCGGCGCTGTTCTCTGGCCGTGCTCAATAGTGGTAACTATACCGATGACGCGCGCGAGGTGTTCGAGACGTTTCGTAATTTTGAGATCAGGCTTGTTCAGCAAGACCGTGGCGTCAAGCTCGAGTTGAAAAATGCACCGGCGGGTGCATTCGTGGATGGCAAGATGATCAGGGGTATCCGGGAGCTACTGTTTGCTGTGCTTCGAGATATTGTCTATGTCCACAACGAGGTTAAAGCCGGCAAGTTTGACCTGGAGGATTCGAGTCATATCACCTCGGCGATCTTTCATATCCTGCGTAACGCACGGGTGCTTCGAGCTCAATGCGAGCCGAACATCGTTGTTTGCTGGGGCGGGCATGCGGTCAGTCGTGAAGAGTACGATTACTCCAAGCTGGTCGGATACGAAATGGGTTTGCGATTAATGGACGTTTGCACAGGTTGCGGCCCCGGCGCCATGAAAGGACCCATGAAAGGTGCAACCATCGGTCACTCTAAACAGCGGGTAAAAAGAGGGCGTTACATCGGGATTACCGAGCCGGGAATTATCGCCGCCGAGTCACCCAACCCGATCGTCAACAAACTCCTGATCATGCCCGACATGGAAAAGCGCCTGGAAGCCTTTGTCCGGTTTGGGCATGGCATCGTAGTGTTTCCGGGTGGGGTCGGGACCGCTGAAGAGATACTTTATTTACTCGGTATCCTTTTGCACCCGAATAATGTGCTCCGGCCATTTCCACTGGTGTTTACCGGGCCGGCGGGATCAGAATCGTATTTTCAGGAGATCGACGCGTTCATCGGATCGGCGCTCGGCCCAGAGGCGCAAAGACTTTACAGCATCATCATCGATGATCCGGCCCAGGTTGCACGCGAAATGCGCGCCGGTATGCAACACGTGCACGATTACCGTATCGCCACAAAAGATGCCTTCTATTTCAACTGGCTGCTGCACATAGAGAAAGACTTCCAGCAACCCTTCGAGCCAACTCACGAAACAATGCGCGCACTCAAGCTTCATCGAAACATCGAGAAGCTCCAATTGGCGGCTGAACTTCGCCTCGCTTTCTCCGGACTCGTGGCAGGCAACGTCAAGGAAGATGGTGTCAGCGCGGTGGAAGAGCACGGGCTGGACTCTTTGTTGCGCGCCTTCGTCAGCCAGAACCGGATGAAGCTCAGGCAGGAGACCTACCGCCCCTGTTACCGATTGGTCGGCTGAGCGCGTTACAACACGGCAACACCAAAATTAATTAGTCTCACTTTTTCACGTTGTTACTACTTCGTCCATGTATGCCGCCAGCCATCGCCCTGTAGTTAGTTGACCTCGCTGCGTTTCAAGTTAATACAAACCTGCATTGCCAATATATTGGTTAAAAATTTACTCAACCGAAAATTAATCCGGAAGATTGGAGCATTTTTAGTTGATGGAAATCAGGAAGTATCCTGTCCAGAGCTTGTAAGGTTTTATTTTTTTGCATCTGCAATGCCTCGTTACGTGGATTTGAAATGACCAAAGGAAAAGCAGGGCACAAAAGAGATTTGCAGGATTTGAAATGATTACACAAGGGTTTCGACATCGTTTACGTCCCATGGGAATCATCGGCCTTATTACACTCATTCTGTCCGGCTACGGGGGAGAGGAGTTTGACCGTGCGATCTGGGTGGAGCGTGGCAAAGAAACGCTGAAGCCTTTCAAAATGAGGTTGATGGGTGCCCTGAAGGAGGGCATGGAAAACGGGCCAGAGGCCGCGATCGAAGTCTGTCAAATTGTAGCACCGGAGATTGCCAATGAGGTAAGTTCTGCCGGCGTAGAAATCGGCCGTACGAGTCACAAACTGCGCAACGAGCGCAATGCGCCGAGGGAATGGATGCGTCCCCTGCTGGAAGGCTACCTCGCCACACCGGGAAACACCGAGCCCGAAGTTGTTCGATTCGAAAATGGGTCCGTGGGCTACGTTGAGCCCATTTTCATCAAGCAAATGTGCCTGGCTTGTCACGGGAGTGCCCTGTCGCCAGACGTGGCCTCGCGTATAGATGAACACTACCCGCGAGACCAGGCTCGAGACTTCGAGGAAGGAGATTTTCGCGGGATGTTCTGGGTTGAATTCAGTGAGGTTAAAAGGAATTCGAACTAGAAGTTCCTGGCTAACAAACACATCCAGCCGACCCGAAATAGCAACGATAAGCTCTGATTTTGGAGCGGCTGATTTGAGCATTAGACAAACAAGGAGTTACTCTATGCCGACTGCACCCGATCTTTATGCCATAGCGCTGGAAATAAAGGCGGCACAAGACTCTGCGCAACAGATTGAACCTTTCACGGCACGAGTCCAGGACTTTGATCTCCCGAGCGCCTATAGTGTTGCATCCCTCTTGCATCGTGAAAGACTGGCAGAGGGCGCAATTCCCGTGGGCAGGAAAATCGGATTCACCAATCCCGATGTTTGGCCCAGGTTCGGGATCGAAGAGCCAATCTGGTCATATGTCTATGACACAACAGTGGTCCAGCTGCAGGATTCGCAGACTAATTGTCCAATCGAGAGATTTTCCGAGCCCAGGATCGAACCCGAGATTGTGTTTCACTTCGGCTCGGATCTTTCGGCCGACGCTCAACTTCTGGATGTTGTCAATGCAATTGACTGGGTGGCGCACGGGTTTGAAATTGTCCAGTCGCACTTCCCAGGCTGGAATTTTAAGGTGCCGGATACGGTTGCCGACGGAGGACTTCATGGAGCGCTTTTGGTTGGTCCGCCTCGGCCCTTAGAGACTCTCGGAACAGACCCTGTTTCCGTGCTCGAGTCATTGTCGGTAAATCTGTTATCCGACGGTCAACTCATTGAGACAGGCAAGGGGTCGAATGTCCTCGGCAATCCGTTTGCCGCGATTGTTCACCTGCTATCTGTACTGGGAAAGCAACCCAACCCTGCACCCTTGAAAGCGGGTGAAATCGTCACTACCGGCACAATTACGACTGCACAGCCGGTACGCGTAGGACAAACATGGCGATCCGAAGTTAAGGGTGCCGAGCTTGCTGGCCTCACGATACATTTCGTACCATGAAAACGATGCATCGTCGGCCTGACAAACGCATCGTGGTCTTTCCCACGATAAAAAGGACACCTCAACCTAACGAGGAGTCCAGCGCTATCTGTACTTTTTAGCCTCACTTTAGGTTTTATTCTACACAGGCAAATTACTGTTCGATGGGTTAAAAACAACATAACCCTATAATTCTTATGGGTAATTTAAAAACCTGGAAAAGGGAGTAGAATTTTAACTAATAATAACAACCGGGTTTAGTTATACTCGGCTTACGACAGCGAAGTGTCATATCATTTAACTCGACCAAGGGAATGGCGAAGGTGATACCAGGAACACAGCTTTACTGAGCGCTGATATTTTTTTTATAAAAAAATTTTTAAAAAAAGCTTTAAAAATTATCATGCTGGTGGTGACTCTAGATGTTCCTGCCGGTTAAAACCTCTTGCGCATGGATGGAGAATTTAGTGAAAATTAAAGTACTCAAAGAGCTTCAATCGTTGAAAAAAAACCTTATCAGTTGTGCCGTGACTATTGATACAACTAGCAATCAAAAACGCCGAATATATGATGCAATATTAAAGATTGACAAGGCTTCGGCCAGGTTCGAGCAATTAAAGCCGAATAGCGACAATAACAACGAATTCCAGGAGCTGATAGGTAAAATAAACCAAGCGGCAAATACTGCGAGAAGCGCTGGTAACATTCAGGACATCTCAAAACATATCACTCGAGCCACTGACGCCATAAATTACCTGATGGCAAATATGGAAGCCAATCTGGCTTGCTCGAAAGGGTGATGCATAACAAACACATTCATCCGTACCATTAAACCGCGCAGCTTACAGCCGTCGTTGGGTTTACACAGGAATGATATTGGTCATTTATATTTGCAGAATATTATGCCCTGTCATTTTTTGCCAAGTTGTATATCGCTTGTTTGCTGACCGAAAAACTGGAAGAAAACAGCATTTGCTTTATCCATTAGTTAGCAATTCAACTGATGGTATGTTTCCTGAAAATAGAAAATATATAAGCCGGGGCATATATCTATTTTTGATTACGGGGCTATTTATTTTTCTTATTAAAATATCCAATAAATTTAAAATACAGACCTGACAAGGCAATTAAAAATCGTCCACAAATGGCCTGTGCCCGGCTTGCTAAAGCTCGCTTTCTAGCGTGGCAATATGTGTCGTCAGAGTTTCTCTAATTCGGCGATCTTCAGAACAGTGATATAATATGTGAATGTAATACCTGATAGCATTTATTGCTTATATAGGGTTCAAATATGCATCATTCCATAACACCTCAGTTTGAAGCACTTATTGGTGCATCAAGGTTAGATAGTCTTAACAGTCACCCCAGTAGTGTTTATGGGTTAGATTCAGGGCTTGAAATTTCTTATCTAAATCCTGCATGGTTTAAATTTGCTGAAGAGAACGGTAATAAAAATTTCTCTGTTAATGAATGGTCATTAGGCAAACCTGTCCTGGATTCAATTCCTGATTTACTGAAGTCATTTTACACTGAGTTATTTGAATCGGCTCTGAATGCAAAAGATCCATCCATATTCTCAAGACATTTACAATATGAATGCTCCAGTTCAGAGCTTTACCGGCGTTTCTCCATGCATCTGTACCCTCTGGGTAAAGATGGCTTTGTAACTGTTCATTCATTACTCGTAGAAGAGCCATACCTGACATTGCCCCGCGAAGGGCTGATCGCCCTCGATGAAAATCAATACATTGATATCAATGGAATAGTTCGTCAGTGTGCTAACTGTCGACGCATACAAAGCATAAAAAATAAAGAGCGATGGGACTGGATACCAAAATGGGTTAACGAACCAGTTTCGAATACCAGTCATGGAATCTGTCCACCCTGTTTGCATCACTATTATTTAAGTAAAGCATTACTATGAATATCCTGACCCTCAATTATTCATTACGCTGCCAGGGGCAAACCTAAGCTTGGTTTTGGTTTGTCCAGGAGCTCTACCTGCTATGACTGGCAAATGGTTTGTATCTGCTTTCAGCACCACGCTTCTTATCTTCGTGCTGCTCAGCCACGCCGCTGGACAAGAAATCCAATTGGGGACCCTTAAATGGTCCTTTGAGACGAAAGGCTGGATGACTTCTCCCGCCATTGGCTCGGACGGGACAATCTATGTCGGCAGCGGCGACAGGAATTTATACGCGCTGACGCCGGAAGGGAAACTCATCTGGGCATATAAGACGGGTGGGTGGGTCACGTCGTCGCCTGCTATAAGCCCGGATGGAACCATCTACTCGGGCAGCCAGGACGGCAAGCTCAGTGCGCTCACGCCAGACGGAAAGCTAAAGTGGGAATTCAAGGCAGGTGGCAGTTTTTCGACGCCTGCGCTGGGTATGGACGGGACGATCTACGTCGGGAATCGCGACGCCACTTTGTACGCCATCACGCCCGATGGGAAGCGGAAATGGTCGGTAAAGATTGAGAGCAACGTCTCGGCTGCCCCTTCGTCACCGGCCATCGGTTCAGACGGAACGGTCTATTTTGGAGGCCGTGACAATGCGCTGTACGCCTTTTTATCTGACGGTAATCGCAAATGGGCAGTGCAAACAGAAGGGGGTGACGGAGTGACGTCACCGGCAATTGGCGCCGATGGAACTCTATATGTAGCGAATGGTTCATCAGAATTCGGCCAGGTACCGGCCGGCGCGGTATTCACGCTTTATGCGATCTCACCCGAGGGCAATATCAAATGGACCTTCAAAACGAGGAAATACGCGCCATTTCCCTCGCACGCACCCGTCATTGGGCCGGATGGTATGATTTATTTTTCAGCCCATAAGCTTTATGCTATTTCACCGGATGGTGAAGAAAAGTGGAAGTACAACTCCAAAGGTTTTACCTTCTCTCCACCCGCTGTCGGAGCCGACGGAACAATTTATATCAATTTCGCCTCTGCGCTCCATGCCCTCACTTCGTTAGGCGAGCTAAAGTGGAAGGCTGACATACGTGGAAACGGAAATACGTTTCCTGCCATCAGCATGCAGGGAATGGTTTATGTCGCAACCGATGCTGGCGCTATCGACGCTACATGGGGTGAGAGCACTAATCACCTGTACGCTTTCCATTCCTCTTCGCTTGGTTATGCTCTAAGCCCATGGCCCACTTTTCATTCACGTTGGATGAAACATGGAACCGAGAATAAGTAGGGGCGCGTCGCATGCGAAGCATTTCAAACCCATCAAACTGAAGTAAAAAAGCGGTGCAGTTTATTTGAGTTGATATTTAGTATCCTGAACCGCATTTAGATCCCCGGGAGGATGACCAATGGAGACCAGGCATTTCTTCAATCTCTACGATATGAACCAGGGCATCGCCCGCACGCTCACCGATGGCCTGGAAGCAAGGATATTCCCCGGCGAGAATGTCATGTTGTCAATCGTGCGTATCGCTGAAAACCGGTCTGGCGAACTCCACAGTCATCCTCAGGAGCAGTGGGGCGTGTTGCTCGAAGGCAGTGGCGTGCGTATCCAGGATGGCGTAGAGCACGAAGTTTCCGCCGGCGACTTCTGGCAGACACCCGGCGGGGTGTCGCACAGCTTTCGTGCCGGTCCCCGC
>CAMYIF010000130.1 GCA_947258415.1 uncultured Pseudomonadales bacterium
ACCGAAATGCCTGCCTCTGCTCAGCGGTTAGGCCGAACAAGTTGTAGTGAAACGCCTGCTTTGCCTCTCCCGCCGGTGACCCGGGTTTATCGATTGAACCGACAACACCCATGATCGCCTCTTCCAGTTGTTGCTGCTTATGCGGCTTACTCTTCAGCCATTCAATGGCACCATCGAAATCATCCAGCGTTTCTTGTAAACGGGGATCCCGATAAGAGGAAAAACGAAAGGCCGCGATACTGGAATCCTGGCTGGCTCCCGAGCCGTAAGCGCCACCCTGCTCCCTGATAGCACGGTGCAGGTAGCCATTTTTTATAAATTCTCCCAACACGGTTAATGCCGCAGCATCCGGGTGCCCGACGGGTACAGTTGGGTAGGCTTTGGCACAAAAATTTACCTGGGTATTGGTTGACCATAATTGCCTGACCTGTTTACGCACGGGTGTTAGCCTGAATGGTGTCACAACTTCCGAAGTTTGTGTCTCGCCCTGCCAGCATTGTTGAAGCTCCCGAGTGTAACTGCCCTGCTCTTCGGCTTCACCAATCAATAAAAATTGTCTTGGCGATGCAAGGATAGCCCCGTGTATGCTCCGAAATTTCTCGGCCAACGAGCCACATTCATTTTCATTTTTAAGACTATCGTCCAGTTCCTTGATAGCCATAATGCCAGCCAGGCCACCTAAACGATGATTTACCGCTGCGGCCGGACTCATGCCACTGCACGCCGCCTTCATTGCCAGAATATGCCCGTGCCCGGTCACGCCTTGCTCTGCGGTTGACCGGTTTTGTGAAATAACATCCCTGATGCGCGAAAACTCGTCGAACCTCAAATTGATCAATGTCTCGTGAACAAGTTCGCAAACATCGGCATGGTGCCGGGACAAACCTTTGGCCGCGAGCAAAAAGAAGCCTCTGACAACCTGCTCATCATCTACCAGTCCCCGCATTTGATTCAATGCCTGCAAACCGCCCGAAACGCTGGTTTGCCAGGCTTGCATTTCCAAATAGCTACGGGAGCCACAACCCAACTCCGTCAGGCACGAAGTGTAATAGGGCAACGCAGATAACAATTCATCCTCAAGGGCGGGCATCTGGTAGATGATTTCCTGGTAAACCAGGCCGTTGGTACCCTGTTGAAAATAGGTTACGGGCAAACCGGAAGACGCCTTTTTACCTGCCGGAATATTTATATCCTCCGGGATATCTTCAATACCTACCTTGGGCAGGATGCTGATATCATCTTCCTGGTTTTGACGCTCCTGCAAGGCCTTGCTCAATACTACAATCTCGTTCTTTTCCTGATCGTCCAGCTTTGCCTTGATACTTGCCAGGTGTTTTGCTTCGGCTGATTCCTTACGCTGGCTCAAACCGGTATCGGGGAGCAGTGACAGACGAACCCTGTGCCTGTTATCCAGCAACAGTTCCCGTACCAGTGTTTTAATATATTCAGGATCCTCGATGGACTTCCTGAGCTTGTCCAGAACCGGGTCGAGGTTCATCACGGCAAGCGGATCTCCATCATGAATGGCCGCCGAAAGCCCGGATAAAATGAGTTGCAATCCGTAAGGGAATCCGTCGCCCCGCACTTCGCGTTGCCCCAGTTCTAGCTGATGCAAAACCGATTCTATTTTGTCATGTGCGATGCCTTTCCTGGCGACATCTTCCAGCACTTCGAATACCAGCTTTTCAAATTCCTCAGCCTGCGCCGGGTCGCTACCCTCAAGCCCGCAAACAAAGCACATTTCCCGGTTTGAGTCCTCCAGGCCGCATAAAGGCGAAGGCGCAGCCCCAAGGTCAGTTGTCTCCAACGCATGGCGCAAGGGTGAGGAACTGTCATTAAGCAGCACATTTGAAAGTAGATGGGCTTCCAGTTGCTGTTGCAAATTAGTACTCCGGCCCAGTAACCAACCGAGTACATGGTGAGTTTTGTCGTCATCACCTTCATCAACAGCATAATATTCCTGAATGTTTACCGGTGCGTTGTAACGTTTTTCATCCTTGACTTCTATGCGAGAATCCAGTCTCTCAAATCGCTGCAATGCATTAGCGTGGAAACGTTCCTGTAAATCTGCCGCGGGAATATTACCGTATGTCATGAAAACGGCGTTAGACGGATGATAATGTGTGCGATAAAATTCTTTTAGCTGCTGGTAGCTTAAATCCGGAATATCACCCGGCTCACCCCCACTATTGAAATGATAAGTCGTCGTCGGATAAAGATACCTGGTCAGGGTTTGCCAGAGCACCGATATGGTTGAGCTCATGGCCCCTTTCATTTCATTAAAAACTACACCCTTGTATTGAAGTTCCGACTCGGGATTATCCGGCTGGGAAAATTCCAGGCGATGGCCCTCCTGGGCGAAATCCAGGGGGTCCAGGCGAGAAAAGAAAACTGCATCAAGATAGACATCGAGGAGGTTATAAAAATCTTTTTTATTCTGGCTGGCAAAGGGATACGCAGTCCAATCGGAACTGGTAAAGGCATTCATAAAGGTATTTAACGAGCGTCGAAGCATCATGAAAAAAGGATCTCTGACAGGGTATTTTTCACTACCACACAACACGGTATGCTCCAGAATATGAGCCACGCCTGTCGAGTCTGTCGGTACGGTTTTAAGGGCAACCAAAAAAACATTTTCCTGGCTGGATGACGCCAGGTGGTAATGTACTGCTCCGGTAGCCAGGTGTTCGAACTCCTGGATTTCAAGGTTCAAGGAATGAACAAATTGACTACGAATCCACCGAAATGACGAATGACAAAATACCTGTTCATTTTTATTCACTTGCCTGCTTCTGTTATCCAGCATTTAAAATCCCGTAAGTTTTGTTAACAATAAATTCTACTTTGAATCTATGCTGTTTCCTGGCGCATTCTTTTCATGCAAATCCAGCGAAACGGAGTTGATGCAATACCTTAAACCGGTTGGTTCTGGCCCATCGCTAAAGACATGTCCCAGGTGCGCATCGCAGGCGCTGCACAATACCTCGGTACGACGCATGAATAGACTGTTGTCGCTCTTTTCAGAGACATTATTTTTGTTGACGGGTTGCCAAAAACTGGGCCAGCCGGTACCTGAATCAAACTTGGCCGACGAATCGAACAAGGGTGTTTTACAACATTTGCAAACGTATACACCGGGTGTTTTACAATCGTGATATTGACCCGAAAAGGCCCTTTCAGTGCCTTTTTTTCGGCACACTTTAAATTCCTCGGGTGTCAGGCTCTGAGCCCATTCCCGCTCGGTTTTTACACATTTTTCCACGGCCCTTTCCTCTTTTCTGGAGAACTATATCAGCTTGCTATTTCCAGTTCGACAACGCTGAAAGGATTTTACTTACTACGCAGGACAAATATATTTTTGATATTCAAAAACAGTGCCCTTCAGGGCTTGCAATTAGCAGAGGCTAAAGGCAAAAAAATCTAATGTCGGGCTGCTTGCGTTCAATTAACAAATCTTTATGGTACGCATAGACCTGAAGTTGCCAGTATTTTGAAAATAATGCCAATTCGAAGAATAATTTTATTTCATGGTATATTATTAAATATCAATATTTTATTAATTTTATTTGATGTCATTTATAGGATAACGGGTAAAATCTTTGTTTACTTTGAAAGGATATCTCATATAATTTTTATATAGACTAGTTAAGAGGCTTTATTTTCATGCATAGTTCGAATAAAAACGATGAAAAATCTGCGACTGAAGAAACAAAAGCAGATTTTCATGGTGGGGCTGTAATAGATAAAAATGGCAAAGAGGTGCCCATTACAGAAGAAATGGTACAGCGTGCCTGCAAGGTGCTTAATTCCTCAAAAAAAGACCTTCCGCGTTGATTTAATCACCCGGCGACACCGATACCAATAGCTTGCAACCTTGCTGCCCATTCGGTATTTTCAGGTTTATCCGGGATTGATATCCTCGAAAATTCCCTTCTTTGCGGGTAGTTTTTACGCAACCGGTCAAAGCTATCTGCAATGGCGCGCGCACGGGGTCCTGCTGCCTTGAGTGTCTGGCGCAATACTGCATCGTCCTTGCGAATATCGTAACAACTCAAAATCGCCTCGCAGCATTGACGATCAATACTCTGCTGACGATTGAAAATTAATGGCAAGGAAATCATGGGCGGCATAAGGGAATCAGTATTGACGGATTGATCCTTGCCAAAATAATCGCACACCGATTTATAAATCATTACGGTTCCGTTAATTTTTCCTTCGAGGCTGTAACCGGCGATATGCTGCGTAGCTAATTCTACCTTCTGAATTAACTCAAAATTGATCTCGGGTTCGTTTTCCCAAACATCCAGTACCAGTGATAATTCAACGTTCTTTAAACAGGCAAGCAGGTCATCATTGTCGATGACGGCGCCCCGAGCGGTGTTTATCAATATTGTCCCTGGCTTTAACCGACTTATCCGGCGTTTATCAAATAAATGGAAGGTGGCATCAGAACCGGACCGGGTTAATGGCGTATGGATACTGATTATATCTGCTTCTTTTATTAACTGTTGTAGAGATACCAGGCCTTTCACCCCCTGACGCTGAAGGGGCGGATCGGAACACAAACACCTGACACCCATTGCCTCGAGACGTTTTCTCAAGCGACTTCCGACATTACCCTGGCCAATAATACCAACAGACTTTTCATTTAAAGAGAACTGCCTGGACAATGCCAACGCAGCCAGGGCACTGATAACATAGTCAACCACTGCGTTAGCGTTACAGCCCGGTGCACTCGAAAAGCCGATTCCACAGCTTGCAAGGTAATTCTGGTCAATGTGATCGGTGCCAATGGTGCACGTTCCTACAAATTGAACCTGGGAACCTTCCAGCAATGCTGCATTTACTTTGGTAACCGAGCGAACCAGCAATATATCAGCGTCTATTAAATGTTCGCTGGATATTTGTCTTCCCGGTAACACCATAACCTCACCCATCCCAGAGAAAAGCTCCTGGACGAGCGAGATGTTTTCATCGGCAACTATTTTCATACAAACCAGTTTCCCGTAAATATTGAATAACTTTTAACCGCATTTTTACCGCAGCAGTCTATACGATCATCCAACAGGGTCATATGAGTAAATCATAGTTGCCAATTTTATCTCTAAAAAATTGCACAGAATGGAGCGTGATTGACAATACAAAGCAGCAACCTGCTTGCAGTCATTGGGGTTTGGGCTTAATGTACTTGATTGCTTAGGCTCGTTGTAATAATCTTCCTCTGGTCTAAATAGAGGAGCTGGGTTCCAGTAATATGCGTTCTGCGTTGCCTCATAATAATTAAAACACTTAATCGGAAAAGATGAATATGGCCGACCCATTTGAAGAAATGTCACTTGCTTATCACAAGCATCCACGTCCTGGTAAGCTCGAAATCACACCAACAAAACCCATGGCTAATGCGCGGGACCTCTCGCAAGCCTATTCACCCGGTGTGGCCTTCCCCTGTTTGCGGATTAAAGACGATCCTGCAACCGCAGCCGATTATACCGCACGCGGTAACTTGGGCTTGGGTGCGATTGGCGCGCTGGCATCAAAACCTGTGATGGAAGGTAAAGCGGTTCTATTGAAAAAGTTTGCCGGTATTGATTGTTTTGATATCGAAATGGAAGAGCGCGATCCGCAAAAACTTATTGACGCGATTGCCATGCTGGAACCTACGTTCGGCGCCATCAACCTTGAAGATATCAAGGCCCCCGAGTGTTTTATTATTGAGCAGACACTGCGTGAGCGCATGAATATTCCTGTGTTTCATGACGACCAGCACGGTACCGCTATCGTATCCGGCGCCGCCATTTATAATGCCTTGAAACTGGTTAAGAAAGATATCAGCAAAATCAAGCTGGTCTCCACCGGTGGTGGTGCAGCCAGCCTGGCTTGCCTGGATCTTGCCGTCAGCATGGGTTTGAAAAAAGAAAACATCACCCTGTGTGATTTGCAGGGTGTGGTTTACGAGGGTCGCCAGGAAGACATGAACCCTTACAAAAGCCGTTATGCCAGGGACACCAAATTACGTACGCTCAGTGAAGCTATTAAAGGCGCTGATGTATTCCTCGGATTGTCAGGACCTAACGTACTCACTGCAGAAATGGTCAAGAAAATGGCCAAAAAACCCATTATCCTGGCAATGGCCAATCCAACCCCTGAAATTCTACCCGAGGTTGCTCGCGAAGCACGGCCCGATGCCATTATCGCAACCGGACGTTCGGATTATCCGAACCAGGTGAATAACGTACTCTGTTTCCCGTTCCTGTTCAGGGGCGCACTGGACGTTGGCGCCACCGACATTAATGAAGAAATGAAAATGGCTGCGGTCAAGGCAATTGGTTCCATCGCCCATATGGAATTGACCGACGATGTCGCCAAAGCCTACGTGGGCGAAAAACTAATATTCGGTCCTGAGTACATCCTGCCGAAACCCTTCGATCCACGCCTTTTTGTTGAAGTTTCCTATGCTGTCGCCAAAGCGGCGATGGATTCCGGTGTGGCTGCTCGTCCGCTTAAGGACCTGGCGGCTTATAAAGAAAGCTTGCGGGCTTATGGCACACGTACCCGCATGTTTATGCAACCCATCATTGATATTGCGCGCCGTGACCAGGAAAGACTGGTTTACGCAGAGGGCGAAAATGAAACCGTTCTGCTCGCAATGCAGGGCGTCGTCGATGAAAAAGTCGCCAGCCCGATATTAATCGGTCGACCCGATGTAATTATGGCTAAAATCGAAACCCTGGGTCTCAGGCTCGAACGGGACAAGGATTTTGTCATCGTTAATCCTGGAGAAAATGCCGAGCGTGACCAGGCATACACCCAGCACTACCATTCACTGGTGGCACGAAAGGGCGTTGGCGCTACAGCCGCTGAAAGAATCATCCGTACCAACAGTACGGCTTATGCCGCAACAATGGTGTCCAAGGGTGATGCCGATACCATGATCTGCGGCTCTATCGGTCGTTTCGATCACCACTTCAAGGATATTTTTGACATCATTGGCCCCGCCGATGAAAACAAGCGTATCTCATCGATGACCATTCTGGTGACACCCAAAGGACCTATGTTCGTATCCGATGCCCACCTTGGTATTGACCCAAGCCCTGAAGACATTGTCCATACCACGCTGGAGTGCGCCAAACGGGTTGAGAGCTTTGGTATAACCCCCAGAGTCGCGTTACTGTCCCATTCCAATTTTGGCAGCTCTGACGCGCCCTCCGCGCGAAAAATGCGCAAGGCCGCCAAACTGTTGGCCAAAGCGGCACCGGACCTTATAGTGGATGGTGAAATGCACGCCATGACAGCGATGGACGAAAAAATGCGTAACTCCATCAACCCTTTCTCCACGCTAAAAGGCGAAGCCAACCTGCTGATTATGCCAAACCTGGATTCGGCCAATATTGCGGTGCAATTAATGCGCGTCAGCAACAATTCACTGATGATTGGACCAATACTTTCAGGAACCGCGAAAAGTGCACATATTGTTACTCCCTCATCTACTGCAAAAGGGATATTCAACATGACGGCCATTGCCCTCGCTGATGCGTGGCAAAACAAGCAAAACAAAGTAAAAAGCTAGTCGTTAAATTAACGCATGCGGGTCTGGGTCATCAGGCTTGTGGCCCGCATGTTTATTTCCCCCCGATACCCCTTCTCCTAGTCCTCTGCTAGCCTAAATTTCCAATAATTAACTGCCCTGTTATGCATAAACACGGGCAAAACGGCTAATGGATAATAAACAGATACAGCTTGCGGGTTTGGCAAACTCAGGCAGCGGGGGTATTGCAGATGCGGAAAGATGGCAAAGGACAATCGAGATGGCGTCCCCTAGGGGGTTCGAACCCCTGTTACCGCCGTGAAAGGGCGGTGTCCTAGGCCTCTAGACGAAGGGGACGCAACAAACTCAAACGAGGCGCGCATTGTATGAATCCATGACGTCATCGTCAAGATTGAAATGGGGTTTTTGCTGAATTTTTAATCGGCGCAAAAAGACAACAAACGACTGATCTGGCAATAGGGCCGATGGCTTTCTGCGTGCCACCGGTTAAACACATCCTGAACATCGTTAAGCGCCCTTTTACCGGTGGGTTTTTTATCGATAATTCCCTGGGCTTTTAATGCTGCAAGGTTGTCGTTGGATAAAAGAAACGTGTCCTTGCCTACCATACGCAGAAAAGCGGGCGCGGAGTTGCCGCCAAGGTGCGCGCCATATTTGGCCAGGTACTGCCACAGACCAACGATATCATTCGATGGCCAGTCGGCAAGAAACTGGCCAAAGCTTTTATGCTGTTGCGTAATCTGGTCAATCATGAAAGCATTGCTTCTCACCGATTTGATTTTGCCCCAATGACGGATAATGCGTTTATCCTGCATCGTTTGTTCCAGCATATCATCGCTCATAAGGATAATTTTTTTGGGATCGAAGCCAAAGAAAACCTGCTCGAAAGCGGGCCACTTGGCATCAACCATCGAATGTTTCAGGCCGGCGCGAAAAACACGCCTGCACATGTCGGACAGGTAACGGTCATCGCTTACGGCAATCAGTTGCGAGGCCGTTTTGGGTACAGGCAGGAGTGATTCCAGTTTCTCGATGGAACCCTTGCGCGCAAGTGCATGCTCATAGATCCATTTGAAGTTATGCATTACCAGCCCTGCGTGTGCTGCTGAACCCATCTGGTCAGGCAAGGAATAATTTCGGGCCTTTCATTAAGCGCGGTCAGGTAACCGTAATCGTCACCCGGGTTGATTTTCTTTTTAGGTGTTTCAAGGTAGCCCGCAGTGAAAACCTGGTAATTCGCTTCGACTAGATTAACCGATTCTATCCGCATCTTTTGTCGATCAGCTGTATTCATCATACGATTAGTGATTATCGGTGTTGTCACTTGTAGAAGTCGACAAGCTGGCCAGCTCACAAAATGCCTTCAAGGATTGGTAAAGGTAATCAGTATCCCTGGTACCAGCCAGTTCGCGGATAGAATGCATTGCAAAGGTTGGTACGCCTATATCCAGGGTACGCACACCTAACTCCTTGGCGGTGATAGGACCGATGGTAGTCCCGCAAGCCATATCACTCCTGACCACGAAAGATTGTACCGGCACGGATACCTGGTTACACAGGTGACGATAGAGTGCCGCGGATTCACTGTTCGAAGCGTATCGCTGTGATGAGTTAACCTTGATTACCGGGCCTTTATTAATCATCGGACCATGGTTTTCATCATGCTTATCGGAATAATTTGGATGGACTCCGTGCGCGTTATCGACGGAAATCATCATAGAGTTGGCGACCATCCGGCTGATTGACCGTGCGTCGGGGCAAATGCGTTCCAAAACAGATTTCAGGAATGTGCCGTGTGCGCCCGAAGCAGATGCACTGCCAACCTCTTCGTGATCATTACAAATCAACAAATTCGATACCAGGCTGTCACTGTCAATTATTGCCTGACAACCCACGTAGCAACTGAGCAGGTTGTCCAGCCGTGCACTGGCAATAAAATCAGAATCCAGGCCTATCAATGCCGGCGGCTGGGTATCGTAGCAACAGATTTCAAAATCCAGTACTTCTGCGCCTGTAATTCCGAGATCGATTAATGCCTGATTGAGAATACTTTTGAAGTCCCTGGCATCCGGATCCTGTGCAATTGACAATAAGGGAGGCAAATGTAATTGCGGGTTGACGGTCCGGTTAGTATTGGCCTACTTGTCAAGATGGATAGCCAGACTGGGTATCACCGCTACGTGATTTTTAAAATCCACAAGGGTACTGGCAACTTCACTTTCTTCGGTAACGTAAGTGACCCTTCCGGCAAGCGACAGGTCCCTGTCGAACCAGGGGTTTAGTAAAGCACCGCCATATTTTTCAATTCCGAGTTGATGATAACCCTTGTTGTAGATATCCGGATTCGGCTTGATTTTCAAACAGGGACTGTCGGTATGTGCACCCATCATACGCATACCCGAGTTGATCATTTTTTCACCCGTTTCGGGTAATGTAAATG
>CAMYIF010000131.1 GCA_947258415.1 uncultured Pseudomonadales bacterium
TCTCAGATTAAATTGCAGGCAACGCGATAAAACCGTGACCGGTAATTTTTGCGGATCGGTGGTCGCCAGTAAAAACTTGACGTGCGGAGGCGGCTCTTCCAGAGTTTTTAACAAGGCATTAAAGCTGTGCGCCGAAAGCATGTGTACTTCGTCGATTATGTAGACCTTGTAACGGGCACGCGTGGGTGCGTATTGCACGTTTTCGAGTAATTCACGGGTATCTTCGACTTTGGTTCGAGAGGCTGCATCCACTTCGATCAGGTCAATACAACGCCCCTGGTCAATTTCCTTGCAGGTTGAACATTCATTACAGGGAACGGAACTAACACCGGCTTCGCAATTAAGGCACTTGGACAAAATACGGGCAATCGTGGTTTTGCCCACACCCCGTGTGCCGGTAAACAGGTACGCATGGTGTAAACGATCCTGGTCAAGGGCATTGATCAGTGCTTTGAGCACGTGTTCCTGCCCGACCATCTGGTCGAAACTGCGTGGGCGCCATTTACGTGCGAGTGCCTGGTGTTCCATGGAAAAGGTTGCTTTACCGCCGCTGGTATGTCAGAAAAAACAAGATGACTATGCTAGCGGTTACGGTCGCAGTTCTCCAGAAAAATGTTACTTCTTTGGCCACTGATTAAACCTGTAATCAGGACTGTATCAGAAAAGATCATCGTCGGGATGCCATTCTGCGCCAAAGGCATTATTGAAAGCTTCCATAAAATGATCGCCTGCCAGGTTAGGATCGGGCTCACCTAACACCTGTCTTTTTCTGTCGGCTGCTTCGAAGATTTCCCACTTGGGAATCTTGCCATCAAAATACCCGGGGCAACGCAACATCAAACGGTTTGCAAGGAGCGGGAATTGTCCTCGATATCCGGACAAACCCTTTCGCTGAAAATCGGCTGGCTTGTCCACAAGCTGGTCGCTAGTGTATGGATCAAACTCTTCCTCACCGCCACCATCAAAGTGCCTTTTCATGGCCAGGTAGTCTTTGACATTGACCAATTCAATCTTTCCATCCTCTTGCGGACAGGTCAGCAGGTTCAGGGGTACGGCGGTTACCGGGTCCTCATCCGGCTGAGTGTACTTAAGCGAAATAACAAAGGGGTTACTAAAATTATTGTATTTGAGATTAAAGGATGCACCGACACCTTTATTACCCGATGTGGCGCGATTAAACCCGGACATTCTCC
Organism: uncultured Pseudomonadales bacterium; assembly: GCA_947258415.1. Lineage (GTDB taxonomy): Bacteria > Pseudomonadota > Gammaproteobacteria > Pseudomonadales > IMCC2047 > CAMYIF01. Next base: position 1,194 of record CAMYIF010000131.1, read on the forward strand.
AGATACCGGGGAAGTTATCGGTTATTCCTGCTCCGTATCCAACACCACCCGAACCCAGATAGTCTTTACCGGAAGCATAATCCATCCAGTCGGACTGTTCTACGTTGGTTTCTGTACGAACCAGAGCGCCATCCTGGTAATAATTGGTGGTCGTGGTTTCCGTGTACTGGACCGAGATATTCCATTTTCGGTACAAGTCATAAATATAGTATTTGACCGGGCGCATTTGCTGACAGTCGATGTTGTGGGCAGTGATATCGTGGAATGTGCCTTTACCCGGCGCTTTTTTAATCTTGGAGCTGACCAGGAAGTTGCCCTCTTTATCGAACATGGCGCCCACCTGGACCTTGATACTGGTCCCGGGAATGGTGAAGGTATCCTTGTGTTTTGACTTGATCGGATCCCTGGCCTTTTTTGGTTTCGCCGTGTTTTCTTTACTACTACCGCTGGTTAGTCCGCCACCACTGAACAGGCCACCGAGCCCACCGCCAACTATTTTCCTGGCAACATCCTCGGCTGCTTTATGGAAACCGGTACCTATCTCGGCTTTGGGTCCGATGGCGATTGCCTCGTGTTTAAGGGTAGGTACACAGGCGGTTTTGCCACCCGTAGCCGTGGGTGTTCCGCCACCCGGAAGCAATAGCGCGCTTTTGGGGTCGCGCCCCTTCTTGCATTTTTCCCTTATACAATCCTCGAGCGCTTTTTCGAGGGACTTGATTTTCTCCTTCGAGGCATTGACCCGGGTGTCGAGTTTCTTTACATTTTCCTTGATTTTTTTCTCTTCTTCTTTGAGTTTTTTAAGCTTTTTCTCCAGCTTCTTGATTTTCTTTTTCGCTCTGCGTGACGAGCTTGTAGTTCGCGGATATGAGACAGTTGTGCCATCGGCATAGGTAGTGGTCACTACGACTTTGCCGCCACCCACATTAACCGAACTTATGCGGGTTCCTGTCGACGGGTCAAAACTGGATCCACCGGTACCCTTCTGGGCCTCGACAACCGCCTTGATGGTAGCAATTTCTTCGGTGATCTCGGCCTGTTCAGACTGGTTTGCTCCCAATTTGGCGTTCTCTTCGGCTCGTTCAGCTTCAAGTTTTTTTAGCCTGGCTTTTTCGGCTTTCAGGCTATCGGCTATGGGTTGGCATTCGGGACAAGGGTTATCCACGCTCCAATCCGGTTCGGGTGGAGCGGCTGGTGCCGGTGGCGTTACCGGTGGACGGGGTGGTTGCACCGGTGGTTGTGGCGGCGTCGGAGGCTGGCTGCCGGTGCCTGTTCCGCCACCCGCAGCTACTCCTGTTGCTGCCGGCAGGCTTACCTGTGGTTTGGGCTTGGGTGGATTACACAGTAATGCGATTTCACGTAATAAATCCCTGAGTTTCCTTTGTAACCGGTACTTGCCCCATAATCGCGAAGATATGATCTCCCCTTGCGCGGCGAGTGTCGCCGCGCTTGATCGGGGCAAATCAAAGGTGTTCATCATGACATCGGCGAAATGTATGCCTGTGGGTGACTGTAACGAGTTGCTGTTGCTGTCACGCATAAATGCCCGGATTAACCGGCTGGCGTTACCGCAGGGGTTTTGCAGGTTCTCCCAGTTACTGAACATATGTTCAATGGCCGGCAATGATCCGCCACTGATTTCGAGGCCTATTTCACGCATGGCGCTACCCAATGCCGAGGCTACGCCTTCCGAAACAGCTTCAGCCTGGGTATCCGCGTTCACGGGAATAGTTAAAACAATCGAAACGGAAAGGACAAAACCAAGGAAGATTGACTTTAAAGGCACACCTGTTTCCTTATTATTATTCAGGGTATGAATGACATTGTATTTAATACCTTATTACTTTGATTCTGCACTTGCAAGCCACAGGCGGTATGGCTTAGGGGAGTAATTGATCACGGGGGAGCAAAGAAAAGAAAGTGAAGTTTAATAGAGGTGGCCCCTACCAGCCACACCTCGGCACATAAAGCCACTGTTACCGTTGCTCCCTTCCGGGCCTGGCGGAGTTCACAATGTTTTATTGCGAGGGGACCAATAAGGGCCACCAAACTCGAGGCGCGTATTGTCCCTGATTGAATTACCCAATTCAAGCCATTGCAGGTAAATTGCAGGCAATTTGCAGGGGTCTGTATTAAAGAATGGCCCGACCGGAAGCTATAGATCTTCGGTCAAGTCGCTCCATGCCGCTCTCACGTAGATAAACATCGACCACAAGGTAAGAACCGCAGCTACGTAGAGGCAGACCATACCCACAAGAGCAGCCGGACTGCCGGGTGCATCGGATAACAGAACGATAATAGAGATCATCTGGAACGTGGTTTTTAACTTGCCAATGAACGAAACGGCAACACTGGTGCGCTTACCCAGTTCGGCCATCCATTCTCTCAATGCCGATATGACAATTTCACGACCAATGATAATCATTGCCGGAATAGTTAGCCAGACCGACGAATGTGCCTCGACAAGTAACACCAGGGCAACTGCTACAATTAACTTGTCGGCCACCGGGTCAATAAACGCACCGAACTTTGTGTGTTGGTCCCATTTCCTTGCCAGGTAACCGTCCAGCCAATCAGAAATGCTGGCAATAATGAAGGCAAATGATGCCGCCAGGTAATGCCAGGGAACGGGCAAATAATATAATATGATGATAACCGGAATTAAAACGACCCGGACGCTGGTGATGATATTCGGTATATTCATGCGTTTTATTCTTGTTCCGGTCTTGCTTGATTCGAATGTGGATCATGATACTTGATAGCATCTCATTATTCATTATGTAGACAGGCATAAATTTCATTTGCTATGGCTTTATTTATACCAGGCACCTTGGCGATCTCTTCGGGGCTGGCGCGATCAATTTCCTGCAACCCCCCGAAAAAAGTCAGCAGGGCTTTTCTGCGTTTCGGCCCGATGCCGGGAATATTCTCAAGTGGTGATGTTTTGCGTTTTTTACCTCGTCCCTGGCGATGCCCGCTGATAGCAAAACGATGCGCCTCGTCACGTATATGCTGCACCAGGTGAAGCGCCGGTGAATCATTTGGAAAAACAATCTCGTCGCTTCGCCCGGCTACAAATAAAGACTCGAGGCCGGGCTTGCGTGACTTTCCCTTGGCGACACCCACCAGCATGACACGGGTAACCGACAATTCAGCCAGCACATCTTCAGCAATGCGTAACTGCCCTTTACCACCATCGATAAATAATATATCCGGGAGCCTGGCCTCTCCTGCTTTTAAACGCCTGTAACGACGCGTAAGTGCCTGCTTCATCGCTGCATAATCATCACCTTCGGTTATGCCCTTGATATTAAAACGCCGGTAATCGGCCTTTAATGGTCCCTTGTTATCAAAAACCACGCACGAGGCAACTGTAGCCTCCCCCGAGCTGTGGCTGACATCAAAACATTCCATTCGTTGCGGCGGTTGATCAAGACCCAGGCCTTTTTGCAGAGCCTGTAAACGTCCGGAATAATCCAGCTTCCTGGTATGATGCCCCAGCAAATTCTGGCTGGCATTATGTACCGCCATTTTCAGCCAGCGCGCCCGTTCACCGCGTACTTTGGAACTCAGGATAACCTTGTGTTGAGCGGTTATTTCGAGCGCATCCAGAATAACCCCTTTATCCTCTATTTCTGTATTGACAATAATTTCCCTGGGTATCTGATGCTCCGACCTTTCGGTCAGGTAATACTGGGGGATAAACGCGGTCAGCAACTCGCTCACAGAGGATAACAAATTCATCTTTGGGTAGTAGGTGCGGCTTCCCAGGATACGCCCACCCCGAATAAACAGTGCCTGCACACAGACACCGATGGGTTGAATCAGACCGGCCAGGATATCAACATCCCCTCGCTGCCCGGAAACGTATTGCTGTTCCTGAATTTTTCGTAAAAAGATGATCTGGTCGCGTAATTCGGCGGCACGTTCGAAGTCCAGTTGCCCGGAGGCGGCTTCCATCTTCTGGGTCAGCTCGGTCACAATTTCCCTGTCCTTACCTTCCAGGAACATGCGTGTATGGCGAACGTCATTTCCATAGTCCTCTTTTGAGATAAGCCCCGTGCACGGGCCACTGCATCGATCGATCTGATATTGTAAACAGGGCCGGGTACGATTCCTGAAATAACTCTCATCGCACTGCCTCACTTTAAAAGTTTTTTGCAATAAATTAAGCGTCTCACGCACTGCAGTAGCATGCGGGAATGGGCCAAAGTAACGAATTTTTTTTTGCCGGGCTCCCCG
>CAMYIF010000132.1 GCA_947258415.1 uncultured Pseudomonadales bacterium
CTTCACCCGCCTCAAGCCTGTAGACTACGCCGCCTAATTCCATCGTTGCGGTACCCGCAAGAATATAAAAAAACTGTTCTGATTTTAGATGATAATGGCGTACTTCCGAGTAGCCGAATGGAACAAACTCCTTGATCACGCTTAACTGTTCTGTCCTTGCCAGATGCCAGCCATGGCACTGCCCACCCCATAGATAATGTTCAGCGTTGTGAGTCGATATAACCGCCACTAGAATTCCTCATCTTATTTCAGCTTGTTGATTTTAAGGGTTGGTGCTGATAAAAACACCCTGTTTCCCCTCGTTTTAAATACAAAAAACACTTATTCAGTGCCAGTTGTTTTAATCGCGCTTTCCAAACAATTGTTCCAGCTCCTGCCTGGCCTTATCGGCCTCAGATTGGCTGTCATCGCTGGAAACCTCGTCCGCATTCTCTGGCATTTCATCACCGAACAATGCTGCCAATTCGGCACGGGCCGTAGCTGCTTGCCGATTATCCTTTTATATCCAGGCGTTGGCGCGCGGTTCAAAAAAATCACAAAAATTTGCGCTTTCCTTGTCGGTAATTTCCTCAGCGCGCTCTTCGCTACATTGGTGCGCAATATTCGCATCATAAAACCGGCACATCTTGCACACATGTTGATCGGCACCACAGGCAGCACACTCTTCCCGCCTGGACACAGGAAAAATCAAATCAACGAGCGTTTGTCCACATTGCCAGCAAACGATTCCGTTATTCATGCGTCAATCACCTTCAATATAGCTAACCTGAAAAATATTTCTGTAACCTGTTCGTTGGTTGCATATGGTTTTTTATGCAGGGTATCCCGGTGAGCAGGCTTATCGATTCTGCCGCGTATCCGGCCTGCCCCGCACCGGTAAAACTTTCGCCAATCCGAATTTCGCTGTCATTTTTAGCAACTATAAACAGATTGTAAAAAACCGTCACTTTACTACCCATATTTTGCTGGGAACCTTTTCTATAAATAATTCCTTTAATTTGATGACGATCAAGGTAGCGGCCAATCACCTTGTAACCCAGTAAATTTCGTGTTGTCTGCACCCCGTTTAGATCGATCCTTACCCGCAACGAATTAATGCCGGTATAGATACCGCCCAGTGTACAGGGAATGGAAAACAGCAGGAACATGATCGACATAAATACTGTTTCAGACCATAACCAGACGCCTGCGCCGCCGAAAATCAATCCGGTAACAAACACCGCCAACGCCATTCCAGCATTGCGACCGGCAGGGAAATATAACTCGGCTCCGCCCGGAATCTGCTTCACATTCATTATTTGTTCAATCGCCTGCGAACGGATTCCTTCCATCACTGCCGTGCCGGTATTTTCGATGGCGGCGCTTTTTTTGCTGGTCGCAAATACAGGAATATCGAAACTGCGGGCCAACTCTACCGGCTCGAGTGCTGCCTCCAGCACAATGGTCCACTTATAATAATTACCGGTTGCTTCCTGACTTTCGTTCAGGCCCTCGGGTACATCAAAGCGAAACGTCAGCAGCGTTCCACCCTGTTCTTTTACTGATCTGGCAATTTGACTGTTCTGCCACTGTACTGATTCAGAACGGCTACGGTTCTTGCCGCTACCGCTGACATGGCTATAACTGTTGTTCAGGGTAACCCGGTAATTAACCGCCGGATTAAAGGGTACATTCAACCGGACTGTACCGCCGACATGCCCGCCAATGGAACCAGGGAAAGGATCAAGCGTTAACAGTGTCGGGCCAAAATATTGCCATTCTCGCGTCTTTCTTATTGCTGCCAGGACCAGACCAAAACCGATAACCGGAAAAACAAGGCCAATCAGTGCCAACTGATTACCTGTGCTAACTTCTCCCGGAAGGGCAAACATCAGGGGCATGCTGATTAAATTCCAGACCAGCGCAAACAACCAGAAAAACCACATGCCGCGTTTGGCATTGGAGCGAATGCGGTTCGATGGCCAGTCTTTATTAGTATTTAATACTTCCAGCCATGGTGCATCTGCTTGGCTATCATCAAGGCCATAAACCGGGGCAGGTTTAGCCCTGGTGGTAATCAGGTAAATAATCAGGCCCAGGCCGATTGCTGTAAAGACAACACAAAACAATAACTTGAACAGGGTTAAACTCCAGCGCGGGTCCCGGTCGGCAATCGACTTTGATGGTTCATCCGGATTGACCCATACGGTAATTGGCTGTTTCTCTTGGTACGCCTGTTCCAGGCGTTGGTCCAGAGCTTGTTGGAAATTTCCAATATTGTCTCCACCATTATGAACCGCTACCCGATCGCCCGTGTAGGTCTGTCCAGCGTAATAATACTGGTACCGGGCGGTTGCCCTGTACGACGAACTCCCGTCAGATACGGATGTAACCAGCTCGACCTGGAGCAAATTGGCGGTTGCCGGGTGCCAGTCCTGAACGGAAATACTGTCAATAATCCCCGGAAGTACATTCCAGAAGAAGAAACCCAGCCCAAACGCAGCAAAAGGCAAGCCAAACAATGCAACGAGGATACGGCTTGCAACTGTCGTTGATTTTTTTGAGGCAGGCATGAAAAAAATCCGGTTGGGTCATTAACTGGCAACCCCTTGTGTCAAGCATTGAAGGAGCTGTTCTATTGAATGTAGCAGAAAATTAACGGGTTCCAGCCATTATGTGTTTTCATCAGGATTTTTCCTGCGTTTAAGCGGGGCAAAGCCATCGCGTGCGGCATCAGTTGCGGGCCTTCTTTTTTTTGGGCCAGCCTGATTTGGGCGATGGTCCTTGCTTGCTTTTGCTGGTTTTTTTTTGGTTCCAGCCTTGGCGGCGGCTTTTTTAACGAGTTTTTTCTTTTTACTGCCGGCCGCTTTACCCGAAGATTTCAGTTTTTTTGGTCCCTTGTAGGCCCCGGTCAATTCGCTGATGCTGCGCCGTTCGAATTTAACCTTTAAATAGCGCTCGATACTGGCCATCAAGTTCCATTCGGGCGAGCTGATCAGGCTAATTGCCAACCCTTGCCTGCCTGCCCGACCCGTTCGACCGATACGGTGCACGTAGTCATCACCGCTGCGCGCCATTTCAAAATTAATTACCAGGTCAACGCCTTGTACATCCAGACCCCGCGCAGCGACATCGGTAGCGATCAGGATATTGACATGTCCGCGCCTGAACAGGTCCATAACCCGATTTCGTTCCTTTTGGTCCATTTCACCGTGCAAAACCGCCGCTTTTTGCTTGTGATAGCGTATAAAGCCACCGAGCCTGTCGGCCTGTGCGCGTGTATTGCTGAATACCAGTGCCTTTTCATAGGTTTCATGGGCCAGTAGCCAGGCCAGCAAGTGTTCTTTATGGCGAACATGATCGGCAAGGATAATTTGCTGGCTAATGTCACTGTGCGGGGTTTTTGCACTACTGAGGCTGACCGATACCGGCTTGGTTAACAGTCTGGAGGCTATACCCTGTATACCCTTGTGGCCCAGTGTTGCCGAAAATAAAAGCGTCTGGCGCGCGTCATTGCACTGGTTGACGATGGTGGCCATATCTTCACTGAAACCCATATCGAGCATGCGGTCTGCTTCGTCGATAATCAGCACTTCCAGGTCGTTAAAGTCGGGGGTTCCCTGGCTTATGTGCTCAACGAGCCGGCCTGGTGTCGCAATAATTACTTCCGGGTTCTTGCGAAATAATGCACGCTGATATTTGAAATCATGGCCACCCGAGACAAGTGCCGCCTGCAGATGGGTAAAACCGGACAGCTGCTTGAAATGTTTCAGGATTTGCCGGGCCAGTTCCCGGGTGGGCGCCAGGATAAGTACACGTGTACCCGACAGGGGTGCCTCCCTGATTAACAATCGGTGCAGGGTTGGCAGCAAAAAGGCGGCAGTTTTGCCACTCCCGGTTTCGGCGCTGACCAGCAAGTCCTTGCCCGCTATAGCCAGTGGAATAACCTGTGCCTGTACGGGAGTCGGTTCTCTGAAGCCTATTTTGTCGATCGACTTGAGCAGGCGATCGTTTAGGGAAAATGCTGAAAACAACAGGTGTTCCTCGGCGTCTAATAATTATGATGCAAATTCTAACACCTGATGCTGGATAATTATTGGACTTTGATCGATCAATTACGCAACATCGAATAACTTTCCTAATGGGCACTTACAGGAAAACGTAAAATAGATGAACGATATTATTTCCGAACTACGCAAGCTTAACGAAACGGTACCCTGTCCGCTGGTTTTACCGGATGAGGATGCACTATTGACTGTTGAGGAAGAGCTCCTGATCAGATTACCCGTGGATCTCAGGGAATACCTGCTGCTGGCCAGCGACGTGGTTTACGGATCGCTGGAGCCGGTCACGGCTGCCGACCCGCATTCGCACACTTATTTGCCGGATGTCGCGGCAACCGCCTGGGAAATGGGTGTGCCAAGAGCTTACATACCCATTTGTAAAGTCGAAGAAAATTATTTTTGCCGAACCTTGGAAGGCCCGATTGTTTATTGGGCCAACGGCAAGGATACGAAACAGACATGGGATTCGATATGGCACTGGATCGAAAAGGTATGGATGCAAAAAAAAGAGGACTACTAGTCAGTTAAGAGGCAGGCTATTGTTTGCCTGATGTCCTAAACCCGATCGGTTTAAGGCATTATAATTACCAGTAAATAAAGGTTTTTTGAATTGCTGGCGTTATAATAAGCCATTGTGCCTGTAACATGCGATCCTGAATGAAAGTCGTGAAAAAATATCCCAAAGAATACATCCGCGCCGAAATCGAACGGCAAATTGAAAACTTCCTGGCCAAGGGCGGAGAAATAACCCAGATACCCGCAGGTGAATCCGGCTGGGATAACAGTAAAGGTGCGATTAAACCGGGCAAGGCAATTTTCGATCAATCACGACCAACGCGCACGCCTCTCGATCATGTCCTGGCGACCGTGGATGCACGTCGCTTAAAAAACAAACGGCAGCCCAAAAAACCCGAAGTCACAAAACCAAAAGAAAAAATTATCTACGATGACTTTGGCGACCCGATCAGGCGAGTCTGGGTCAACGAGTAATAAATCATCCATCTGCAATAAAACAGCTCCAACCCGAAGCTTTATCTGGCCAAAATCGACTCGTTGAAATCCGGAATTTTTTTATTGACAGGCAAAATCCCAGCATCGTATATTTCGGCAATGAGCGCAATTGAAGCGCTCACACTGGAAAACATTACCTGTTTCTAACAAGGATTAGTGTGCTGTTAGTGGTCTGCCTGTGAGGATGATAAAGGCTAAATGCCCCGGCTATTAAACAGACGTGTTTTAAAGTCGTTTCTGAATAAAAATTAAAAAAATATTAGCCCTGACCAGGAGGCTTTATGACAGAAAAGCTAAACAATCATGACGATGATGACGACGAT
>CAMYIF010000133.1 GCA_947258415.1 uncultured Pseudomonadales bacterium
CCGAAGCCATGCTGGCGATGGCCAGCAATATTGTTGAATGGACCGACCCCAGGGAGATAAAAACGGCCGGAATAATAAAAGGTAACAAACCAGCAAGCCCAAGGATGGTGACGATCGCTTGCGTCGCAATCATTTCAAAACCTTACTCTACGGTTGGCATTTAATTGATCCGTAACGATTTCGGTTCTGTGTTCCGGATTCATCTCATTATCCTTTTTTGGTAACCACAACTTGCGTGATTCTTGCTGGCCATCAGGGTAAGCAATATCGATATTGAATACCGCCAGTGAAATACCACTGTTCATGGCGCTGATGGGTGAGGCTTGTGTATCGAAGTTTATGCTCTTTCCAAATACCTCTATCTTCGGGCCTTCGAGTACCAGGCCCTGACCATCGGTGTTGCCGGCGGAAGCGGGCAACATACAGCCACTGGCAGCTTTGGCAGCCAGCAATAGTGAAAGGGTTGCGAGTAACGTCAGGCTTTTCATGTTAACTCCTTTGATTATTCGGGTGGGGCGGCGCGAAGGCATTTTTTCTACCTTTTATACGCACCCACCAACGATCTGGATCTATATGTTTTGGAAGATTATCAGTAAGACTGGCTATCCGGGATTCCGCCTGCATGCAGCTGGCACCACCTGGATTTTTCTAAAAGGATTGGCTGAAAAGATAAAGCCTGAAAACGCGGCAACAAGGCAATGTTGTTGGCTTGCCGGGAAAGAAACAGAAATTAATTTAACGGTGACGGATATTTTTCGATCTTTATTTGTCTGTGAGAATGTCTTTGTCATTAATACTTAATCAATTCGTCACAAGGGTTTCACAATCAAACATTATTGTTGGAAGACTGAAAGAAATGTATGGGGTATGAAAATGGATATTAATACTTTTATGGCAACTTCCAGACGATACCTGGAAGCCACGCAACGATCGGATAAAGCGGAATTGCGCGAGGAGCAGGAATTAATGAATGGTGTCGATGCCGATCCGGCAGCATCAACTGGCGCAGATTACTGTCGTCTCGGTGATAAAGTTAAAAAATGGGAAAGCGGGAACCTGGAAATATTCGAGCTGGATAATTTTGAGCTGTGGATTTGCGGCAAGGTAAAAAACCGGGAACCCGGCTTGCAGCAGGGATTAAACTGCTTCGAAGAGCGTATTCTGTAAGCTTTAGAATTCCAGGAGAACGGCTGCGTCAATTCCAGTCAGTAGATCGGTTCCGCATCTTTCGCGATTCGTTTATGGTGCCTGGTAATCACCCCGGATAGATGTCCGAGCCAGTGCCATTTCACTCAGGGCTTGGTTTCGGGTGCAGAAGAAATTATTTTGGTAGCGCGGGTAATGTGCTTTCTGCATGGTTTCCGACAAAATTGCGTATATCAAAACTGGAAGCGCGTTGCGCGCTCTAGTTTTGCACGGCAATAACTCTTTTTAGCGAGAAATTCGTCACCAGCGCCGTACCAATAATCACAAAGGTCGATCCGGCGAGAGTATGCCAGCCAATTGGCTCGTCCAGGAATATGCGGCCCCATAACACGCCAAATAACGGGATCAGGAAGGTGACCGTTAACGCGGAAGCCGCACCGATATCGTTGATCAGACGAAAATATAATATGTAGGCGAGCCCGCTACAGATTACACCCAGGATGATTACTGCAAAAATAACCCCTGCACTCGGCGTTGAGATCGCCGGAAAAAAGGGGGCCACGGGCACAAGCAGGATTGCCGCAGCCCACATGCTACCGTGCGCATTGGAAAAAGAATCGACTTTCTTCGCCGTCTTGGCGTATACCGAAGAAAAGCCATATGAAAGCGTCGCTCCTAACCCCGCCATAACCGCAAACAGGGCGCCCGAACGCAGGGTCACCGGGTCAAATCCAACCAGCAGGCTTACGCCGATGACACCCAGCACCAGACCTAACATTACTTTTCGGGTCAACATGGTGCGTGTCCAGACCGCCGCGATAATGGCACCCCAGATTGGCGCTGTAGCATTCAATATCGACAGCAATGAAGCTGACAATGTATAGGCAGCAAAACCAAACAGCAGGAATGGCAAGGCAGAATTGAACATGCCCAGCACCAGGTAGTGGCGGCAGTGTAGCCTGGCATTAAGCTTTTTTTTAAGTGCTATGCCCACTGCAAGCAAAAACAGCGCGGCAATAGCAACTCGAACCTCCGTCAATAAAACCGTGCCAAGTACGGGTGCGCAGATGCGCATGAATAAAAATGAGGCGCCCCAAATAGCCGCGAGCGATACTAATCTGATCAGGCTGGCCAAGTCCATGTCGTTGCTCTTTTAACCACTTGATTGATCAATATACCTTGCCGGCTTTTGAAATAATAGCGGGAAGGAGAGCAGGGGCGCTACTTGGAAACTGTCTATTGTATAGTGTACTTCACGGCAATCAGCCTGAACCTGAGCGCACCGATTTACCGGTACTATTAAAGGTTGTGAAGTCAGATTTTACGAATGGTCAATACCACCTCGCCGACCCCGAAACCGAACTTTGATAGATAAGATTCACTAATCAGGGTGTCGGGGCTGACCAGGAACATCCTGTCATCGACATTTAAATTCAGGGTGTCGCCACGGAAAGGGACCTGCAGGGTATAAGTCATGAAGATTGCGTTTCCGTTTTGCTGGCCTTCGGCTGTGCCGATGACATCTCCGGCGGTGCCGGTGAAGTGGTTATCTGGCTTTATTTCCAGTTGCCATGTTCGGTATTCGACCTTGTCGTCGTTAAAATAAAATACCTCGGTCAGGGTGCCACGATTACCCTGCCACTCACCTGTGAGATCGGCTTTGAAGTAACGTATAACCTCGCCGCTGGAATTTTTTACAATACCACTGGCGAGTAGTTGACCGCTAAAGAATTCTTTTATATCGAGTTCAGGAAGATTATCCGAATAGTCCTCGATGTTTCTTGAGCTACAGGCAGTTAGTAACAGCAGTGCACTCAGAAAGATTGCTTTTTGATAACTGCAAGGGTGCCTGAGGCATTGAAATATATTCATATCGGATATCCACATCGAGCAATGCGCCCTGTTGATTGGTGATATTACCTCGACCCCGGTAACGCTGGAGCCGTTGTGTGTTGCGCTGATAGCTCAGCTCTATGGGTGCGCTGAGAAGCCTGAAAAGAGCGTTGTCTGGCTCGGTTTTAAAGCAGACTGTCTGCTCGTAGTCTATACCCTCAATCTTGTCATTGCAGGTATCGAGCTTAATGCGCATGCGCAGCGTGGTCAGCTTTGATGCGACGGCAAACTCATAGCGCAGTGTCTGGCCCGACAATAAAGCCTGCCAATGCTCGCGGATGAAATTGTCAAAACCGGCGTCGATAACTACCTTGTCAACCGAGAGAGATTTTTGCTTGATAGCATTTACTGGGTCTGCGCTACTGGCCTTGGACATACCTGCCGGGCCAAAACCCATAACCAGCCGGTTACCATCCCACTGCGCGAGACTGACTTCATTCGACCAATAATTCTCTTGCCTGAAACTGGGACCGATTGCACTCCGGCTATAGTCGACTTCTTTTTTTGCGACCATTTCACCTTGCGGCGAAATATAGCGAACCTGCCGACCGGGACCCTGGGTAAGGGAGTGCAGTTCCGTGTAAAGAACTTCCCTTCCCTTGATATCATAGGCCGTGCCTATTACATGAATATCTTCGGTATTCATGGGTGGTGTTGCCTTCGCCTTCGAGGAAAACACAACCGGATTGGCCAGGGTAGAGATTAACAGTGCCAATGACAGAGACTGAACCACTCGCCCTGACTTGGAATCGCCAGCAGTCGCCACCTCAATCTTGTTCGTGGCTATCTTCTCCGCTGTCAGCCTGCGTGCCAGCAAGAGTCCCACGGGTAACAGGATGGCCCATATTAACGCAAGAGTAAAAAGGGCGCCCGGTATCGGATGCAGGGTGATTTCTACAAATTGGCTGCCAGCCCAATAACTAAAAGGGCCGGCTATGCCTCCGATTACCGAGGCCAAGGGGAGGTGATTATGCAGCCAGCTCAGGCTGTGACACAGGGTAAGACTTAGAATTACCCACAGGCACATCAGCCAGAGTGGTGCAAGCACGGATGTGGTCTGGAATATGCCCGTGTAAACAAGCAGGCTGTCGATGATAATCCCGGACAGGGAAAAGGCGATCACCACCAGCCATTCCCGAGTATTCTTCACAAAGAAAAGGGCGTGTATCAAAAGGATGCCAATAAGTGCAGCAACAGCGCCAACGTTGCCGCCCAATACGCAGCCAAGCCATCCAGCCTGGAAAAGCAGGGCGTTGACTATCTTGGCTTTTGTCGATTCTCTATCTATGTTCATGTTGACTCTTAATGCAGTGCTTCGATTTTTCGGGCCCAGGGTTTCGCCGTGACCACGTGAATGGTGCTTATCGCACGCTCCCGGAAACCACCTTCACAGTAATACAGGTAGTATTCCCACATACGGCAAAACACATCGTCAAAGCCCATTTGCTTAACTTGCTCCAGGTTTGCCTCGAACCCCTTGCGCCAGTCTGCCAGTGTTTTTGCGTAATCCATACCTATGTCCTCGAGATTGACAATTTGCATATCGGTATGCCTGGCCACACAACGACTTATCACATCGTTTGAAGGCAGGCAGCCACCGGGGAAAATGTAACGCTGAATGAAATCAACCGACTTGCTTGCCTGTTCATAACGCTGGTCGGGGATAGTGATTGCCTGAATACACATCAGGCCGTCATCCGTTAATAACCTGGAGCAAGTGCTGAAATACTGTTTGTAGTGTTTGTGGCCCACCGCTTCAATCATCTCAACCGATACCAGTTTCGTAAATGTCCCCTGGAGTTCACGGTAGTCCTGGAGCAAAACAGTCACCCTGTCTTCTAGTCCGGCTTCCTTGACGGATTTTTTTGCGTAGTTGTACTGCTCCTGGCTGATGGTTGTGGTCGTTACCTTGCAGCCGTAGTGGCGGGCAGCATGAATGGCCAACCCGCCCCAACCGGTGCCGATCTCCAAAAGGTGATCTTCTTCGTTGAGCCTGAGTTTTTTGCAGAGTACATCGAGCTTGTAGACGGCAGCTTCTTCCAGCAGTGTCTCGGCTTCCGGATAGATAGCAGCCGAGTACATCATCCTGGAGTCGAGGAATAGCTTGAAGAAATCATTACCCAGATCATAGTGCGCCGAGATATTTTTTCTGGACCCCGACAGGGTATTGGCATTAAACAGGTGAAAAAATTTGGAAGATAACCGGCTTAGCAAGGGTCTTGAGTTGTCAAAACGGTTCAGGGTGTCAATATTTTTGCAGAATATGCGTATCACGTTGTGCAGGTTTGGAGAGCTCCAGGTGCCGCGCATGTAGGCTTCACCGCAGCCGAT
>CAMYIF010000134.1 GCA_947258415.1 uncultured Pseudomonadales bacterium
TGTGGTCGAACATGACCGGGATCCCGGCCTCGCGGCCGACCCGCAGGACCTCCATGACGGCGTCCATCCAGCTCACGTGCCGTTGCGTCGGGTGGTCCATATGGCTGGGGAGCTGCCATTTCGGATACCGTCCCTGGCTCCGCATGTGTGCCTGGAAATGGCCGCCATACGGCGCGACAGCCTTGGCGAGCGACTGGACTCGCCCAAACAGGTCATAACGTCGGTTTCGGGCTACGACAGCGTGTTGTCCGACGCATCCGCCATTGATTTGATCCTGATGAGTTATGCCGGGTTGCGCAATAAGCGTATCGTCGAGTTGTGCCAGCAGCGTGAAATCAATGCGGTCGGTCTGACTGGCATTGACGGACGCGTCGTACAGGGGACGCGTAACAGGGGCATTCGGGTCCGCGAGAGTGGCAAAACACTCATAAAACGCGATTTCTCCGGCAAGCCGAAATCCGTCAATGTCTCGCTGCTGCGCCTGTTGCTGGACAACGGTTTTGTGCCGGTGCTGACGATACCGATTTCCGACGAGCAGGGGTATGCGATAAATTCGGAGAATGACGATATCGTCGGTTGCCTGCACAACGCACTGCAGGCCGACCAGGTGATTCAGTTCATTGAAGCCCCCGGTTTTCTCGCCGATCCCGCCGACGAAGGGTCGGTGATCACGCGGCTGACGCGCAGCGAGCTCGAGCAACGGGAACAGCAGGCCGGCGGCAGAATGAAACGCAAACTGCTGGCGATAAAGCGGCTGCTGGAAGCAGGCTGGTGCCAAAGGTCCCGATTAACATTAAAGGCGTGCCCATTCCCAATCCCAGCGCGAATAACCCCATTCCACCCAGCATCGGGTCGCTTCTGGTGCCAATGTATACCAGCGCACCTGCCAGGGGAGCCGAAACACAGGGAGACACAATAAGGCTGGAAATTGATCCCATAATTGCTACGCCCGAGTAGGTGCCTGTCTTCTGATGGTTGCTGAAGTGAAACAACCTTTCCAGGTAACTATTTGGCATGCGTAATTCGTAGGCGCCAAACATGGAAAGCGCCAGGGCAACAAATAAAGAAGCAAAAATTGCAAGAATCCAGGGTGATTGGAGTTTTGCCTGGATATTCATTTCAGCGCCAAAAAAACCGGTTATGCTTCCCGCCAGCGCGTAGGTTAGCGCCATTCCCAGGACGTAGCACAGAGAAAGGGCGAAACACCGGCGACGGGAAGGTTGACCTTGCTGGTTAACAATGATGCCCGAGATAATAGGCACCATGGGCAGAACACAAGGGGTAAAGGTCAGGGCCAAACCAGCCAGGTAAAAAAGGCCAATGATACTGATCAGGTTGGCCGATGCCAGCAAGCGGGTGAAACCCTGCTCTTCAGTTACCGGATCCGAACCGGTGAATTCGCTGGTTGGTATGGCATTGAAAATCTCGACTTTACCCCCGCTAAGCTGGATAAATTTTGTTTGCGGTGGATAACACAGACCCGCGTCGGCACAGCCCTGATAGCCCAGTTTAATGGCCTGGCCCGAAGTCACGGCTTTCATTACTTCATCGTAGGCAAGGGTAGCATTGACCTGGTTGTAGTAGACTTCCGAATCGCCGAAATATTCATCGTATTTATTCTTGCCCACGGGCAAGGAGGCTTTTAACGGCGTATTAACAGAATCATTCAGCTTGAAGCTGAAGCGCTGTTTGTATAGGTAGTAATCCGGGGCAATATGCCAGTTGAGTACAAGAGATGTTTTATCGCCTTGCCAGGCACTGAGCTGAAAAGCCTGTTCAACCGGCAAAAACTGTTCGTCAGGGGTGTCATTAATTAAACTGTTTTTACCTAAAATGGAAGGATTACCCGACGTATGGCTTTCTGCCATCGCAAATTGACAAAAAGCCAGTATAATCGCAATCCAATATTTTCTATTCATTAATAACAGCCGTTGCTTACCGCGTTTAACGGGATATTTTTCAGACATCATCGGTCAATAACAGTTCTCGGTTCTTGATGGTAAGGCGCTACTGTAATTGATCAGGAGTTTAAATTTGTACATTAAAAATCACGGTAACTATTTTATGCTAGCGGTCGGCTTGTTAATGGCGTTTTTTGCCAACTTTGCCCTGGCGGCCGATATCAGTGTTGAACAGGCTTTCGTACGTGCGACGCCTCCTGGTGCTGCAAATGGCGCCGCCTATTTGCAATTGCGTAACCATACCGGTAAAGATATCGTTTTTGTTTCCGCCAGCTCAAGGCAAATACCCCGTGTCGAATTTCATCAGCACCAGCAAAAGCATGGCACCATGCATATGATGCAGGTCAGGGAAATTAGCGTACCGGCCAACGGAGAATTCCATTTCATGCCGGGCCAGCACCACATTATGTTGATGGGATTATTATCCCCGCTTTCCGAGGGCGACAGTATACGCCTGCAGTTAATGCGCGCAAATGGTGAATTACTTGAAATTGACTTGCCGGTTAAACCGGTTGGGCACCCAATCAGCGGTTATTCGGTTCATTCGAGTCATGGAGAACACAAACAATGAACAGTCCTTCTTTTGCAAACAGGATGAAATCCAAAACGGCTGTCATAGTGCTTGCAGTCATTTTGATAGTGTTTGCGGCTTTTAGTATCTACTGGAGCATTGAGCCCGACAGGTTTGACGTTACCGAGAAAGCCGCGGCCCACGCAGAAAGTAATGGCACCCAGGTGGTTATCGGTTACACCACGACCTACACGCTCATGCATATAGCCACTACATTACTCGAGAAACCCGGCGGGTTTATTTCCAATGATGTGGGATTGCCCGGCGTCTGGCTGGATAATATTCCCAACTGGGAATTTGGCGCACTGGTTCAGATTCGCGACATGTCACGCGCGCTGCGCAAGGACTTTAGCCGTTCCCAAACCCAGTCGCAGGAAGATCCAGACCTGGCGCTGTCCGAACCGCAGTTTAATTTTGATAACAACAGCTGGATTTTTCCGGCGTCCGAATCAGAGTATCGCACCGGCCTCGAAGCAATAGGCCGATACCTGAAGAGGTTGTCTGATCCCAATATCAATGACGCCCAGTTTTATGCAAGGGCAGATAATTTAAGGAACTGGCTGGCCGATATCGAAACCCGCCTTGGCAGCCTGTCGCAAAGGCTAAGCGCCAGTGTCGGCAAAAAAAGGTTTAACACGGACCTGGCGGGCGAACTGGAAGCTTCACAGTCGACACCGGCACCCAGTGAAGTCGTAGTGAAAACTCCCTGGAACGAGATAGACGATGTTTTTTACGAGGCACGCGGCACAGCATGGGCCCTGATTCATCTTTTAAGTGCGATTGAGGTGGATTTTGCCGAGACGCTGGAAAAGAAAAACGCCATGGTCAGCGTGCAACAGATTATTCGTGAGCTGGAGGGCACACAAATACCCCTTAACAGCCCTATTATCCTGAACGGTACCGGTTTTGGAGTTTTTGCAAACCACTCACTGGTCATGTCTTCCTACCTGGCGCGTGCCAACGCGGCGATTATTGACTTGCGTAAACTGTTGGCGCAAGGTTGAACAAGGCTTTGGGGCGGGATAGTTAAATTCCTGCCCTTTCCCCTCTCTTGCAGTTCCAATAAAATCGTTCCCGGATTTTTCTCCGGCTACCCCGGGTGATAACATGACGTAGATACTTCGAGGAACATTGGCCTGAATAGATGGTCTCAATGACTGTATGTCGGGCTGGAATGCTCCAGTGCTGGAATGCTCCAGTTGAGGTGCTGTGAATGGAATTGAAGACTACCCGCCTGTATCTACCTGCAAGAGTTATTTTCCTGTGTGTCCTAACGACCTGCTCACTTCTCACCTGGGCCGACGCCGATGAAGGCGTAGAAAACCCTGAAACCCGGCAGCAAAAACCAAATATTGAACGAGATAGTTTTAAGTCGATCGCTGCCTTAAACGATGCGCTTGAAAAATATCATGCTGCCCTGAACGACTATCAACAAACAATCATGGCCATTGAAGATACCCATGGTGTTTACGATCAGCGCCTGATAGAACCGTTAACCGCTTACGGGCTTGCACAAAAAGAGCAAAGCGACCATTCAGGGGCGATTGAAACACTCAAAAGGACGGAGCATTTAATCCGTGTCAACCATGGACTGTATCATCTGAACCAGCTGCCTGTACTCAATGAACTGGTAGACAGCTACAGCGCCACGAACAATTGGAGTATGGCCGGGAAAACCCAGCTACACATGCTGCAAATCGAGAAACACAACTACCAGCGAAATGATCCGCGGTTGTTGGCGTCTGTCGACAATCTAATGAACTGGTATTTGTACCACTACAAGCAAACCTGGGGCCTCAGGGGCATCCAGGTGTTGCTTAATTCCCGGACGATGAACCTTGAATTGATTGAACTGCTCGAACAGGAGCACCCTGCCCGAAAAAGACGACTGGCCGAGGCCTACGACGCATTGGCCAAAAAGGACTTTCTGCTTGCCAGGTATTACCAGACACATACGCTGGAAGGTAACCCGCCATTACATACGCTTCAAAATCTCTCCGAAAATGCACCCGATACTGATCCGGATGATACCGAGATGCTGTTTTTCAATCCTTACAAGGAAGGGAAAACCGCGTTACTCAAGCGTGTCCAATTACTGGATCAAATCCAGGGTATATCCCTGGACGAGAGGATTGATGCCCGGTTGCGCCTGGGAGACTGGTACCTGATTGCCAATCACAGACAAGCGGCCCTGGACAGCTATCGAAAAGGCTTCGATATGGCCGCCGAAAATGAAAAATCAATCTCGCGCCTGGAATTTTTATTCTCCCGGCCACGCGAGCTTCAGTTTGATCCTTTTTTTGCTTCGGAGAACGCACCGGGAAAATTAAATCAAAAGCAGAACTACGTTGATTTTGTCTTTGATGTGACAGTAGTCGGTAAAACACGGAAAATCAGGATACTCAACTCCGAGGCTGTTAGCATTAAGGATAAAAATCTGCATAAAATGATGTTGGCGACCCGGTTTCGGCCTCGCATGGTTGGCAGTGAGCTGGTGGCAACGGAAGGCGTCACCTACCGCTACAAGTTTTAGGGCCCAGAATTAGAAACAGGTGAAAAAATGGTTAGCACAAGAGTTTTGACAGTATGTTTCATCGCTTTATTTGCAAGCGGTTGCCAGACAACCGCAGAGAGCCCTGCGGAACAACCCGAGCAACAGCAACAGCAACAGCAGCAACAGGCAGAGGCTGAAAACCCGGCGGGTGCCCCTGAGGGTGAAAGCGCCTCAGCCCAGGAAAGCGCTTCAGCCCAGACAGCGCAATCAGGCCAACCCGCCCGGCCTGCTGGGGTAGAGCCATCAGCTGA
>CAMYIF010000135.1 GCA_947258415.1 uncultured Pseudomonadales bacterium
ACCGTAATAGAGATAGAGGTCAGTGTTGGTGGTGCTTGAGAGGGAGCGCACCTCCACCCAGGCCACCAGTTTGCCAGTGACTTGGTCGTAGTCTTCGATCTCGTGGTCCAGCTTGGTGCTGCCATCCGAGGAGGTGAAGAGAATATCGGCAAAGTCGGCCTGAGCCTTGGTCAAATCCGGATCGATGCTGTCGATCAGCACGGGGAAGTTGGTCTGGTCTGAGGGAATTTGGGCGGAGTCGATGGTGATTCTTTTGCGGTAAGACCAACCATTGTTGAACGGATTAGCGCCTGTGCCAGACGTTTCCTCAACTCCCACGGTATAGAATGCCGCTGGCGCTTTCTGGTTGTTGTACTCGGTGGCGATCCATTCCGTGCTCAGGGCGCCGGTGTAAACGCGGACTTCATCCATCTTGCCCAGAAAATACGCAGTTCCAAGCGAAAGTGATCGGCCTATCAGGGGGCTGTTCACATCTCCACCACCAAAGGTCTCCCCGGGGTCCATTGCGGTGCCCGCCAGGTTGCCGTCAACATATATCTTGATATTGGCTGCCACAGGGTCGCTTATGGCTACCACATGATGCCACTGGCCATCCGCAAGGGCGGCATTGGTCATCTGGTTGTCATCCGCATTCGCGCTATTTGACAAAAGCACCGAGGCCGAGCCAGCATTATCTTCCATGGTGAAACACCAGTCATTAGTTCCGTTGGTGTTATTCATCATGATTCTTTTTTCGACGGCAGAGGAGGTATTGATCCAGGCTTGCACCGTAATGACCGATTGGTCGAAGTCACTCGTTGGTTTTATGTAGAAGTGATCATCGCCACCATCAAAATCCAGGCCATCACCAACCTTGAGCAAAGCATCAGTGAGCGCAAGGAGCAAGTGTCTGAGGACGTGAAGATTAACGGTGAAATACATGACCAAAGATAAGCCCGTTATTCTACTGGTGGATGACGATCCAAGTTTAATCCGGTTGCTGGAATTAAGGCTGGAGGCGCAGGGATATGATGTTAAAACCGCCAACGATGGTATCCAGGCGCTGCAAAAACTCGAAACAGGTGATATTGACCTTGTGCTGAGCGATTTGCGTATGGACAAGATGGGCGGTATGGAGCTTTTTGAAGAAGTGCAAAAACGTTATCCGGGACTGCCAGTTATTATTATTACTGCCCAGGGATCCATCCCCGATGCTGTCGCCGCCGCCCAATCGGGTGTCTTCGGGTTTTTAACCAAACCTATCGAAAAGGACGAGCTTTTCAGGCAGATCGAGCTTGCCCTGTTCCAGGCCAGTCATAAACCCCAGGGTGAAGCCAACCAGGAATGGCGTTCGGATATTTTTTCCCGTAGCCAGACTATGGAACGCCTGTTGGTCACATCAAAGCGAGTAGCCGATTCGGACGTCAGTGTGTTGATAACCGGGGCTAGTGGCAGCGGCAAGGAATTACTCGCCAATGCCATACATCGCGCCAGCATACGCAACGGGCATCCCTTTATTGCCATTAATTGTGGTGCATTACCCGAACCTTTACTGGAATCCGAGTTATTCGGACACATCAAGGGAGCCTTCACGGGCGCAATGAGTGACAACCTGGGGCTTTTCAGGGCAGCCGACGGCGGTACTTTATTTCTTGATGAGATTGGCGATATGCCAAAATCATTACAGGTAAAGCTTCTGCGTGTGCTCCAGGAAAAGCAGGTGAGACCGGTCGGCAGCACGAAAAATTATAATATCGATGTACGCATCATTTCAGCTACGCATAAAAATCTTTCAGAAGAAATGAAAAAAGAGCGCTTCAGGGAAGACCTGTATTACCGGCTTAACGTTGTAAACCTGAAACTGCCCAGCCTCAGCGAGCGCCGGGAAGATATACCGTTGCTGGCCAATCATTTTTTACGTAAAAGCACCAGGGGAATGGGGGGAAAGGTAACCGGTTTTTCCCCGGATGCGATGCAATTGCTGGCTAGCGCTACCTGGCCTGGAAATGTCAGGCAACTTGAAAATGTTGTGCAACAAACCATTGCGCTGGCCCACACAAAAGTTGTGCCTGTATCCCTTGTTCAGGATGCCCTGGATAATGAGACCGGGTATATGCCATCTTTGACCGATGCCCGTAACCAGTTCGAGCGTGAATACCTGATGAAAGTATTGCGGTTGACCGGTGGCAATGTCTCCCAGGCTTCAAGGCTTGCTCAAAGGAACCGAACTGATTTTTACAAACTCATGCAAAAACATGAACTTAAGGCCGAGCAATTTAAATCGCTCGAGGTGCATTAGGCTATTCGCCAAACCGTTGCCGATTTAATCCCCCCGTTGACATCACTTGTAAAAACTCTTTGTCTCAATATTGAGACGGCATAAAACCGGTTTAATCCTCGTAGTCATTCTGCTATTTCTCGCGCTAAACTTTATAAGTCATTGAATATAAAGCAAATAAAATAATTGGCACGGATATAGCATTGAAGAAGCTATCTATTAAAAGGCTCAGCAAGATTGAGCTGGTGAGATTCAGGCCAGACGATTTTTACGTCTTGTAAGGGGCTTGACACTCAAAATTAACGAGGAAACTATTGTGTCTATTACCTTTGAGTTAACGCAAGATACAGACCATCTTGAGCGCTATTACCAAATAAGAGAGGAATGTTTCAGAAAGGATCTGGGACTTAAAACGTTCAATGGAACAGAAGATGATCACGACCGTAATGGCCATATACTTGTCATCAAGGCGAAAGATCAATGCATAGGTGGCGTCAGAATATCAGGAGCTGATATCAATACGGCTACCCTGCCCATGGAGAAAGATGGCTTTAAACTGGCCGAACATTTGCCCGAGTTGTCACTTGATTCGATAACTTATTGTCAGTGGGGCCGATTGGCTTTAATGCCGGAGTATCGGGGTATTGCCACGGCTAAAAGGATTTGTCGTGTATTGCTAAAGAGTTGCACGGAGCTGGGTTACCGATACGCGTTCAATGTTGCCGGTCTGAACCGGGCGCGTTTGTACAAGCATTTACATTCAAGTCTTGGCTATGATTACTATATTTGTGATCACCTGTCCCTGCCTGCCGAGGAGGGCTTCTCCAACCTGGAATATTTATTATCCGTGTCGTCTATTCCGGCTCACGGACAAAGAACCCTGCCACCGCTTACCAGTCTGTTTGCACATCATAAAGCTGCGGCACCATTACCCAAGTCACGTTTAATGAGGGTTGCTTAACCACCGGACAGCTACATCTGTGGTTTATTCGACGCCAGGGACGGCGTCACTTTTTCTCGGGTTCCTGGGTGAAACCTGATCACCTAGGCACCCGAAATTTTTGCCTTGTACCCTTCGTTAGCTAGCGCTTCTAATACCCGTTCCCTGTCCTCGCCCTGGATTTCAATGACACCGGCCTTGACTGTGCCACCACAGCCGCATATTTTCTTGATTTTTTTTGCGAGGATTTTCAATTCCGCCCCAGCCAGTGGCAACCCGGTAATCAATATGACACCTTTACCTTTTCTGCCCTTGGTTTGGCGATGAATACGAACAATGCCATTGTTTGTAATTTCCCGGGAATGGCAGCAGCATTGGCCAACGGGCTGTTGGCATCCTGGGCATATTCGTCCCTGATCAGTTGAATAGACCAGGCTTGAATTTTTGCTCCTGTATTGAGGCATAATGCTGTGCTTTCTGGTTGGTTAAAAGCGTGATGGTATTTGATAGCGGGCCTGCTTACAATAGTGATCAAAGAAGCAGGAAGGAGGCGAGGCCAATGAAGCCGAAACCGTTAAAGCCGGTGTTAGATATTGCAGGTAACGATTTCCGGCACGAATATAGTGAAAAAGGCTTTTGGGCCAAGCTGGCAAATTTTGCCAGCATGGCGGGCAAGGAATTTGTCGAAAAGGCGCTCTGGCTTTTTTATGCGGCCCAAAGGCCGGAAACACCTGCCTGGGCAAAAGCCATTATCTACAGTGCCCTGGGCTATTTTATCCTGCCTGCCGATGCCATTCCGGACATGACGCCGGTCGTCGGTTTTTCAGATGACCTGGGTGCATTGACGCTGGCTGTTGCCACCGTTTCGCTGTATATCAATAAAGAAGTAAAAAAGAAGGCACAGGCCAGAATAAAAAAATGGTTTGGCGAATAAACAGCCGGATGCCGGTAGACCATTTATCAAATTACTAACTCAAGCTACTGACCAGGGCAGACAATGACAGCGCTTTTACCCCATATTGAGTACGTTTACTCGCCGGATAGTTTACCCGTAGACGCGTCGATTATCTGGCTGCACGGACTGGGCGCGGACGGCCATGATTTCGAGCCGATTATCCCCGAGCTAAATCTGCCAGACAGAATGGCAATTCGTTTTATTTTTCCCCACGCCCCGGTGAGGCCGGTGACCATCAATAACGGCTGGGAAATGCGTTCCTGGTACGATATTTTGTCAGTGGGTGAAATGCGTGGAATAAACGAAGCGCAGTTAAAGGAATCCTGCGAACAGTTGCAGGCTTTTATAGAGCATGAAATTGAGCGAGGTATCCCGTCGCAACGTATCATCGTGGCGGGGTTCTCCCAGGGGGGCGCGGTTACCCTTACCACAGCATTGCGATTTAACAAACCTTTAGCCGGAATCATCGCGCTGTCATCCTACCTGCCCGCACCTGAATGGCTGGAGCGCGATCGATCGAAAGTGAACGCGTCCATTCCTGTTTTCATGGCGCATGGAACGCAGGATCCCGTGGTTCCCTATAAACTGGCGACCCTTGCCCGCCAGCAATTAAAAAACTGGGGATACCGGGTGAAATGGTTTGAATACCCCATGCCGCATTCTGTTTGTTTGGAAGAAATACAGGAAGTTTCAACATGGATTCAGAAAATTATTCCTGTCCAAAAATAAATACAGGAATAATTCTTGTCTATACTTTGCTAATAAACCACATCCATCCTGGTGAACGAATGCGATTTCTTATATTGGCAACATTGCTGCTCGGTTTTGCGACACCCGTAGTTTCCGAGTTATCGGTTCTGACCGCCAACCTGGCGGTGAAGGAAGGGGTTCATTTTCTGAAAAATGAAGAACGCCCCTACACAGGTTATGCCACGACATATTTTGAAAATGGTCAAATGAAACAGCGCGAAAAATTTCTTGATGGCATCAAGCATGGCAAGGAAATGTCCTGGCACGAAAGCGGTGCGTTAAAATCGCTGGTCGTCTATCGATCAGGCAAACCGCAGGCATATGGCTCGAGCTGGTATCCGAACCCGAATACCGTGAAACAAAAGCAGCCTGGCTTTTTATCCTGTTCAGAATTAAGCCGGGATAATGCTTCGTTTGCCGCACTGTGTGGCACAATGTCCAAGACAAAACCAACCTACATTGAATTTGAAAAGTGATTGAACTTATAATCAAATCTCGGTTTCTATAGGCTATTCGGCCTTTTTTAAATATTAATTTCCAGGGTATTACTTTCAGAGTTAGCCTTCGTGTTGGTTCAGTCCGACTATTGGTTCAGTTTAAGGGTATTTTTCTCGCTGTTTACAACAGGCAGTGATTAATGTAAAACGCCATTGGTTTTCTGGCCGCTGTCCTGACTGGTTTTCAAGGCAATTATCAGCAGCTTATGCGTAAATGGTTACCTCCCTATGAATCAATCAAATCCATCCTACCGCGGCATCATTGTATGGTTGATGATCGTATGCGCTTTAATAATTTTGATGGTTGTTGTCGGGGGCATTACCCGTTTGACGGATTCGGGTTTATCGATGGTTGACTGGCGCCCGATCATGGGCGTTATTCCGCCGTTAACCGAAGCCGACTGGTTAAAAACGTTTGCGATGTACCAGCAATACCCCGAATACCTTGAGCTTAACCGGGGAATGAGCCTGGAAGATTTTAAGTCTATCTTCTACTGGGAATACGGGCACAGGTTACTTGGGCGTGTCCTTGGCCTTGTTTATCTGATCCCGTTTTTGGTTTTCTGGGTTCGCCAGCGACTGGATAAACCACTGTTGAAAAAACTTGGATTTGCCTTTTTTCTGGGTGCACTACAGGGGCTGATGGGCTGGTATATGGTGATGAGCGGGCTGGTAGATGAGCCACGTGTGAGCCATTACCGGCTGGCGGCCCATTTAGGCCTGGCGCTGGGAATACTGGCTTATTTATTCTGGGTTGCTATGGACCTTGTCGAACGGGATAAAGCAAACAAGCCTTTAAAACCTGACTGCCCTGGCATGCGCAAGCTGGCATTGTTCACAACCCTGCTGCTGTCGCTGCAAATCATGTTTGGCGCATTTACCGCGGGGCTACATGCAGGCTGGGGGTATAACACTTTTCCGACCATGAACGGCGAATGGATTGCCGCCGCCGTCGGTGAGCTGTCTCCCTTTTGGCTGAACCTGTTTGAAAGCACGGCGAGCATACAATTCATGCATCGCCTGTTGGGAACGCTGTTACTGGTTTCTGTATGTATTCTTTGGCTCGGTATTTTCACGAGACCCGTAGCAGACGGGCAGAAAGTTGGCCTGCATCTGTTACTTGCTTCTGTGATCGTACAGTACGCACTGGGTGTATATATACTGGTGAATGTGGTACCTTTAGTCGGTGCATCTCTGCATCAGGCTGTTGCCTGTCTGGTACTCCTTGCGGCTATTTACGTAAATTTCCAGTTCCGCAAACCAGCCCCTGATTTGTATCCCCCCGAAAGTAAATGCGCCGGGGGTTAGAGTGTAGTTATCGATTGCTACAGAATATAAAAATAAGCACCTTAAATCTCGCAAAGGAGCAAAATAAATGACCACCATCCGTCAAGACGATTTAATCGACAGTGTTGCCGACGCCCTGCAATACATCTCCTATTACCACCCGCTCGACTTTATTCAGGCAATCCACAAGGCCTACTTGAACGAGGAGTCAAAAGCAGCAAAAGATGCCATGGCCCAAATCCTTATTAATTCCCGTATGTGTGCTGAAGGTAAACGACCTATTTGCCAGGATACGGGTATTGTCACCATCTTTGTCAAGGTAGGCATGAATGTCCAGTGGGAAGGAACCATGTCGGTCACCGATATGATCAACGAAGGCGTTCGTCGGGCCTATACGCACCCCGACAATGTATTACGTGCATCGATAATGGCCGACCCGCTGGGGGCACGCAAAAATACAAAAGACAATACGCCGGCGGTCATACATTACGAAATTGTCGCGGGCGATACCGTTGATATCCAGGTTGCAGCCAAGGGTGGCGGTTCTGAGAACAAATCCAAAATGGTGATGCTTAATCCCAGTGACAGCCTGCTTGACTGGGTGGTCAAAACCCTGCCGACCATGGGCGCGGGCTGGTGTCCACCCGGTATGCTGGGAATTGGTGTTGGCGGCACGGCCGAGAAATCCGCGGTCCTGGCAAAGGAAATTTTGATGGACGCAGTTGATATCCATGAAATACGCGAACGTGGCCCGAAAAACCGTGTCGAGGAATTGCGCCTGGAAATTATGGACGCCGTGAATAAACTGGGCATCGGTGCCCAGGGGCTGGGTGGGCTAACCACGGTTATTGATGTAAAAATCAACGACTTTCCAACACACGCAGCCTCGT
>CAMYIF010000136.1 GCA_947258415.1 uncultured Pseudomonadales bacterium
TTCCTGTTCGATTGGGTTTTGCGTGGCCATTACCATGAATAAACCGGGTAGCGGGTAGGTAACGCGACCGACACTAACCTGGCGTTCAGCCATGGACTCGAGCAGGGCAGATTGCACTTTGGCAGGTGCCCGGTTGATTTCATCGGCCAGCACCAGGTTATGAAAAACAGGCCCTTCCTGGAAACTGAAACTACCGTCCTCGGGCCGGAAAACTTCGGTGCCTGTGATATCTGAAGGCAGGAGATCAGGGGTGAACTGAATTCGGTGGTAGTTTGCATCGATACCTTCGGAAAGTGACTTGATCGCTCTTGTTTTTGCCAATCCGGGTGCACCTTCGACCAGCAGGTGACCATCGGCGAGCAGTGCCACCAGCAGGCGCTCAACGAGTTTTTCCTGGCCTATTATCGATGCGCTTAAAGATTCATGCAGCCGCGTAAATTCTTTTTTTATGTCCATACAAGCCTTATTTTTTTATCGGTTTTTCAAATCAGGAAGATTGTATCTATCGAGGAAAATTCGTCCAGTGATAACCAGCCTATAGATAATATTAATTGACGAAAGTTCTTAAAAATAAAGGGTGTTTCCAATAAGCCCGGTTTAAATAAGTACTCGTTGCACCATCACAGGCGATTGCCCCGGATCAAGGTTAGCGATTTTTCGAGTATTAAAATATTGACACCAACAACCGGCTTGAATTTGAAAGTGACCGGTTTTCTGTAACCCGGTTAAACCTGATTTCGGTCGTTATGCATTGATAAGGCAGTCGTTGCAAGGCGGCGTAATATCCGGGGTTTTAGCCCATTTTAATGTCTTTATTCTGTGCTTTGGCGTTATAATGGCAGCATGAGACGGATTTTTTCATTGCTCGTTTAATGATCAATCCTTATGTTGTCAGGCGCAGGGGAGCCTGATGTTTTATTGTTATTTGATGCAAGAATAAAATAAAAACATATAAAACAATTATATAAGATAAATTTTTTTAATATGAAATGGAGTTTTTTGGTGGTCGCGCCCAGTGCCGCCAGTTTTTACAGCACTTGTGAAAACGCCTTTTGGGTAATTCAGGGATTGGGGGCAGTAAATGAAGATTCTTATAGCAGACGATCACGCGCTTATGAGGACCGGGTTGAGCGATGTGTTAATTGCGGGGATTCCGGGTGTTGATGTCCTGCCGGCAAGCAACGCAGAAGAAGCGCTCGATCTTGCGTCACATGCAGAATCGCTAAGTCTTGCAATCGTTGACCTGTTCATGCTCGACATGGATGGTTTTGCTTTCTTGCATAAATTATGCGAACAACACCCCAATTTACCAGTCCTGGTGATTTCGGCTTCCGACAATCCAAGACATATCAGCAAGGCACTCAAACAGGGTGTTTCCGGATATGTATCAAAATCAGTTTCCGAACAGCAATTCCTGAAAGCCATTAAGCGCATTCTCTCCGGGGGTACCTCTATCCCTGACGACTTCATCCAGCCCAGCCAACCGGGAGGCCAGTATCAGGAAAATCCGGATATTGAACCTGCCACCGTAAAAAATATAATAAAACAACTGACCGACAGGCAATTACAAATACTCCTCAAACTCGGGCAGGGCTTGTCCAATAAGCTTATTGCCCGAGAATTGCGCCTTTCTGAAAATACGGTAAAAGTACACGTGAGTACTGTCCTGAAAACCCTCGATCTGGACAACAGGACCCAGGCCGGAGTTATTGCCCAGAAACTTGAAGAGAGGGGCCTGCTCACAAACAAAGCCAAAAAGGTAGCGCATTGAGTGAATAAGGGATTGGTCCGAATCTACAAACAAAATAATCAAAGTCATCCTTGAGGCATTTGCCGGTTGATTTACCTGCAACTACAGGCGAGGGACGTGAAACAAGAATTAATAAAAGTCGGGAAACAAGAATTAATAAAAAAGGGTTTAACAGAATGGAAAAGTTCCTGTGCCGGGGGGACATCAGGGTGTTCACGGTTGCTCCAGGGGCAGCCATCAAGCGAAAGCTGAAAACAGCATGCACGTTGTTAGTCATATTGATTAACGGCTTTTCTGTCGGTCAACTTCAAGCCAGTGCCAACAAACAACAGGATTATTTAACCGAAGAAGATGTCTATGGCGATATTCCCATGGTTACATCCGGTTCGCGTTTTGAACAAAAACAGGCTGAAGCCCCGGTTTCCATAACTGTCATAGACAGCGAGATGATTGCTGCATCAGGGGCAACCGAGATACACGAACTGTTACGGTTTGCACCCGGATTTTTTGCCTATTCCGTCTATGGCAACCAGTTTGGTGTGGTCGCCAGAAGTCCCGGCGTTAATTTCCCCGGCCAACTGGAAGTAATGGTCAACGGCCGATCGGTTTACCTGACCCTGTTTTCTACCGTTGAATGGAGCTCCCTGGGTATCGATGTGGCCGATATTGATTACATTGAAGTGGCGCGCGGGCCCAGCGCAGCCGTTTACGGTTCTAACGCCTTCCTGGGAGCAATTAATATCGTTACAAAAAAGGCAGCAATCAGGCCGGCAACCACGTTGAGGGCAGCAGGCGGTAACATCCACCGCCGGGATTACACACTGAACCATAGTGGCAGCGCCAATGACGTTGACTATGGTGCCTCGTTCGTTTTTCGAAGCAACGAAGGCTTTTCCCGGATCGACGAGGTAAAAAGTACCCAGGACATGGTCGATGGCCGGGAATCATTCCATTTCAGTTTAACCGGCAATTATACGCCTTCGCTTATCGATGAAATCGAATTTGACCTTGGCGTTGGTCGCAGTGACCTCGAACTGCCGATTGAAGATGTGCGCGGCTATTTTAACCGTGAATTCGATGAGCATTACCAGCGTGTCAAGTGGAAGCGAGCCACAGACGGCATTGAAAACTCGGTCCAGTTTTATCAAAACTACACGGCTATCGAAGACGATAACAACCTGGGCCTGGGCTCCGACCTGCTGGGTGTCGATCCGGCAACGTTTACCATTATCACCGGTCAACCCGACCAGTTTATTTTCAGCGGCGTACGCGACGGTATTTCGCAACGCTTCGACCTGGAGATCCAGCAGATCAACCGAACTGTCGATAACCTGACCTTCGTGGTTGGCGCCGGGGCAAGACTGGACCGCATCAGGAGCCACTTCCTGTTGGGCCAGAATGGCTCGATAGAAGAAACCAAGTACCGACTATTTGGCAGTGCAGACTGGCGTATCAATGACCAGTTCAATACCAATGTTGGCGTAATGGTCGAGAATACCCGCTATGCCGGGACCCTGGTTTCGCCAAGGGCCTCGCTAAACTGGCAGGCCAATCCGCGGCATGCTTTTCGAATCGGTGCTGCCTGGGGTAACCGGGCGCCTTCCATCCTGGAGGCGGAGGAATTTTCGGGTATCTATTTTGCCGATGGCAGCCTCGCCAATGCAGAGGGTAATTCAGCCAGTGATATTGGTGAAGAAAAGGTAACAGCTTACGAGCTGGCTTATATCGCCAATTTCCCGGAGATACAAACGGTTCTCGATATTCGGATATTCACGGAAGAAGTACGCGATGGCATTAAGGACCAGATACTCCCGTTTGGGGATATCGATGGAGAGATAATCACTACCACCAATATTATTGATTACGATATCCATGGTTTTGAGCTGCAGCTGGTGCGTAACCTGGCAAACGGTATCCTGGCCCGGCTCGGATATGCCTATCTCGACCTTGACGGCAAATTTATCAGGGAGCCAAGTGATCCTGGTAACGTCGACGACCTGGGTATAGGCGTACCTACCCATAGTGCAAACTTTTTAATCCAGAAAACTTTCGCCAATGGTTATTCGGTGAGTGGCTGGATTTATTACCAAACCGAATCGGATTCTGTCGATGGCAAGCTTGTCGATACCTTTACACGTATAGATGTAAGACTGGCAAAGCGCTTTTCTTACGGCAACACAAGCGGGTTAGTCGAGCTGGTGACGCATAACCTGTTTGGTGAATATACTGATTTCGAAGAAGATAATATTTTTAAAACACGGTCATTTCTACGGATCCAGCTGGATTTTTAATAATAACTCTTTATATACAACAGGAGTTACAAGGCTCTATCTAGTAGAAAATGCTGTTTGCACAGGGATGTAACAAGTTGCAACGTTGGCTGCTTTTCATATTGCTTTGGTTTGGTTTGATTAACTTGGGTTATGCGAGCCAAAGCGAAGTTTTGGTTGTTATTCCCTGGGATGCAGCACCTTACAGCCTCCTGGTTGCCTCGGTGGAAAATCAACTAAAACGAAAGGATGCTAATACTCATGGCATCCAGAACCCGGTGCGGTTACGCCTGGTCAACCTGCAGACCCTGGACGCCACTGGGCAAGCCTTAAATACAGAACCCAACCAACTTGTTATTGCCTTCGGCATCCAGGCTACTGCGTACGCACTTGCCTTAAATAAAGACATCCGGGTTATCAGCAGTTTTGTCAGTCGCAGTGCCATGAGGAGTCTGCTGGTGCAAGCCGATAATTTAAAAAGGCAGTCAAGACTCGTTAGTGTTTTATTCCTTGAACAGCCAGTTTCCAGGTTTGTTGCCTTATTGCATTTGCTGCTACCGGAAGCGAAAGAAATTGGTTCCATCTATGGCTCGGTTTCCATTCAGGGTAAAAACGAACTGATCCATCAAGCCAGTAAATACCAGTTAACAGTAAATGATACGGTTATTTCAGAATCGGATAACCCGTTAAAGAAAATCAATGCGGTTTTTATGGCCAGTGACGCTGTTGTGGTGTTGCCAGATAAATCCAGTTTCAATCGTCAGGTTGCCCGTTGGGTCATCACCCTGAGCGTCAAGCAAAGAGTGCCTGTGATTGGCTTTTCCAAAAAATATACCCAGGCGGGTGCATTGGCATCCATTTATAGTGATCCCGACCAGATCGGCAGACAATCTGCGGAATTGCTTTACCAATGCTTAAAGACTGACAGCCCAACGGCAGCGCAATTCAACTACCCCAAATATTTTAAAGTGAGTCTAAATAACAGCGTAGCTAAATTGCTCGGCCTTACTATCCCGGCAGCAAGTGAGCTGGAGCGAAAGGTCAGGCAGATTGAGACTAGTGGGAAAACGAAATGAACCAGCAAGCTGCACAATGGGGAGCAACGATAAAACCATGAGCACTATGCCAGGCGTCATAATCGAGCTGATACCTTCAATCCAGTGGTGTAGCAACCCGTGCTGTC
>CAMYIF010000137.1 GCA_947258415.1 uncultured Pseudomonadales bacterium
AAGCTGCCGGGGCTGGAATTCAATAACCAGGTGGTCGAAGCCGCTTACAGGAAAGAACTGGTACTCGGTGAAGACAGCGACATACGCGCCCAACCACCCAGCCTGAAGGAGTTGTACGGTAACGTAAGGCAAAATTATTACCGGCTTTTCATGCACTATATGTATTTTGATATCGCCAAGTATTCCTACCTGCAATTCGGCGTGATCGTGCCTTACCTGATTCTGGTGCCATCGCTGGCCTCGGCCGTGTTTACCCTGGGCGTTATGCAGCAAATTGTAAGGGCATTTGGTCGGGTTGAATCTTCGTTCCAGTACCTGGTTTACAGCTGGTCAACGATTGTCCAGTTGATCTCAATTTACAAGCGGCTCAAGGCGTTCGAGAATAACCTGAAACAGTATGAACTGTCAGATGATATCGATATGCCACCCGTTGAGGCCTGAGCTTTACCGGTGTGACCGGTCAAATCGAAGTATCAAACTCTTCGAGTTTATTCTGCCGGATCATGGTTTTAATTTCTTCAACGTAGGCCAGGCCACGCGCCGAGTACCTTTCCAGGCCATTTGCAAGTGGAGTGCCGGTGACCGGTTTTTGGTTTTCCCTGAGTGATTGCCTGATGGTGCGTAACTTTTTGTAGGCATTACTGGTATTCAGGTAATGGATATAGCTACGAACCGATTGTTTTGGGTTTTCAAATGTTAGTACTTCGTAAGTGGCATTCCTGGGTCGACGCCTGGGCACAACCCCGCAGCCGGGCTGGAAACACCACTGGCCAAAATAATTATTTACTTCCCTGGCAAAACGCGATGTACCCCAGCCACTTTCATTGGCACTCTGGGCCATCACCAGGGAAGGTGGAATAACATCAATTTTTGCCAGCAGTGTTTGCCAATGCCCCGGGTTTTTTATATCGAAGTTTGACATTCTATACTTTGCAGCGGTTTCTATGGTCCATTGCTTTTGACGGTCTGTTAATAACCTTCTCTTGCTGTAGATTTCCAGTTTTTCCCTGGTTTCAAGAACCGACTGATTTTCTTCGATTGCCAGCGGCAGCAGGTAATTAAAAAAAGCCTCTTTCCTGGGTTCGCCGGCAGGATATTCGGAAAAATTTATCGGCTCGGCCGGCGATGAAATTGAAATAGCAAGCGCTATTAACCCGGTGACAAGGGGGGTCGCTTTTTTCAGGATAAAATGTAACAGGCCGGTGTTCTTCATAGGATGATATAGCTCCGAAATATGGGTTAGATCAGTTTGGCACGCTTCGCGGTTCAGTGTGTGCGCAGGCTATGGTGTAAGTTGAGTATAGTCGCCAATTTTAATATTGCTGTTATTCGAACCGCCGAATATGTGAGTCTTACTTTACTTGCCAGTTTTTTTCCATTTCTATATACATGAATGAAGCTGTCCAGGTAATTAACACCAGGCCGGTCAATGCCTCAAGGCCAGTTAAAAAACGAATCGGGCCAAACGGCACTATATCGCCGAAGCCGAGCGATGTATAAGTAGTAAAGGAATAGTAAATACAATCGAGAAGGCTGTCTCTGGTATTACCGGTTAATTCGCCGAATGAGCCCTGTTGAATCATCAGGTAAAAAGCGACGGCAAAAATACAGATTTCGATAACGTGGGCAACCAGCGATCCAAATACCCCGAATACAATACGAAAATGATGCCGGACGGGTAGCTTGGGCAGCGTTTGCGACAATCTGTACAGCATCTCGTGATGAATCAGCACGACTGTACAGACGAGAAGGCTGTTTAGGATAAAAGCAATTATCATGTTCAATAACTTCCCTGTGTTGACAGGCCCTGGATCTCGGCACAAGCGGAAGCCGGGATGTTAAAGCTTATTCCTGATATTACAAGCCCTTGTGCTTAAATTAACCCGGGGTAGAGGGCAGATTATAGAGGATAAAGCGGTTGCAATTCCCTTTTCTGCCGGCTTTTATCCTTTGCTTTACCGGAGGTTTTAATGTCATTGATGATTTTAAAAAGAGCCTGTCCCTGCCAATCACATTCATCACGCGATTCACTGTATAAAGCAGCTTCGAGTTTGTCCAGCTGTTCCGAAACGGGAGGCCGGGTGTTCAGGGACCTGATGTCATCCAGGTTGCGGACAGGGCGATGCTCATCGCCTTGACGTTCACACCAAAGCCTGAACCAGAGAATAAGCGCCGCACGGCTGGCGCGAGGATCATTGGCCAGGCAGGCCTTTTGCAAATCCTTGAAGGCACGGTTGGCAGATGGACTGTCGTTGTTGACCGAATTGCTCTGGCCCCGGCTTTGTCTATTCCGGTCATTGCCGGATGAGCGCCGCCAAATGATCAGGGTGACTATCCATAGCAAGGCAAACAGTCCGGTAAGACCCGGCCAAAGCCAGGAGGGTTCGTTTTTATTTACCGTGTCACTGTTTTCCCGACGGGTGTCAGAAGCCGCGGGCAAGGGAGCGGGCAGCAAAGCCTTCGTTGCAGCATTGAATGCCGGCGCGCTCACAGTCAAGGTCATTGCAGGTAATGTCGTTGACGCTAACTGGTCCGTTTCGGTATTCCACCAGTAAATGGTGTTTTCGGGAACCGAGATCGAACCTTGTTGTTGCGGCACGTAGGCGACAGACCGGGTTTTTTCACCGGTAATACCCTTGTGCGAGATTTCATCCTTGAATTGTGCCTTGTCGGGATAATTTTTTACCATTTCAATCGACGTTTCCAGGTCGGGGAGTTGCGCGGCGCCGAGTCCACGGGCACGCAGCGTCATTGAACGAGTGACCGACTCGCCTACTTTCAGGTTCGGTGCCTTGTCTGCCCAGGAATCAATGACCTCGAGGCTGGCTGTCGGCAACCAGGGTGCATTTGCCGGGTATGTGCCGGGTTTGGGTAATATGTTGATAATCTGCGTGGGGGAATGAATACGCTTTGTTTTCCCATAGGAACGAAAGAAATTGTTTTGCCTGTTGGATGTCCGCGCCGTAAGCGTTTGAACCGGTATTTCCAGTCGACCACTGGATTGCGGGAAGATCGAATAATTTATTTCGATGACCGCGTAACGAACACCCTTTAAAACGGTTTCAAATTGCTTCTGGTCACCGAGTTGTTTGACCACCGCGTTTTTAATTTCCAGCGGTGACAGGTTGGCGTCGCTCATGCCAACGCTGTGATAAATCCTGAGTGTATACAGAATTTGTTCCTGTACGTAGACTTCCTGCTTATTGACCTGATTATCAAGGAAGATATCACTTAAACTGCCCGGCACTGGGGTTTGCCCTTTGCTCACCCTGATAGCTATGGGCGCGCTGGCTTGGCCCTTGAAACGAAAGGAGGGAATAGCCAATATCCCGGTACGCTCGGGCGCGATGGTTAACACCAGGTCGTAACTCGATGTGCGCTTGCCGTTTACGAAGCTGATTTTACTGCTCTGTTGCCTGTTGAGAACGCTGAAATCCTGGCGCAGCGTTGATAAATCGATATCGTCTCCAATTGAATCGTCGGTGGAGCGAAGGGTCAGGGTCAGGGTGTCGTTAATCGAAACCGAGGTGCGATCAACGGTGGCGGAAAAGTCTGCCTGCGCGGTCGAATAGGGCAGGCACATTAATACCCCAAAAAGCCAGGTCGCCAGGTGCCATCCGGGCCCCGGCATACTGGCAAAAAAGCCTGTCAATTTGCTGCTTACCATAAAGTAGTATCTTCCTGTTCGGCAAGGAACTGATTATTCAGCTGCCTTTGCCTGTATTGATAATCGAACTTGCGTTTGAGTAATCCACCGGGATCATCCGGAATCCGTCGCAGCCACTGTTCAGCGGCCTGCCGTTGCTCGTCCGTCAGCGGCGGAGCGTTATTGGCCAGTGCGCTTTGCCCATCTGTTTCATGGTTAACTTCCGGTTTTTTGTTTCCTTCCTTATTTGCCTGCCCGGGTGATTGGTCTTCGGTTTTACCCTGCTTCTTCGTAGAGTCTTGTTGTTCGTTTAACGGGTCATTCGAACCCGAGGATGACTGACCGTCTTGCCTGGAATGGCCTGCATCTGTGCCGGTCTGTTGATCGTTATTCGATGATTGCTGGTTGTCAACCGCTTGGTCTTTCCCTTCCTGACCGGGGGATGAACCGTCATTCTGCTGGTTTTGGTTGCCCTGCGATAAATCCTGTTGCTGCTTAAGCCGTTCCACCAACGCCTTGTTGGCCCTGGCGTCGTTCATACCAGGGTTCAGGGCGAGTGCCTTGTTGTAGGCATTGAGTGCCTCTTCCAGGTCCCCGCTCCTGGCCAGAGCGTTACCCCGGTTGTAATGGGCCTGCGCCGAGTCAATTTTTGAAAAGGATTCGATCGCGGTCTCAAAATCACCGGCACGGTAAGCGGCGCTGCCTTTCCAGAGGGGCGATTTAAACAGTTCGGACGCCTGGCTATGCTGACCCTCGGAAAATGCCTGTTGGCCCTGCTGATCAGGGGTTCGCCAGAGGTCATTCCAGAATGACCGGTTGTCCGTGGCTAACGCCGGTGGTGGCTGGATCATTACCAGTAAAACAACGCCCAGCAACCAGCCACGCCGAAATGCCAGTGCAGCCAGTGGCAAAATACCCAGCAATAACCAGGGGCCGGTCTCGTGCCATTGGTCGAATTGCCGATCGACCTGTCGCGTTGAGCGGTTAAATTCCAGGTCGAAAGCACCGGGTTCCAGTAAATAATTAATGTCATTATCGGTTATTTGCGCACGGGAGAGTCGTGCTTTGCCGGCTCTGGCCAGGGCCTGTATTGGTGCCATGTCAAGCCTGGCAATGACAATGTCCCCCTGCTGTTTTAAAAAGCCCTGTTTTGGTAATGGAATGGGTCCGCCGTCTTCCGTGCCGAATGCAAGAATCGACAGGGAATGAGCCGACAGATTGTCGGTGATGGCATCTATCCTCTTTGCTTGCAGCCCGTCAGTCATCAGCAAGACACGGCCATGGCTGACCCCGGCGTCTTTCAATAGGCGGTTCGCCAACTGTGTTGCAGTATCTACCCGGCTGCCCATCGCCGGCATGATTAACGGAGATAAGGCCGGGACCAGGGCCTTGATGGTATCCGTATCATCGGTAAGCGGTGATACGATGTGTGCGTCTCCCGCGTAAACGATTAACCCGGTTTGGCCCTGCTTGCGCCGGTCCAGAATATCGATGAGCTTGTGTTTGGCGGTCACCAGGCGGGACGGTTTCACATCGGTCGTTATCTTCCTTGTGAACGGGGCGGGGTATTTTTTCCCAGACGGGACCGGCCAGTGATATAAACGCCAACATCAGTGCTATTAATAACAGGTAGACCGGGTATCGCCGGGTTTTGGTCGCGCCATCTTCCAGCAGGTGGCCAAGCAGTCGAGGGTCAATGACTCGTCGCCAACTGGATATATTCATAACCTGGCGACTCAGCAAATAGACGGCGGGCAGTAACAATAGCCCGAGCAGCCACAGCGGCCTGAGAAAATGAAAGTCGCTTAACAGCGAATCAACCCCGGGCATCGGCAACCTCTCTTTTAGCCAAGGCAGGGATCCGTTTGTGCCACGCAGGGTAAAGCCTGATAGCGATGATTGTCATCGAAAGCAACAGTGCCAGCGCCAGAGGCCAGATATAGAGAGAGCGCTTCGGGGTAAATAACTCGTCCTCCTGCCGGATGGGCTCAAGCTGGTCGAGCAGGGCGTAGATTTGCTCAAGCTGCCCGGTACTGTGTGCGCGAAAATAGCGTCCATTTGTTTTGCCTGCGATTTCTTTCAGGGTGGTTTCGTCAAGGTCTGCCGACGGGTTTATCCGGCGTGAACCAAAGGAACCGCCAAACAGGCCGGGCGTGATCATCTCGTTGGCACCGACACCAACGGTATGTATTTTTATGCTTTCCCGGACCGCTATTTCGGCAGCCTTCAAGGGTTCTATTTCTCCCGCAGTATTGGCGCCATCGGTTAACAGGATTAGCAAGCGGCTGTTTTCCGGACGATTGCGCAAGCGTTTGACCGCCAGGCCAATGGCATTGCCTATGGCAGTCTGCTCCCCGGCAAAACCAATTTGAGCCTCCTCGAGCAGGGTTTTGACCGTAGTGCGATCGAAGGTCAGGGGTACCTGTAAATACGCGTTTGTACCAAACAGGATCAAGCCGATGCGATCACCTTTTCGTCGTTCCACGAAATCGGCTACCACTTTCTTGACCACTTCGAGTCGCGACACCGGCCGGTTTTCAAGCTGTAAGTCTTCGACCTTCATACTCCCGGATATATCGACCGCCAGCATCAGGTCCCGACCACTGGTTGGCAGGTTCACTGGTTCACCGACCCATCTGGGTTGTGATGTCGCCGTTACGATCAAAATCCAGGTGGTAACCGCCAGCCACAGGATAGGGTTAAATCGATTCTTCACCTTGTTTTTCATGGGCAATTGAGCATTACTGCTGGCCACCAGTTGCTGGTAAAACGGGGCCAGTAACGCGGCCTCTTCCTTTGCTGCCGGGGGCAAAAAAAAGTAAGCCAGCAGGGGGAGCGGCAGCAGCAGGAATGCCCAGGGCCATATCAGTTCAAGCATGTTCTTTCAACCATTGTCGACAACAACGCCCGAGGCCGGCAACCTCAAAGCTGCCTGTTTTCCGGTACTGGGCCGATTCGAGTAATTGTCCCGCGCCTTCGGTAAAATTTCTGGTATTTCCGGTCCGGTCGAGAAACTCAAGCCATTGTTTTCCGGACAGGCGGGAAACGCATTCCCTGTCATAATAAGTTACTGCAACTTGCTTTAATAAGCGATTGATATCACATGCATAAATAATGCAATCTTCATGTTGTTTATAGCTTTTATCAAGCGCGTCCAGTTGCACCTCTGCCAGTCTACGGTAGGCATTTTTCCGGTACCATGAAGTTATTCTGATAACAGAAAACAGGGTAATGATGAGCGCAGCAGCAGCCAGTAACCACCAGCCGGGTGCCGGTGGCCAGATAGAGACCGGTTCGGGCAAATGGATATCTTTTAATTGACTCAATGGGTCCATTGCTGTTGAATTTTGAGCGGGTAGAGAAGTTTGCATTATCCTGTTCTGCCGCGTATACCCAGGCCAGTTTGCAAGGCTCGCAAAGGTAACTGATCGGTTGCCAGTGGTACCAGCGGTATCTTCATTTGTTCAAGCTGGTCTCTGAGTTGTCTCGTGCGACGTTTAAACAGCTTCTCGTAATTGCTTCTGGTTTGTTTGTCAAACAGGTTAAAGGTGGTCTTTTGTTCGCCGTCTGTCAGAGTGTAGAGTCCCGGTTTGGGCGGGTGCGCTTCGAGCCTGTCGAAGACCTTGATGCAGACTAAATCATTGTGCCTTGAAAGCTGGTAGAGGTGCTGGCGGCTGGTGTCATCGAAACCCATGAAGTCGCTGATGATAAAAAGCTCGCTACCCGGCCTGGTCGTTCTGCGTGCGTGGTTCAGGCTTACAGAAAGCATGTTAATGTCTGAGCTTGCGTCAGTTCGGCCTGTGTTCCTGTTCAATGCATGGTTGAACGACAGGACGGTTTCGATAAGGTGCAGGACATTATGGTGACTGCGCCTGGGTCGAATTTCGTTCTGCTTATTGTCAGAGAAAACGATACCCCCGACCCGATCACCCCTGGACAATGCAGCCCAGCTTAGCAGGGCCGCAGCCTGGGCTGCGCGTACCGACTTGAAGGCTTCATGGCTGCCGAAAAACATGGATCTGGACTGGTCCAGAATAACCAGGGCAGGACGTTCGCGTTCTTCCGAATACAGTTTCGTGTGCGGCTTCCCCGTACGGGCGGTGACGCGCCAGTCAATAGAACGTATGTCGTCGCCACTCTGGTAGGCACGCACTTCTGAAAAATCTACGCCTCTTCCACGGAATCTCGATACGTGTGCCCCGGCCTGCGAAGCAAGAATCTTGCGTTGCTTGCTCAGGTTCAGTTCCCTGGCCAGTAACCGGCAGCGCAGCAGGTCGTGCAAATCCGCGTACACACCCTGCGCATTTGCCTGTTGATTGCTTTCTTTAATAGGCATTCTGGTCAGCTTCCGTTCAGGGTGCCGGTACCGAGTCCAGCAGGTTATTGATCACTTGATCTCTGGTGATGCCTTTTGCCTCTGCTTCAAAACTCAGGATAATCCTGTGCCGGACAACGTCGTGGATCACAGACTGGACATCGCCGGGGGATACAAAATCCTTGCCCCTCAGCCAGGCCAGGCTTCTGGAACACCGATCGAGTGAAATAGTGGCACGCGGGCTGGCACCGTATTCTATCCAGCCGGCAAGTTCGGCATTGTAGGCCGAGGGTTGGCGTGTTGCCATAACCAGTTGCACGATATACTCCTCGACAGATTCGGCCATATGCATATTCAGCACTTCTTCCCTGGCAGCAAAAATACTGGCCTCGGAAATGCGGGTGCCAGCAGATGTTGCCTGGTTATTTCCCGTGCCGGTGGCCGGAGAAAGATGCGACTCACGGCGCACCAGTTTCAGGATACTTCGCTCGGCTTCTATATCCGGGTAGTCGATAGTCACGTACATCAGGAAACGATCCAGCTG
>CAMYIF010000138.1:0-615 GCA_947258415.1 uncultured Pseudomonadales bacterium
TGGCGACGCACTTGCCAAGGGCGCCGATACCATTGTTACCCAGGGTGCAACACAGACCAATCATGGACGTCAAACCGCAGCAGCCTGCCAGGTAGCAGGCGGATTGGAATGCCATATCTTGCTCGAACGCCGGGTGACTACCGATGTAATGGGAGAAGACTATGAGCAGCAAGGCAATGTCCTGATAAACCAGCTATTCGGTGCCACGATGAGCTACCACGAAACCGGCCAGGATATGAATGCGTTGGGCCAAAAATATACCGATGATCTATGCAAACAGGGCAAAAAGGCTTACTTCATACCGGGTGGCGGTTCCAACGCCATTGGAGCTTTGGGCTATGTCAACTGCGCCACCGAATTGATGGCCCAGGCTAATGGCATGTATTTAAATCTCGACCATCTTGTTACGGGCTCAGGTAGCTCAGGAACCCAGGCAGGGCTCGCCGTCGGTATGAGCGGACCATTGGGAATCCCTATTATTGGAATAAGTGTAAAAGCACCTAAAGCGGCCCAAATTGATAATGTTTACAAAACGACTTGTGCTACGGCAAAACTTGTTGGCTTGCCAGATGGCTCCATTACCAAAGACGACATCATTGTGG
Organism: uncultured Pseudomonadales bacterium; assembly: GCA_947258415.1. GTDB lineage: Bacteria > Pseudomonadota > Gammaproteobacteria > Pseudomonadales > IMCC2047 > CAMYIF01. Next base: position 603 of record CAMYIF010000138.1, read on the forward strand.
ATGACGCTTATAC
>CAMYIF010000138.1:640-5719 GCA_947258415.1 uncultured Pseudomonadales bacterium
GGACCGAGGCTATTCTTCTTGACCCTGTTTATTCGGGTAAGGGCATGGCGGGTTTAATCGGTCTGGTTCGCCAGGGACGTTTTAAAAAGAGTGATAATGTTGTCTTCCTGCACACTGGCGGTAGTTTGGGCCTGTTTGCCTATAAAGATATGATTGCAAATATTTGAATTATTTTATTATCACGTGTCTAATCACTGATGAGAGCACTAATTGTAGCAATTCGATATAGTCAGTGCTCTTTGTGTTATAGGGATGTATACAGGCTGCACTGCATTTTTAGGGTGCGGAGCCAACAAAATAATACTTTATTACCGGTTTGTGCGAACCCTGAGTTTGCCCTGGTCTGCAATTATTTTTGTAGATAATTAAACAGGGTATTTATACTGCCTGTTCGTACAAACTTTAAACTAGCTTTTAAAATTCTAAGTAAAGAGGAATGGCACAATGTTAAGTTTTTTAAAATCCAAACCCAGCCTGCCTGGTGTTCTAGCCACGGGTATTTTATCTGCTGCGGCGATGAGCCCGGCGGTTGCCGACACCAAGTTCATCAGTGTTGGTACAGGTGGTCAAACCGGTGTTTACTATGTTGTAGGTCAGTCGATCTGTAAGATGGTTAACCGCGGCACCAAGGATCACAATCTCCGTTGTAATGCACCATCAACCGGTGGTTCTATTGCAAACATCAACGAAATCAAAGCCGGTAACTCAGAAATGGGTGTTGCCCAGTCTGACTGGCAGTACCATGCACTTAACGGTACGTCTAAGTTTGAAGACTCAGGACCCTTTCCAAAACTGCGTTCTGTGTTCTCCGTACACGGTGAGCCACTGGCTCTGGTCGCACGTGCTGATTCCGGCATCAAACACCTCAATGATCTTCCGGGCAAACGCGTCAATATCGGCAGCCCCGGTTCAGGACAGCGTGGCACCATGGAAGTCATCATGGAAGCCAAGGGCTGGACAAAAGAAACCTTCAGTCTAGCAGGTGAGCTGAAAAGCTCAGAGCATGGCCAGGCGCTGTGTGATAACAAGATTGATGCCTTTGTTCTGACAACGGGTCACCCAAATGCAAGCATCAAGGAGTCTGCGGCAACTTGTGACGTGAAAGTGGTTCCTGTTGAAGGCGGACCGATCGATGATCTGGTTGCAAAATTTCCATACTATGCCTACTCACCGATTCCAGGCGGCACGTATACTGGTACCGATGAAGATGTTAAAACATTTGGACCTAAAGCGACCTTTGTTACCTCTGCTGACGTCGATGAGAAAACGGTCTACGAGCTGACAAAAGCGGTCTTTGATAACCTGGATCGTTTCAAACGTCTGAACCCTGCGTTTGCCACTCTGACGCCAGAAGGCATGATCAACGATGGATTGAGCGCGCCTATTCATCCTGGTGCTGCCAAATATTATGATGAAAAAGGCTGGTCGTACTTCAAGCCATAAGGATGATTCGAACCTGAACAAGGTGCATGTTTTATAGAAACGAGCGGGGAAGTTATTTCTTCCCCGCTTTGTTAATTTCGGTTCTTGGCCTCAGTGCCGTGCCGTCGGTTTTTTCTACAGTTTTTTGTCAGAGCTTTGTTGATAGATAACTGCCTTTACCTTATCAATTGAGGTACAGGTAAATTTCATTAAAGTCATCTACTTTCCGTTTTATAACCTTACCTTCTTACGCATAATCCCTATTAAAATATACAATCGATTTTGCCAATTGATTGCCCGGATTTTAATTAATTAAATAACCTTGTCTGCCCCAGATAAGGGCGCTCACTAGAATAATTTATGTTAAGCTGTATCTTAATCTTTCCAGGGAAAGAGAAAATTGCGCTGGTATTAACTGGTGCAGCACCAAAATAAAAACTTTTAAACATTAGTTTCTACTATTCCAAGGGAAGCAGGATTCTGCGATGCTTGCGGGTATTTAAAAAACCGGGCATCTGAAATTCTTGACTCGTACAGCTTTTTACTCACTTTAAAAAAATAGTAAACAAAGGAGCCGCACATGTTGAATGTTTCAAAACTAAAGCCGGGTTTTCTCGGAGCTTTGGCAACGGGTGTTGTTACAGCCGCTGCGATGTCCCCTGCTGTTGCCGCTGAATTAACACACATCTCTATAGGTACGGGCGGTCAAACCGGTACGTATTTTGTGACTGGTCAGTCGATCTGCAAGATGGTTAACCGCGATTCCAAGATACACAATTTACGTTGTTCTGCCCCCTCCACGGGTGGCTCGATTGCCAACCTCAATTCCATCAAATCCGACGGCCTGGATATGGGCGTAGTGCAATCTGACTGGCATTATCATGCGTATAACGGCACATCAAAATTTGCCAGCGACGGCGCTTACCCAAAACTGCGTTCGGTATTCTCTGTAAACGGTGAGCCAATGGGCCTGATAGCACGCGCCGATTCGGGCATCAATCACCTGAATGACCTTCCAGGCAAACGCGTCAATATCGGCAACCCGGGTTCCGGTCAACGCGGTACCATGGAAGAGATCATGAATGTCAAGGGCTGGACTAAAGGAACTTTCAAACTCGCCGGTGAATTAAAAAGCTCGGAACATGGTCAGGCGTTGTGTGATAACAAGCTGGATGCGTTTGTGTTGACTACCGGACACCCGAGTGCGGCCATCAAGGAAGCAGCAGCGAGTTGTGCCGTTAAAGTGATTCCAGTTGATGGTGAGGACATCGATGCGTTAGTTAACAAGTATTCTTACTATGCATATTCATTGATTCCTGGTGGCACCTACAATGGTACCGATGAAGACGTTAAATCGTTTGGTCCGAAAGCCACGTTTGTTTCTTCATCTGATGTCGATGAGAATGTGATATACGAGATAACCAAAGCTGTTTTTGAAAACCTGGAGCGTTTTAAGCGTATCAATGTTATCTTTGCCGAGCTGACACCAGAATCAATGATAAATGAAGGATTGACTGCGCCTGTTCATGATGGTGCGGCCAAATACTACAAAGAGAAAGGCTGGAAATATTTCGGTAGCTAATGCCTTGTTTACAAATGAGTAACCTGTAACACGTGCTTGAGTCATATTTGAACCAAGCTCAGAACTGATAAATTTCTGTCCATGCCCGATCTTTTCGGGCGTGGACAGTTTTTTCTTAAAATCATCTCTCCCGTTTTATCTTGTTCCCATCTCACGCATAATCCCTATCAGAAAATGCGTAAGCTGTTAGGAATACGAATTATCGATCCTTACTAACCCCTTACAGGTTGGAGAAGCTAATCCCCTGGATCTTGCAAGCATGATTTTTTATGCCACTGTTTTCGGCATGTTGGCTTTTCTGAAACCCGGGGAGGGCTGGTAGTTGGCAAGAGTGATGCGCTCGAACCTGGGCTATTCTCCCGGGCCCTGTTTATTCGGGCAAGGGTATGGCGAGTTTGATCGGACTGAATAGCCAGGGATATTTTAACAGGGATGATAATGTAGTTTTCCTGCATACAGTTGGTAGTGTTGGTCTGTCTGTCTGCAAGGATTTGATTGCCGGCAATTGAATCATTCGGTAAAACTGTTTCTGAAAACTGATACGATTAGCATGCAATAAAATTTTTTTCATGCCCATGTTTTGCCTATACTTAAGGTATATGGGGCTGTGACGAATGTTATCCATGACGGCCTAAAAGCCAGCAAGGTTTATTGTCTACGCAAATATTTGTCATTTTATAAATGCAACAAGGGAGTTATAAATGCCAGGTCTTACAAAATTTGTAGCCTGCCTGCTCGGAGCCCTGGCGTCGGGCGTTTTGGCAGTGACGCCAATGACTCCTGTTGTTGCCGGCGAATTAAAACACATTGCTATAGGTACGGGTGCGCAAACCGGTATGTACTTCGTCACCGGCCAGTCGATCTGCAAGATAGTCAACCAGAATACGGAAACCCACAAGCTTCGTTGCTCGTCACCGTCCACCGGCGGTTCGATTGCCAACATCAAATCCATTAAATCCGGCGGTCTGAATATGGGCGTTGTCCAGTCGGACTGGCAATACCATGCCTATCATGGAACTTCAAAATTTGCCGATGACGGCCCATACACAAATTTGCGCTCGGTTTTTTCTGTACATGCTGAGCCTTTGGCCCTGCTGGTGCGCGCCAATTCAAGCATCAAGCTACTGAATGATCTTGTCGGCGAACGTGTCAATGTTGGTAACCCCGGATCGGGTCAACGCGGCACCATGGAAGTCATCATGGAAGCCAAGGGCTGGACTAAAGAAACTTTCAAATTTGCCAGTGAATTGAAAAGCTCGGAACAGGGCCAGGCACTGTGTGATAACAAACTGGATGTGTTTGTATTAACGACTGGTCACCCGAATACAAGCATCAAGGATGCGACGGCGACCTGTGCAGTCAGGTTAATCCCGGTTCATGGTCTTGAAATTGACTCGCTTGTTGCCAGGTACCCTTATTATGCCTATTCGATAATTCCTGGTGGAACCTACGCCGGTACCGACGGAGATATTAAAACTTTTGGTCCAAAAGCGACCTTCGTTACTTCATCGGATGTCGACGAGAAAACAATCTACGAACTGACCAAAACGGTTTTTGAAAACCTGAATCAATTCAAGCGCCTGAATGTCGTATATGAACAACTGACAGTCGAATCAATGATCAACGATGGTTTAAGTGCACCAATTCATGCTGGTGCGGCCAGGTACTACAAGGAGAAAGGCTGGAAATACTTCGGTAGCGAATAATCGGCCTGGTAATACCCGGGTAATCGCAATAACCATTCAGGTTTTACGCCATCCTTGAAATCTTCGTAAATGGACAGATTCCATTAAAATCATCTCATCCGTTTTATCTTGTTGCCATCTGACGCATAATCCATAACAGAAAATGCGTAAGCTGTTGAGAATACGAATTACCGATCTTTATTAATCCATTACAGGTTGGAGATGCTAATCCCATGGATCTTGTAAGCATGATTTTTTATGCCACTGTTTGCGGCGTTTTGGCAGCTTTTGCACCTACTATTGGCAGACGTAGCAGTCGCATAGTGCTCGGCGCCGTCATTGGTATTTTGGCCGCGTTGGCAATGCCAACGATTAGATCAATCTTCTGAT
>CAMYIF010000139.1 GCA_947258415.1 uncultured Pseudomonadales bacterium
CTCGGCTTTGGAGTCATTCGCCGGAGGTATATCTTTGCCGGTATTGGTCAGGGTATTTTCTTTCATTGCAAATATTGAGGGAAGAACGTCATTTATTGATATCCGGTTTTGGTCATATTTTGGTAAATGGAGACTGTAACTGACCAGGGCCAATATGAAAATACACCATTGTCGTCAGGATAATATTTCTGTTATCAATGAGCCGGACACTGGCAACCAGTTTCGATCGAAAAGACCTTTATTCTTTCTATATTTTGGCTTTACTGTAATATCCAGCCTGCCTGGTTGAATTTATATACTTAACATTATTAAATGCCCGCAAAGTTAGAGGGTAAAGGTCGTTTGGTATTTTTATTTATGGAGAGGGTAGGGATATTGAGCTTTTATACTGGCACTGGTTTATTTTGGGCATGCTGTTAATTGCCGGGGAGATCTTTGTTCCCAGTTTCACCATTCTCTGGTTTGGCCTGGGTGCGTTGGTCGTCGGGGTACTCATGCTGGTGGTCAAGCTAAGCATTACCGCGCAAATTCTGATCTGGACATTATCCTCCGTAGTCTTTACCGTCCTTTGGTTTAAATACCTCAAGCCCAGGATGATCGACCGCACCAGTGCCGGAATCAGCCGGGATGCCGCCATTGGCGAGATCGGCCTGGTAATCAAGACGCCAACCGGGCACAGTCGGGGCCAGGTGCGCTTTACCACACCGATTCTCGGCAATGACGAGTGGGATTTTATCTGTGAAAGTGATGTCAAGGTAGGGGATCGGGTTTGTATAAAAGAAATATCGGGTAACACCCTAATCGTTACCAGATCGGGCTAGTCGTCCAGTTAGTTATTGTCGGAGTAAAGTTATGGATCTATATGTAGTTATCGCTTTTTTCGTACTGGTACTGCTTACCCTGCTCAAGGGCATCAGGCTGGTACCCCAGGGCTCGAAATGGGTGGTTCAAAGGCTGGGGAAATATCATTCCTCGCTAAATCCCGGGCTAAACCTTATTGTTCCCTTTATCGATACCGTTTCACACAGGGTGACCACCAAGGATATCGTGCTCGACATCCCCTCACAGGAAGTCATTACCCTGGATAACGTGGTGATCATCGCCAACGCGGTGGCCTATATCAATATCGTCTCGCCGGAAAAGGCCGTTTATGGTGTCGAGGATTACGAACTGGCGATACGCACCCTGGTGCAGACATCGCTTCGTTCGATTGTTGGTGAAATGGCGCTGGACGATGCCCTGTCATCGCGCGACCGGATCAAGGCAAAACTAAAGGCATCTATTTCCGATGATATCGCCGATTGGGGTATTACCCTCAAGACCGTCGAGATCCAGGATATTAATCCATCGGGTACCATGCAGCAGGCCATGGAAGAGCAGGCCGCAGCCGAGCGTCAGCGCCGCGCTACCGTCACCCGCGCAGACGGTGAAAAAACCGCCGCCATTCTTGAAGCCGATGGGCGTCTTGAGGCATCGCGGCGTGACGCTGAAGCGAAAGTGGTACTCGCCGAGGCGACCAAAGAAGCATTAACCAAGGTCAATGAGGCGATCCAGGACAAAGAGTTGCCCGCCATGTACCTGCTGGGCGAGAAATACGTCGAGGCAATACGCGATATGTCCAAATCACCCAATTCCAAGTTGGTAGTATTACCTGCCGATATTCCCGCCGCCGTGCGCGGACTGATGAGCAATACCAAATAAATAAGATACGACCCAGAATGATTGACGATGAAAGGCGCTTTCACCAGCCAGGTATTAATTCAGGCAGATGAGCCATAAACAGGACTCATAATGGCAGATAAAAAGCGATATGTGCGTTACCTGGTTTTACTACTCATTCTTTTGGCCGTCGCACTCCATAGTTTGTATACCCACCTGAAGGTTGTTTCATGGGAAGAACCGATATCAGTACAGATAATTCCGATCAATGGGGATGGATCAACAACAACAGCAGAATATATAAACGCTCTTCAGGCAGAAGACGTTGAGGATATCGCCACGTTTATTAACAGGGAAGCCGAAAGGCACGGTATGGGAGACGACCCGAAAATAGCTCTTCGTTTGGCCAATGAGCTTTTTTCAAGACCGCCAAAATTACCCGGTGATGGAAATATACTGAGTAATTTATATTGGAGTACTGCATTTCGAATCTGGGCGAACTGGTCATTAATTGGTGCTGGTCCGAATACAGATATTGACATGTTCGTTGTTTTTTTCGATCCATCTAAATACTCGCAAGTCGATCACTCCGTGGGGCTTGAGAAGGGAATGATCGGTTTGGTCAATGTATATGCAAATAGTCGGTATCAAACATCGAATAATGTGGTTATCACTCACGAGCTTCTACACGTATTGGGCGCTACTGATAAATACTATAGAGAAAACAACTTTCCAATTTTTCCTATAGGCTTTGCCGAGCCCAACAAGGTGCCACTTTACCCGCAAGAAAAAGCCGAAATAATGGCAGGACGAATTCCGCTGTCACCATTTAAGGCGGTCATTCCAAACAGCCTTGATCAAGTGGTGATTGGTGAAGTCACAGCACTTGAGTTACATTGGGCTCCCATGTGAATGTGCTTTTGTTCGTTGGGTTCTTGTATTTAAAAAAAGAGCAGCACGCCAATGTTAGATAACTCCCCTGNNTGATATCAAATCATATTTGTTATCCCGCGGTTTGAAAATGACCACGGCCGAATCCTGCACCGGCGGATGGCTTGCCCAGCAGATTACCAGCCTGGCGGGCAGTTCCGACTGGTTTGATTGCAGCTTTGTTACCTACTCAAACTCATCGAAACACAAGCTGCTCGGGGTTAACCTGGCGAGCCTGAGCGAGCATGGCGCGGTCAGCGAACCGGTGGCGATTGAAATGGCCCGTGGCGCGCTGGACCGTGCCGATGCGCAGGTGGCGATCTCGGTGACCGGTATCGCCGGACCGGATGGCGGCACAGCGAACAAACCGGTGGGTACCGTTTGGATTGCCTGGATCGTTCCGGAAAAACAGCCGGTGGCCCGCTGTTTTCATTTTAAGGGTGATCGCGAATCGATTCGTCTGGCGTCGGTAACAGCCGCTTTCGAAGGTTTGCGCAAGTTAATCGCCGGGTAAATTGGCAGGCACACGGTCGCTTGTTTTTATTTGTTCTGCGTGTAGACATTTGAGATTCTGGCCAATAGGATAGCTGTCAATTGCACACCTTGCCCCCGATTTGGTTGCCCGTATGTCCCGAATTAAAAAAATTTAATTTAGGGTAGGCGATTGAACAGAAGTGTGGAATAATACTGTTCATATATACAGTAGTATGGATTTATAACACATATTTGTAACACATATAGTACCGACGGTCGTGCAACCGGCACACCATGCACCAATCGAGATGGAGAACAAAGATGAACGAAAACAAACAAAAAGCACTGGACATGGCCTTGTCGCAAATCGACCGTCAGTTTGGCAAGGGTTCGGTGATGCGCATGGGTGACCAGGAGAAGGTCAGTTGGCCAGCGATTTCTACCGGATCACTTTGTCTTGATATAGCATTGGGTATTGGCGGGCTTCCCAAGGGACGCATCGTTGAAATATACGGTCCGGAATCCTCGGGTAAGACAACACTAACCCTGCAGGTGATTGCCGAATGCCAAAAGCAGGGTGGTACGGCGGCCTTTATCGACGCCGAGCACGCGCTGGATCCGGGTTACGCCGAAAAGATTGGTGTAAATGTTAATGATTTGCTGGTTTCACAACCGGATACGGGCGAGCAGGCATTGGAAATCGCCGATATGCTGGTGCGTTCCGGTGGCGTTGATATCCTGGTGATTGATTCGGTTGCGGCATTAACGCCAAAGGCCGAAATAGAAGGCGATATGGGTGATTCTCATATGGGCCTGCAGGCGCGCCTGATGTCGCAGGCATTGCGTAAAATTACCGGCAACGTGAAGCGCTCCAACTGCATGGTCATCTTCATCAACCAGATTCGTATGAAAATTGGCGTGATGTTTGGTAGCCCGGAAACAACCACGGGCGGCAACGCACTCAAATTCTATTCTTCTGTACGCCTGGATATTCGCCGTATCGGTGCCATCAAGGATGGCGAAGAGATTATCGGCAATGAGACCCGCGTGAAGGTGGTCAAGAACAAGATGGCGCCACCCTTCAAGAAGGCAGAATTCCAGATCCTGTATGGCAAAGGTATTAACCGGTTGGGCGAGATTATCGACCTCGGTGTTCAGCAGGGTTTGGTCGATAAATCGGGTGCCTGGTACGCCTACCAGAGTAATAAAATTGGCCAGGGCAAGGCAAACGCGGCTAACTTTTTAATGGAAAACCCGGATATTGCCCAGGAAATCGAAAAGCAGATACGCACTCTCTTGCTAAAAAACACGAGCCAGTCAGAAAGTGACGATGAAGCGGTCGCAACCGAAACAGCCTAAACTCGAAGGGAGCATCGACATTCGGCGCGCCGCGATGGATTTGCTGGCTCGCCGGGAGCACAGCCGTAAGGAGCTTGTTGACAAGCTATGCGGGCGCGTCGAAAACCCGAGCGATCTGGACGACGCTCTGGATCGCCTTATCGAGGAAAACCTGCTCAGCGACCAGCGTTATTGCGAAGCCTTTGTCCTGTCCAGGAAAAATAAGGGCTACGGGCCGGTCCGCATCAAGCATGAATTGCGCGAACGCGGTGTCGACCAAACCCTGATAGATACTTACCTCGATGAATCAAGCGAGGCATGGATTACCAGCCTGCAGAAGGTTATCATCAAGAAATACGGTGATTTTCCGGACGACGGTTATCAACAACAGGTCAAAAAGAAGCGCTTCCTGCTTCAGCGCGGGTTTACCTTCGAACAGATACAATCAGCGATTAATTCTCTGACCGGATAGCCTCTTCCACAAACCTTCAAAAAACAGGGAGTTTTCATTCTATGAAAGTTGCATTCATTGGATTAGGTGTCATGGGATTCCCGATGGCAGGCCATCTTTCATCGGCCGGACACGAGGTAACCGTTTATAACCGGACACCCGGCAAGGCCGAAAGCTGGCGAGAACAGTACCAAGGACAGGCAGCGAATACGCCTGCAGATGCGGCAAAAAATGCCGATTTTATATTTTCCTGCGTGGGTAACGATAATCACCTGCGGGAAGTTACCCTGGGCACTGATGGTGCTTTTTCAGGGTGCAAGCCAGGGGCTGTATTTGTCGATCATACGTCGGCGTCGGCAACCATCGCGAAACAACTCTATTCAGAAGCAGTTAAGCGGAAGGTCTCCTTTCTTGACGCACCGGTATCCGGGGGGCAGATCGGCGCAGAAAAAGGCACATTAACCATAATGGTCGGTGGTGATCAACCGGCTTTTGATCGCGCCGAGCCATTAATGCGGGTTTACGCTAAATCCGTCAGCCTGATGGGTAGTGCAGGTAGCGGGCAATTAACCAAGATGGTTAACCAGATATGTATTGCAGGGGTTATCCAGTCGCTCGCCGAAGGGCTGGATTTCGCCGAATCTGTTGGCCTGGATGGTATGGCTGTAATCGACGTCATTTCCAAGGGCGCCGCCCAGTCCTGGCAAATGGAACAGCGTTCGGAAACCATGCTCAAGGGTAAATATGATTTCGGTTTCGCCGTCGACTGGATGCGTAAGGATTTGGCCAATGCCTTCGACCAGGCGAAAAGGAGCGGGGTTCATTTGCCGGTCGCCGAACTGGTTGACCAGTTCTATGCAGACGTGCAGGCCATGGGGGGGAATCGTTGGGATACCTCCAGCCTTCTCGCCCGCTTAAAAGCCCGTAAAAATTCCTAGTTGCTCAATGTTAACCTAGACGCACTGGCATTTTTGTACCGCCACTGACGCTATTTCCCATAGTAAACTACTGGCATCAGGAGTTATCTGTTTAATCCATGAATGCTGAAACGACCTCGTTGCTGTCTTCCTTCCTGTTGCTTTTTGAGGGGGACAGCTATCTGTGGGAGATAATCGGCCTGTCTATTCGTGTCAGCACCACGGCGGTGGCTTTATCCATGCTGATTGGTTTCCCACTGGGAGCGCTACTGGCGGTCCGAAATTTTCGTGGTCGGCAGTTTATTATCGTATTGGTTAATACCCTGATGAGTATGCCACCGGTGGTGGTCGGTTTGTTCATTTACCTGTTGCTGTCGCGTACCGGTCCACTGGGCGTGTTTAATTTGTTGTACACGCCTACCGCCATGATTATTGCTCAGGTCGTACTGGTGACACCGATTGTTATCGCCCTGAGTAACCAACACTTGCGCCTGGAATGGCAGCGTATTGGTGAACAATTGCGTTCTCTGCAGGTGCAGTTTAGTGGCGCCTTGCTGACATTACTTTGGGAAACCAGGGCAGCACTGGCCACCGTAGTGCTGGCAGGTTTTGGCCGCGCTATCGCTGAAATTGGCGCGGTAATGATTGTCGGTGGCAATATTGACCACTTGACACGAGTAATGACCACGGCGGTTGCATTGGAAACAAGCAAAGGTAACCTGGAGCTGGCTATTGCACTTGGGCTGGTACTTTTGTGCATATCCCTGCTGGTCAATGCCATGGTCCACCTGGCCAGTACCTGGTGGCAAAGGGAGGTGCTCTAGTGGCTCAAACCCTGCTGGCATTAAAGGCTGTTGAATACCAGATTGGCGGTAAACGCCTGCTGAAAAATCTTGATATCAATATCTTGCGCGATTCTTTTACCCTGGTATTGGGCCCGAACGGTGCAGGAAAAAGCCTGTTTTTACGGTTATGCCACAATTTGGTAAAACCAACCACCGGTAAGCTGGGCTGGAACACCGAACAACATCAGCCACCGCGGCAGACCATGGTCTTCCAGTCCCCGGTAATGCTGCGCCGTAGTGCCCTGAGAAACATCAGTTACGCCTTGCAACATCAACCGAGACAACATCGCCTGGAACAGGCTATGGACGCTCTGGCCTGGGCCAACCTGGACCATCTGGCTAACCGGACAGCTACCCTGCTATCCCGGGGGGAACAGCAACAGTTGGCGCTGGCGCGCGCCTGGGCGTACAAACCCGAAGTACTGTTTCTTGACGAGCCGACAGCGAGTCTGGACCCAAATGCCTGTGAACGGGTTGAGCGCCTGATTTCCCTGATCAGGGAGCAGGGAACCCAGGTAATCATGAGTACCCATAATCTTGCCCAGGCGCAACGCTTGGGTGAAACAATTATTTATATTGAAGAAGGGGAAATTGTCGCCCATCAATCCTGCGAAAATTTTTTTTCTGCCCCGTCGAGTTCCCGGGCGGCCGCTTTTATTGACAGGGAAATCATGCAAAAAGAGGTTTTGACCAGGTAATGCTACACGTTAAATTCTTCCGTGTATTAATTTCCGTTTTATTGTCATTGCTCGTGGTGTCAACCACTAGCGCCTCACAACCTTCGTTAACCCTGTTATCAACGAGCACCACGGAGAATTCGGGAATCCTTGCCCACTTGCTGGACCGGTTCAAAAATAAAACCGGCATCCAGGTCTACGTGGTGGCAGCCGGAACGGGGCAAGCCATTCGGGCAGCGTCGAAGGGAGATGCAGATTTACTGATT